>DATFWL010000563.1:0-4027 GCA_035259385.1 Vicinamibacterales bacterium | reverse complement strand
TGGGCCCACCGGGAGCGTCGAGTGAAGCAAAACGCGATCTTGGTCGTCACGTCCCTGCTGTCGATCTTCCTGCTGACGCTGCACATTACGGATGACATCGTTCGCGGGATATCGAAGGCGGAGTCCTCGAACACCGCGTTGGTCGTGCTCGTCGTCTTGCTCTACGGGACCCTGGCGCTTGCCGGACGGCGATCGGGATACATCATCATGCTGCTCGTCGGGTTGTTAGCGGCGGCCATGCCTGTCATGCACATGAGCGGGACGCATTACCCCGATATCGCGAAATCCGCCGGCGGCTTCTTCTTCGTCTGGACACTCTGGGCGCTCGGCGGGCTCGGAGGTTTGACCTTCGTACTCTCGGCGCAGGGACTGTGGAGAATGCGACGCGGGCGACCCACGGAAGAATGAAGCGGGTCGAAGTTCATCGGCCGCGGGATGGACGACGGCTCAGCAGTCGACCTATTTGGAAAACAGCGCGTCCTGCCAGTGCAGCAGGACTGTCAACGGTGGATTCGACCGCTTGATCGGATCCGGCACGATGAAGCGCCGGCCGTTGTCGAACACCTCGAATGTGGCGTTCGCTTCCGACGCGCCGGCGTACTCGAAGATCGCGCGCGGCGGCCCCGCGGCGAATCGGTCCCGTGAAGTCGTCACCTCCGCCCCCATCAGGCTGCCGCCCTGCCGAACAAAGATCTCCTTGCCGTCGTCGCGCCATCTCGGCGACGCTCCGCCGCCGGTCGAGATCTTCCACTTTCCGCGGCCGCGGGAAAACTCTGGACGTAGACGTCGTTGACGCCCGACTCGGCTGATTGGTAGGCCACCCACTTGCAATCGGGCGAGACCCGTCCGGCGGTCAGGCCCGCAGAGGCCTGGATGTACGGCGTCGACGTCCCGTCGCGCAGCGAGAGGATGCGGAATTCGTTGCGGCCGTTGATCAGGGCGCTGTACGGGAGCACGTCGGCGCACCACCCGTACGGCCTCATCGCTTCGGGGCTTCAGGTCGCGATGGACGATGCCGCGGCGGTGCGCGGCGTCGAGCGCGTCGAGGATCTGGATGCCGAGCTCCAGCTCGCGATCGATCGTCACGGGACCGCGGAGCGGACGGCCGTCCACGAACTCCATGACGAGGAAGTCGGGGCCGAGGTCGTAGACCTGGCAGATGTGCGGATGGTTGAGCGCGGCGATCGCGCGCGCCTCGCGCTCCACGCGATCCGTGAACCGCCCGGCGCCCGCTTTCAGCGCGACGGTACGGTGCAGCCGCGTGTCCCGCGCCCGGTAGACGACGCCCATGCCGCCTTCGCCGATCGGGCCGTCGATTTCGTACGGTCCCAGCCGGAACCGGGCGTCAGGGTCATCGCCGCAGCATTGTACTCATTGCGTCTTGCAGACGAAATTCGCGGCGTCGTTCGTATTGCCTGCGCCTTTGTACACGGCGACCTGCGGATACGGGCAGAGCGGGCGGCTGATGTCCACGCGATCGATGTTCACGTGATACGCCGTGATGTGATTCGGTGCCTCACCGCGCTCACGCCAGTTCTCCAAGGCGGTGAGAGCGGCAAATTGATTCGGACCCGGTCCGCCGCCACAGTGATCCATTCCCGGAACCATGAACAAACGCAGCCAGTCGTCCTGGCGAGGCCCCATTTTCGCGAGCACGCTCGAGTAGTAATTAACGCTGTTCAACGGTGAGATCGCGCCGCCGGTCCCGCCATCGTTCCAGCCGTGGTACATCAGCAGCTTGCCACCGCGCGATTTGAAGGCGGAAAGATCCGGATCGGTCACTTCGACGTATCCACCCTTTTCGAGTGCGAGCGCCGTATCGCGCTCGAGATCGAACGTGTGCCAATCCCAACGGGGATCTTCGTGGGCGACGTAACGGAAGATTCCCAAATCGATCGCGCCCGGATCCGGCGCTCCAGCGAAGGCCGATATCGGCCAGTCGGCTTCACCACCGGGCACGAGACCCGGGTAGATCAATTCGCCGCCGCGCTTGGTGACCGGAGCGTAGAGGAGCTTGACGGTCTCGACCTGCGATGCGGTCAGGCAGCCGTCGCTGTCGGCGTCGCGACAAAGCAACGTGGCCGGATCGAAATGACATTTGGTCGGATCGGAAAGCAACCCGTCTTTGATGCCGTCCAACGTATCGCACGCCGCGAGAACAGCGCGATTCAGCATGAGCATCTTGCTTCGCGGAACGATCCGTCGCGGATCCTTGCGGATCGTCGTGTCCAAATTGATTCGCCAGGCGCCCAGTTGAAATTGATTGTTTGCCGGCGCGCCGGAGATGATGCCGTCGAAGTCTTCCGGATAACGAACGGCCTCCATAAGTCCTTGCCGGCCGCCTGTCGAGCATCCGTTCCAATATGAAAAGCGCGGGCCGCGACCGTAAAAGGCGGTCATGATCGCCTTCGATTTCTCCGTCATTTCGTGCACGGCTCGATACGCAAAGTCGACCAGCTTCTCCGGATGTCCGACTGCGAATGCCGCTTCCGGCCCTTTGTGTCCGGTATCGGTAGAAGATGTGGCGTAACCCTGCTGCAGGGCGTTGAGCATCCCGTTGACGTTGAAACTCCCGACCCAACCGCCGCCGCCGACGGCTTGATACTTTCCGTTCCAGCTCTCGCGCGCCGGCATCCATAATTCGACTTCGACGTGAGAATCTGCGGTCGGCGTCAACAGAAGCGCGACGCGGCAGTACGCCGGAGTCTGGATTTTGGGATTCGCTGCGGCATCAGCTGGAAGTCCCGACGGCAGGTACGGTCCCTTCGGTACTTCTGTCGCCGAGGTGACGGTCGCATTTCGGAGTTTCAGCGACGCCAACCCGTCACACGGCGTCTCCGCGACGGCAGCAGTCGCTGCGGCGAACATCAGCACGAACATGCTCACCAGGTTCTTGAACATCGATGATCCCTCGCGAATGAATCGGGGCGTCGTCAGATGCGGCCGCGCGTCGCGGGACAGCCGTCGACGAAAGTTCGCTTGATCGCGTCTGGCGTCGCGATGCGGACAGATCGAAGTCGTACGCCGCCCGGAAGAACCGGCGCGTCTTGTCCTGAGTTCTGCGCGTCAGCAGCACCTCGTCGTCGGGCCACGGCGCAATCGAGATCGGGGGCTTCACCGCCCTGGTCGTAGCCGGTGTTTGAGCGAGGAGTGCCGGCGCCGGCGTCAGGGCGACGAGCGCGGCAAGGCCGAAGCGGCGCAGCATGGAGGCTCCAGGTTACTCTCGTCGGAACATGAAAACTCCTCTGAATGCGACGCCGTTCCTCATTCTGGTGTCGGCCACCGCGCCCGCCCAAATCAACGCGGGCGAGTTGAAGCCGGAGCCGAGCCTGCCGTTCACGATGACCGAGGTGGCCACGTTCAAGCTGCCCTGGCGCATCGCGTTCCTGCCCGATGCGAAGCACGTCCAGTGAGAAGATACAAGGAAGCATTCGGGCCGTCTCGCGGTTAACGGAACGCTCGCTCTCGGTCCCAGGTCCCCCCTGCCCCCTTCGACCGACTCGAAGTGCTGCCGCACGCCGTGCTCGCGACGAGCGTGCGTATCGGGCGCATCCGGAACACCGGAACGGGCGGCGCGCTCACCCGACAAGAAGCCGCACCAGATCGCGGACGGACGCGCTCTCGAGCGTGTTGATGCGCGTGATCACCAGTTCGCAGCGCTGATCCCCGAGCCCCGGCGCGATGAGCGTCCGCGCCTTGGCGGCGACGCCCGCGGTGTAGAGCGGATTCTCCTTCGTGCCCGGCGCGTGGCGCGTGAAGTGCGTCACCGTACGCCCGTCGCGCAGCCGCACTTCGACGTTCGCGCTGCGTGGCGCCGCCGGATCCATCAGGCCGCGATCGCCCACGAGCTCGACGCGCTGCTTCACGGCGAGCACCTGCGGATCCCCCATCCGCTCGTACGAATGGCTCGCGTCGAACGAGACCGTGCCGTCGATGAGCGCCACCGCGATCAGGTACTGAAGATTCACGTCGGGCATCGCGCTGTTGTTGACGATGCCGGCGCCGTCCTCGGGGAGCTTCGCAATGA
>DATFWL010000562.1:0-4228 GCA_035259385.1 Vicinamibacterales bacterium | reverse complement strand
GCGATGGAAGGTCTGAGCCGAGGTCTTTCGGCAGAGCTCGGATCGCACGGAGTCCGGGTCGTGTGCCTTCGCACGACCGGAATTCCCGAGACCGCCACGATTGACGTGGTGTTCGGCCTCCATGCGAAGACGATCGGAATCAGTCGCGAGCAGTTCCAGTCGCTGATCGAAGACCGCACGCACCGGCGCCGATCAACGACGCTGGCGGAGCTGGCGAATGTGGCGGCGTTCGTCGCATCGGACAAGGCCAGTGCAATGACCGGCACTGTCGCCAACCTGACGGGCGGCGCGATCGTCGACTGAACGGCCACCGGTGTTCACGATGATCGGCGCGGCGTGTGACTCACGTCCGCAGGAACCAGGACACCGGCATCCGTAAGCTGACCGGGCGTGGGTAGGCGGTCACGTAGCCGATTCTCAGTATGAACTGCACTCGGCCCCGCAATCCGAGGTCTCCTGCGATCTGAGCCTTGAGCGGGGCTTCCTCGAGCACCTGCGACATTGGATGGACAGCAATCGAGCGGGGTCGAGCTTCCAGCCACATCCGCTCGCAGCGACGGCCGGTGTCGATCAAAGTGTGGATACCTTCGTCCGGGCTCGTGATCACCACCCAGCCGCCGTAGCTCCTGAGTTGCTGGTGGACCCGATCCAGGCTCTGCTTCCGAAAGCGCCTGCCGAGGACGGCCTTCCTGTTCATGAAATGCCGAACATACCATCCGGCAATTCCCGTAATCTCCAGCGACTCCGGCGTAAAGCCGTTCCGGTGCGCGCGTCCGTCATCAGGAGTCCAGCGCATCCAGTCGGCGAGCTCCGATTGCGCATCGTCCCTCGACGTCTGGACGCGGTTCGCTTCGAGCGTCGCTTCGGCCAGACGCCGGCCGAGTTGCGACCCCGCCGTGAAGAAATGAACCTCGTCATGGCCGCCAGCCGCACGAAGCGCCTCCACGTCCGCAGTGGAGATGTCGCGGTCCGACTGACCACTGCGAACCGTGCGGCGTTCGCGCAGGCTCTCGAGCGGCGCATCGCGCGGCGCCATCGATTTCAGCACCACTCGTGCCACATCAGTGGTCGGTCGTGTACCGACGACCTCGCAGTCAGCGACGAAACCGTGTGCGGGTGCGGCGGTGATCAGGTTCTCGACAAAGGCGCCGATGGACAGCATCACCTCGCGGTTTGCGGGATCCACCTTCGGCAGCCATCGCGCCGAGTCCGTCCCGACCCAGATCTCGCGACCGTCGATGCGCACGGTCCACGGCTGGGCGTTGTGACCGCTGGGCGCGAGCGACGCGTAGTAGAGCAGTCCGTGCAACTCCGGCGCAATGAGCGCCGCCGGTGCCGAGCCCGGCGGCTCCTCCACATCCTCGCGGGTGACTCCCATCGCGCAAAGTATGGCATCTCGGCGCACGTCAAGCCCGTCGTACAATCGCCGCGGATGCCGTCGAAGTCGCTCGCGCCGAAGCAGGCGCGCAGCAGCGAGTCGCTCCGAAAGCTGCTCAAGGCGGCGCGGGATCAGAGGTTGACGGTCCGCAGCGGGCGCGCGACGCTCTTAGACAATCGATGAAGATTCTCGGCATCTGCGGCAGTCTCCAGCGGCAGTCAGGGAACCTGGCGCTCCTCGCGGTGGCCGCCGCGTCGACTCCGCCAGGCGTCGAGGTCGTGATCTTCGACGGCCTGCGAGACCTGCCGCACTTCAACCCGGACCTCGAGGCGAATGGAGCGCCTGAGAGCGTGCAGCAATGGAGGCGCGCGGTGGCGGAAAGCGACGCCATTCTCATCGCCTCGCCCGAATATGGTTTCAGCCTGCCCGGGGCGCTGAAGAACGCCATCGATTGGGTCATCGGCTCTGGCGAGCTCGAACGAAAAGTGATCGCGATCACGGCCGCCGTGCCGGCTTCCGAACGTGGTCGTCGCGGGTTGCAGGCGCTTCGCGACACGCTTTCCGCTGTCCGCGCGACGATCGTCGGCGGAGAACCGATTGTCAGAGGACCCCTGTTCGAGCCTCACGTCGCCGAATTGTTACGCGATCTGATCGCCGCCGCGCTCGTGGATGGTTCTCGTGGAGCGGAACCAGTCCCCACCAGTGACGGCTAGACGATGAGATCAGAGTCGTGCGTGGCACGCGTTCCTATTCAACGGTTTCCGAGTTCTCGACAGCCAACCCGCGAGCCTCACTCGAGACACCCTCGACCCCACACCGCAACGTCAGCATTCCAGTCGAGGCGTCACTATCACGTTCTTTCGATCCCGGCCCCGATCTTCCTGAGCGTTCGCGACTTGTGATCCTGGGCTACGCACCGGTCTCTCACCGAAACATTATCCCGATAATAAAGTACGCCAAGCCGCCGCGAACTATTCGCCTCGCGGCGGCGTCATAATATGACCAGCGGCATATTGTTAAACACAGGAGATGGAGTGTTGACACCCACGGAATGCCCGAGCTGCTTCAACGCGATACATCCGCGGTCGCCTTTCGCGGTTCTTCAGGACCGCTTGAGCGTCCGGCGGCGCTGGAGCGCGTTGTCAGGCCCGCGTAATCGATTCAAGCATCTGACGAGGGAGACGGGCTCATGAACTTTGTCGCGTTGCGCATGCTGACAGGCGATCGGGCGAAGTACTTCGGCCTGGTGTTCGCGATCGCCTTCTGCACGTTCCTGCTGGAGAATCAGACGTCGATTTTCGCGAACATCATGCGGCGCACGGCCAGCCAGGTCCTCGACGTCACCGACGCCGAAGTCTGGGTCATGGATCCGCGGACTGAGTACTGGGATCAAACCAAGGCGCTGAAAGATACGGATTTGATCCGCGTGCGAGGCGTGCACGGCGTGCAGTGGGCGGTTCGTCTCTTCAAAGGCAACCCGGTGGCGCGAACGCTCGACGGCAACTTCGACGTGTCCTACTTGATCGGCATCGACGATGCCACGCTTGCGGGAGCGCCGCGTCACATGGTGCTCGGTTCCTGGGAGCGCCTGCGTGAACCCGATTCCGTCGTGGTCGACCAGGCAGGCTACCTTCTGCTCTTTCCCGGCAAGCCGCTCGCGCTCGGCGACACGCTGGAGATGAACGATCACCGCGTCAGCATCGTCGGGATATCCGATGCGTTGCCGCTCTTCGCCAGCTTGCCGATCATGCACACGCGGTACAGCGAAGCGGTCAACTATCTGGGTCGCGAGCGCACGCAGCTGTCCTTCATCATCGCGCGACCCGATCCCGGCGTGACTCCCCAGGAATTGACGGCGCGCATTCACGAGGCCACGGGCCTTCGCGCGCGCACGACCGAGGAGTTCATGTGGGACTGCATCAAGTATTACATTCAGCACACGGGCATTCCCGTGAACTTCGGCATCACCATCGGTGTCGCCATCATCGTGGGCGCCGTGGTCGCCGGCCAGACCTTCTATCTCTTCACGATCGACAACTTGAAGCAGTTTGGCGCGCTCAAGGCGATTGGCGTCACGAACTGGCGTCTCGTCGGAATGATCCTGTTGCAGGCGTTCACGGCCGGCGCCCTGGGGTTCGCGCTCGGCACCGGCCTGGCGGCCACGTTCTTTGAAGTCATGCTGCGCCAGCTTGCCACGCGTCACACCGTGCTGATGTGGCAGAGCGTCGCGCTGACGGGCGGATGCATTCTGTTCGTCGTCAGCGTCGCGAGTCTGCTCAGCATCCGCCGAGTGCTGGTCCTCGAGCCGGCTGCGGTCTTCCGAGCGTGAAGGCATGACGACTGAGGACCGCGTCGGGGTGTTGTGCCGCGGCGTGCGGAAACAATTCGGATCGGGCGACGCCTCCGTCGAGGCCTTACGCGGCGTCGATTTCGAGACTCGCGTGGGCGAATTGAGCTTTCTCGTCGGCCCGAGCGGGTGCGGCAAGACCACGCTGATTTCGATCATCGCCGGCCTGCTCGACCGTACCGAGGGCGAGCTGTCGGTGCTCGGTACACGGTTCGACGATCTGTCTTCCCGCGAGCGCATCCTCTTCCGCCGGCGAAACCTTGGATTCATTTTCCAGCAGTTCAATCTGCTGCCTGCACTGACCGCAGCGGAGAACGTCGCGGTGCCGCTGATCGCCGCCGGCATCGGTCGTCGGCGCGCCGTCGACCAATCGAAGGTCCTGCTGGCGGAACTGGGGCTCGCCGATCGCGTCGACTTTCTGCCGGCGACGTTGTCCGGTGGACAACAGCAGCGCGTCGCGATTGCCCGCGCGCTGATTCATCAGCCGCGCGTCGTCGTATGCG
>DATFWL010000561.1:0-7360 GCA_035259385.1 Vicinamibacterales bacterium | reverse complement strand
GAACGACAGAGAGTTGAGCAGGAAGCACGCGTTCATCGCCTGCGGCTCGCTGTAGCCCCACTGGCGGAAGGCGGCGAGGGTCAGGCCGAAGGCGAGCGGACCGAGCACGCGCGCCACGTTGAACTGAATCGAGTTCAGCGCAACCGCGTTCGGCAGGTCTTTCTTGTCGACGAGCGACGGGATCAGCGACTGGTACGCCGGTCCGCCGAACGACTGGGCGCAGCCGGTGACGAACGATAGCGCGAGGATGTGCCAGATCTGCACGACCTGCAGGTACATCAGCAGCGCGAGCGTGCCCGAGGTGCTCATCTGCACGACCTGCGACACGAGCAGGGTGCGGCGGCGGTCGTAGCGGTCGGCGAAGACGCCGCCGATCAGCGAGAAGAGGATGATCGGCAGCTGCTGCAGGAAGGCGTCGAACCCCAGGTAGAAGGGCGAGTGCGTCAGCGAGACGACCAGCCAGTTCTGGGCGACGATCTGCATCCAGGTGCCGATGCTCGAGGTGCAGGCGCCAATCCACTGGACTCGAAAGTCGCGGTAGGTGAAGGCGGCCAGCATCCGCCGCAGCGCGCGCTCGCCTACGGAAGCGGCGGGTGCGGTGGCGGCTGCGGTGTCGGCAGCGGACGTCGTCGTGGTCTGTGCGCGGACGGGTTTGGCCAAAAGACGTGTCTAAACTGAACGAGCTACGTATCTTACCTTAACGCTTGATCTGGGCTGCGGCGCGTCTTATACTTCGCGAAGGCGAAGATAAGGCGAAAACAGATGGCTCTCGCACGCGCCGACCTCGAATCGCTGCTCCGCGCCCGCCAGCTCGATCGGACGCTCACCACGGTCCTCGACGCCCGTGACGAAACGGCGCTCGCCCCGTCCGGCGTTGCGTCTTTGGACGCGCGTTTGGGCGGCGGGTTGCCGCGCGGCCACGTGTCGGAGATCGTCGGCGCGCGATCGGCGGGCCGCACGAGCCTGCTGCTGCACAGCATGGCCGCGGCGACCGCCCGCGGCGAGCTGGTCGCGCTCGTCGACGCGCTCGACATGTTCGACGTCGAGTCGGCGGCCGCCGCCGGCGTCGAGCTCGAGCGGATCCTCTGGATCCGCGGACACGTCGTTCCCAATCCGGGATTCTGCGGGGATCTCAACCAGCGCGCGCTCGAGCAGGCCATCCGCGCGTTCACGCTCGTGCTGCAGGCGGGTAACTTCGGCCTCGTCGTGCTCGATGTGGCGGAGGCGCCGGCCCCGGCGGTGCGGCGCCTGCCGTTCACGACGTGGCTGCGCCTGCAGCGGATGGTGGAAGGCAGTCAGACGGTGTGCCTGCTCGTCGGCGGCGAACCGATGGCACGGAGCTCCGCCGGCCTCACGCTGCAGCTCGGGATTCGGGATTCGGGACTCGGGATTCGGGATTCGGGATTCGGGATTCGGGATTCGCGAGGGAGTCGGGAGTCGGGAGTCGGGGTTCGCTTCGGCGAGACATTGTTCGATGGCGTGAACGTCGACGCGCGCGTTGTGCGCGCGCGGACGCGTCTGCACGAAGACGAACGGATCCCGCTGATGACGGTCGCCGCCGATTGCGCGTGACGCGATGCCAACCAACTTCGAATCCCAGCTCGGGCCGACGAATCCCGAATCCCGAATCCCGAATCCCCCTCTGTACGCCTGCCTCCACCGCCCGCCGGCGGCCGATCAGCCGACGGGTGCATCGGCCACGCTCACGGCGATCGCGCGCGAGTTCTCGCCGCGATTCGAATGTCACGGTCCGGATCTCGTCACGATCGACGTCAGCGGCCTCGAGCGGCTGATCGGACCGCCGGCGGCGATCGGCGACGAGCTGAGGCGCGAGATCGCGGCGCGCGGCATTCGCGTGCACGCCACCGTCGCCGCCACGCGGACGGCCGCGCTCGTCCTTGCCATCGCGCGGCCCGGCGTCACCATCGTCGCGCGCGGCGACGAAGCCGCGGCGCTCGCGCCGATCCATCTCGGCATCCTGGAAAAGATTGTCGACGACTCGGCGGCCTTTGCGGTCTCAGCGTTCAAGCGCTGGGGGCTGAAGACGCTCGGCGAGCTCGCAGCGCTGCCGGCGGCCAATCTCGCGTCGCGGATGGGGAAGCCGGCGCTGGCGTGGCAGGCGCTCGCGCGCGGCGAAGACACGCGGCCGCTGATTCCGGCGCTCGACGAAGAGCGGTTCGACGCGACGCTCGAGCTCGACTGGCCGATCGAAGAGCTCGAGCCGCTGTCGTTCGTGCTCACGCGGCTGCTCGAGCCGCTCTCGACGCGGCTCGAACGACGCGATCGCGGCGCCGCCGTGCTGCACGTGCTCCTGCGGCTCGTCACGCGCGAGGTCTACACGCGCCGGCTCGAGCTGCCGGCGCCGATGCGCGATGTGCGCACGCTGCGAACGCTCGCGCTGCTGGATCTCGAAACCCATCCGCCAGGCGCCGCGATCGATCGCGTCACGATCGTCATCGATCCGACGCCCGGCCGCATCCTGCAGCACACGCTGTTCACGCGCGCGCACCCGACGCCGGAGCAGTTGTCGACGCTCGTCGCGCGGCTCGGCGCGCTGATGGGGCAGGATCGCTTCGGCGCGCCGGCTACCGTCGATTCGTATCGTCCAGGCGCGTTTGCGATGGCGGCCTTTGCCACCGACCATCACGAGGAACGCAGAAACCGCAGAGAACGCGGAGACCGCAGAGAAATTTTTGTACAAGAAGACGCTGCGGGTTCTGCGAATTCCGCGTTGAACACCGAACCGCGACTGCCGACTGGCGACTGCCGACTGGCGACTGCCGACTGGCGACTGCCGACTGCCGATTCCCGAATCGCGTCGGCGCTGCGCCGGTGTCGCTATCCTGTCCCCGCGCGCGTCGCGGTTGCCGATGGCCGCCCGGTGCGCGTCACCACCGATCGCCGCGGTTTCGCCGGCGGCGCGGTCATGCGGTGCGCGGGACCGTGGCGGACATCGGGCGCCTGGTGGGAGTGTGGGACCGATAGGACGGATGGGAGGGATAGGACGGATGGGAGGGATACGACGAATGCGAGGGATAGGGCGGAGAGGATGGATACGGCGGGTAATGCGATGCAGCGTCATCCGTCCCATCTGTCTCATCTCTCTCATCCGTCCCACCAGGCCCCGTGGGACCGCGATGAATGGGACGTGTCGTTGACCGATGGAGCGGTCTACCGCGTGTTCCGCGACCGCGAGACCGACGCCTGGTTCATCGATGCGATTGTGGACTGAAGCGCAGAAAGCGAGAGAGGAGTGCTGCAATGACGATTGCCGAACTGCTGCTGCCCGAATTCGATCAGGAGATGGCTGCGACGCGCAAGGTGCTCGAGCGCGTGCCCGACGACAAGCTCGCCTGGAAGCCGCACGACAAGTCGTTCTCGATGGGTCACCTCGCCAGCCACATCGCGAACATGGTGACCTGGACCGTCGACACGATGAACCGGCAGGAATTCGATCTCGCCGGCGTCACCCCGGAGGAAATGAATCGTGCCGCCAAGGACCGCGCCGAGCTGCTGTCCTGGTTCGACACGAACGTGAAATCCGCCCGCGCTGCAATGAACAAATCCGACGCCGACTACTTCGTCCCGTGGACGTTGAAGAACGGCGCGCAGGTGTTCTTCACCTTGCCCCGCTACAACTGCGTCCGCAGCTTCTGCCTGAACCACATCGTCCACCATCGTGCCCAGCTCGGGGTGTACCTGCGGTTGAACAACATCCCGATTCCGGGGGTGTATGGGCCGTCGGCGGACGAGGGCAATTAAGAATTAGGAATTAAGAATTAAGAATTCGTGATCACGGCTGCGACGCTGCGAGGCAGCGTGACAGTCGTGCCACGCATTCTTGATTCTTACTTTTCAATTCCTCATTGCGGCGAAGTCGGTGTACGTCGAGCTCCACACCGCGTCGGCTTTCAGCTTTCTGCAAGGCGCGTCGCTGCCGGAGGCGCTCGTCGATCGCGCGGCGGAGCTCGGCTACCCGGCGCTCGCGCTGCTCGATCGCGATGGCGTCTACGGGCTGCCGCGCTTTCACAAGGCGGCGGCCGCCGCCGGTCTCCGCGCGATCGTCGGTGCGGAACTGACGATTGGGACGGATAGGACGGATAGGACGGCTAGGACGGATAGGGAGACGGATGGGAGGCGTCATCGGTCGCATCCGTCCCACCCGTCCTTTCTCCTCCCCGTGCTCTGTGAAAACGCGCACGGGTATCAGAACCTGTGTCGCCTGATCACGCGCATGAAGATGCGCGCGCCGAAAGGCGACGGTGCGCTGCAGCTCGAGGAGCTCGACGGCTGCACGACCGGCCTGGTCGCGCTCGCCGGCCGCGCCGCGCTCGACGGCCGCCGCTACGGCGTCGGCGGGCTCGTCGATCGGCTCGTCGGCGTGTTCGGACGCGGCAACGTGTACGTGGAGCTGCAGCGGCATCTGCGCCGCGACGAAGAGCGCGACAACGCCGCGCTCGCGCGCCTCGCGGCCGCGTTCCGGGTGCCGACGATCGCCACCAACGGCGTCCGCTTCGCCGCCGCGGCGGCGCGGCCGCTGTTCGACGTGCTCACCTGCATCCACCATCACACCGATCTCGCCTCGGCCGGCCGCCGTCTCGCGCCGAACGCCGAGCGGTATCTCAAGCCGCCGGCCGAGATGGCGGCGCTGTTCCGCGATCACCGCGACGCGGTCGCCGGCACGGCGGAGCTCGCCGATCGGCTGCAGTACACGATGGCCGATCTCGGCTACCGCTTTCCCGACTACCCGGTGCCGGCCGGCGAGACGCAGATCTCGTTCCTCCGCGCCATCGTCGATGTCGGCGCGCGCGGCCGCTACCGGCCGTATCACGACGAGGCGCGCGCGCAGATCGCCCGCGAGCTCGATTTGATCGAGACGCTCGAGCTCGCCGGCTACTTCCTGATCGTCTGGGACATCGTCAATTTCTGCCGGCAGCACGACATCCTCGTGCAGGGCCGCGGGTCGGCGGCCAACAGCGCCGTCTGCTACAGCCTCGGCATCACCGCGGTCGATCCGGTCGGGATGGATCTGCTGTTCGAGCGCTTTCTCTCCGAGGAGCGCGGCGAGTGGCCGGACATCGACCTCGATCTGCCGAGCGGCGATCGCCGCGAGCGCGTCATCCAGCACGTCTACGAGAAGTACGGCCGGCTCGGCGCGGCGATGACGGCGAACGTGATCACCTACCGCGGCCGCAGCGCCGCGCGCGAAGTCGGCAAGACGCTCGGCTTCGATCCGGCGCAGATCGACCGGCTCGCGAAAGTGATGAACAGCTTCGAGTTCATCGATCCCGGCGATTCGCTGCCGCGCCAGATGTCGTCGGTCGGTCTCGATCTCAACTCGGATCGCGTGCGGCTGTTCGCGCGGCTGTGGCACGAGATGCTGGATCTGCCGCGCCATCTCGGCCAGCACTCCGGCGGAATGGTGATCTGCCAGGGACAGCTCGACGCCGTCGTCCCGCTCGAGAACGCGACCATGCCCGGCCGCGTCGTCGTGCAGTGGGACAAGGACGATTGCGCCGACATGGGGATCGTGAAGGTCGATCTGCTCGGCCTCGGGATGATGGCGGTGATTCAGGACTCGCTCGCGCTGGTCAACGGGGAGGGCGCAGAGAAGGCGGAGGGCGCAGAGAAAAACGAATGCTCTGCGGGCTCCGCGGTCTCCGCGGTTAAACGTCCGGTGGTGGATCTCGCGCATCTGCCGCAACAGGATCCGATCGTCTACAAGATGCTGTGCGAGGCCGACACGATCGGCGTGTTCCAGGTGGAGTCGCGCGCACAGATGGCGACCTTGCCGCGCCTCCGTCCGAAGGAGTTCTACGACATCGTCGTGCAGGTGGCGATCATCCGGCCGGGACCAATCGTCGGACAGATGGTGCATCCCTATCTGAATCGCCGCGCGGGACGCGAGCCGGTGCACTACCCGCATCCGACGCTCGAGCCGATTCTGGCGCGGACGCTCGGCGTCCCGCTGTTCCAGGAGCAGCTGCTGCGGATCGCGATGGTCGCCGCCGGCTTCACCGGCGGGCAGGCCGAGGAGCTGCGCCGCGCGTTCGGCTTCAAGCGATCCGAGCGGCGGATGAAGCAGATCGAGGTGCAGCTGCGCGAGGGGATGGCGCGTCAGGGCATCACCGGCGAGCCGGCCGAGCAGATCATCACGTCGATCACGTCGTTCGCGCTCTACGGCTTTCCCGAATCGCACGCCGCGAGCTTCGCGCTGCTGGCCTATGCGAGCGCCTACCTGAAAGCGCACTTTCCGGCGGCGTTCTACACGGCGCTGCTCAACAACCAGCCGATGGGGTTCTACCATCCGTCGACGCTCGTCAAGGATGCGCAGCGCCGCGGCGTCCGCTTCCATCCGATCGACGTGCAGATCTCCGATTGGGACTGCACGGTCGAAGCCGACGGCGGCGTCCGTCTCGGGTTGCGCTATGTGAGCGGATTGCGCGAACAAGCTGGCCGTGCGATCGCGGCGGCGAGTCCGGTTGCCGATCCCAGGCGACCAGTCACCCCGCTCCCCAATCGCCAATCCCCAGTCCCCACGCGATCCGCGTGCCCGAAGTGCGGCTGCGACGACGAGTCGATGCTCGAACGCGAAGGCAGTCGATGGTTCTGCAACAACTGCTCGCACGATTGGCGCGTGGCTGCCGATCGCTCGGCCGATGCCTCATCGGTACGGCGATTACGATTCACCGCCCTCGACGATCTCGTCGCACGCACCGGTCTGCGCCGTGACGAGCTCGTCACGCTGGCAGACATCGGCGCGCTGAACGCGTTCGGGTACGACCGCCGCTCCGCGTTATGGCAGGCCGAGCGCGCGGTCCGTCCTGGCGGCGAGCTGTTCGATGTGCCGGTCATCGCCGACGACGCCGAGAACGCGGAGATTGTCTTTGAAAAAGAATTCTCTGCGTTCTCTGCCAACTCTGCGGTTGCTTTCCCCGTCGACGGCGTGACGGCCGGTCCCCAGTCCCCAGCCCCCACTCCCCTCGGTGACGGCGAAGTCTCCTGCCCCCTGAAGCCGATGACCGAAGCCGAGCGGCTCGTTGCGGACTACGCGGGGATGGGCCTGTCGACCGGCCGTCACCCGATGGCGCTCAAGCGCGACGAGCTGGCGATGCGCGGGATCCTTCGCGCGTGCGATTTGCGTACGGCACGGCAGGGTCGCCGCGTGCGCGTCGCCGGCATGGTGATCACGCGCCAGCGTCCCGGCACCGCAAAAGGCTTCGTCTTCCTCACGCTCGAAGACGAAACCGGGATCGCGAATATCATCGTTCGTCCGGATCTCTTCGCGCGCGACCGCCTCGTGGTCGTCGAAGAGCCGTTCCTGATCGTCGACGGCGTGCTGCAGCATCAGGACGGCGTC
>DATFWL010000560.1:0-29307 GCA_035259385.1 Vicinamibacterales bacterium | reverse complement strand
AGCCGCTACTTCGAGTCGATGTACACGACCGAGTACTCCAGCATCAACCCGAACTCGATCCAGAACACCGGCGTCCAGACCTGGTCGTTCCTCGGCGACTTGAACAACAACGGCAAGGTCGATCCCAACGAGCTCGGCGTGTTGAAGAGCCAGTTCGTGCCCAAGGCGAACGCGATCGATCCGAAGCTGCGCGATCCGAAGAACGACGAGATCATGTTCGCCTACCAGCGCGAGCTGGCATCGAACTGGTCGTTCAACGCCGACTGGATCCAGCGGTGGTTCCGTGATCAGACCACCGACCAGAACTGCTACGGCATCCCCTGTGATCAGGTGGCCAGCACCGTGTACCAGCCAACGCGCGTCGTCACCGACTTCGGCCCGGACAATCTCCGCGGCACGGCAGACGATCGCTCGTTGACGTTCTACGACGTCAAGCCGCAGTACGTCGGCAAGGACACGTTCTTCCACACCAACTGCGGCAACAACGTCACGGTTGATTGCACGCAGCGCTACAAAGCGCTGGAACTGTCAGTCAGCAAGCGGATGTCGAACCGCTGGCAGATGCAGGGTTCGTACGTGTGGTCGCGGCTGGACGGCATTCAGACCGGCATCAACACGAACGGCACGGCGACGCGCAACGTCTACGACTTCACCAACCCGAACAACCTGATCGACCTGGGTGCAGGCCCCGGCCAGGGACGCGGGGGGAACGACCAGCCGCACGCCTTCAAGCTGCTCGGCAGCTACCAGGCGCCGTACGGGATCAACATCGGCGCGAACTACCAGGCGCTGAGCGGCTTGCCGTACGACCGCACGTTGACAGTCCCGTTCGCGCAGGGTTCGCGCAACATCGCCGTCGATCCGCGCGGGACCTATCGCGCCGACTTCCTCAACCTGCTGTCGCTGCGGGCCGACAAGGGCTTCCGCTTCGGCAGCGGCCATCGCGCGGCGTTCGTCGCCGAATTGCACAACGTGCTCAACTCCAGCGCGGGCCAGGCGGCGGCGACGACGAGCTACGGCTCGCTCACGCAGGGATTCGTCAGCCAGGCGGCGTTCGACGCTGCGCGGTTGACGACGTCCTACTTCGGCCGCGTCCAGGAGATCGTGGCTCCGCGCGTGCTGAAGATCGGGTTCAAGTTCGACTTCTAAAGACGGGGCGTGGGGCTCGGGGCTCGGGGTTAGCAATTCGGCTAGCCCCTAGCCCTAGCCCCCAGCCCCAACTGGATTCCGTGAGGCCGGCCGTTCCGGGACACCGGGCGCCGGCCTTTCTTTTGGTCCACCTGCGTTCATTCCTCGGAGTCGCGGCCGGCCGCTCGGACCGACGACAAATCCACGCCAACGTTTTTCCGTCCAAAGATCCGAACGCGTTCGGATGCGTCGCCTCACTCGTTGAAGCCGATAAGTAAAGAAGCGCTCGCGCGCGCGAAAGAAATCCGTCCGCATTCGCACAATGAATACGGGGTATCGCTCGACAAAACACCCTGCAATCACGAATGTGGAACGGATCGCGACCTGATCGCGACCTGGCGAGCCGTTGGTTGATGTGGACGCGGGTCGCGATGCGTGCGGCACATGTATTGCTCGGCTTCCGACCGGAGGACGCGATGAGTCTCGTTCGGCTCCTGGGGTTCACGACACTCGGCTGCGGATGCGTGGTCGGGCGCTATCGCGAGGTGGCGACCAGCCGGGAGATCAGCTACGTCGAGGAGAAGGGCAAAGCCTGCGGCAGTCACGGTCATCGCCGGAACCACACGATCGCCACGGAGCGCGTGGCTTCGACAGCCCCGCTCGGCATCGCCGCGCTCGCGACCAAAGCGTCCTGACCACCGTTCCCCCGTACTCTCCTGGACACACCCCTAACGAATTTGTACCGACGCGCCGAAAGTAGGGCGTGTCAGTCATCCTGAAGCCGTACAAAACCGTCCCAACCGGACCGGGAAGATCTGCGCACTTCCACCTCGGCGACTGCGTTGATGTGCTGAACCGGCTCGACCCGCACAGCGTCGACGTCATCGTCACGTCTCCGCCCTACAACCTTGGCATCGCGTACAACCGCTACCAGGACACGCTGTCGGGCGCCGACTACCTCGAATGGACGAACACGTGGATTGCCGCCGCCGCCCGGGTACTGCGGCCTGACGGGTCGCTGTTTCTGAACGTCGGCGCCAAGCCGACCGACCCGTGGACCGCGCTCGACGTCGTGCAGGTGGCCCGCTCGCATCTGCGGCTTCAGAACATCGTGCACTGGATCAAGTCGATCGCCATCGATCGCGAATCGGCGGGCGTGGCCGCCGGCCTCACGCGTGACCTGGCCGTCGGCCACTACAAGCCTATCAACAGCGATCGCTTCCTCAACGACTGCCACGAGTTCGTGTTTCACCTGACGCGCAACGGTGACACGCAGCTTGACCGGCTGGCGCTTGGCGTGCCCTACCAGGATCAGTCGAACATCGCGCGCTGGACGAGGGCGGCCGACGGCCTGCGGTGCCGCGGCAACACCTGGTTCATCCCGTACGAGACGATTCAGCGGCGCGACCGCGATCGGCCGCACCCGGCGACGTTCCCCTCGAGGCTGCCGGAGCAGTGCCTGCGGCTGCACGGCCTGTCGCGCATCCAGTGCGTGATGGATCCGTTCAGCGGGCTCGGCAGCACCGCCGTGGCATGCGCGCGCCTCGGCATCGCCGAGTTCATCGGCTGCGACATCGACCAGACTTATCTCGACGAGGCGGCGGCGAGGCTCGAGGCGCTTCGGAAGCCCCGGATGGCCAAGGCGGGGCTGCGTGTGCGCGCGAAAATGGCTAATGGCTGAGGGCTGATGGCATCGGATCCATGGTCGATCGTGCCTATGCCATCAGCCATCAGCCCTCAGCCATGACAGGTCACTTTTTCGACGAGGCCGTCGGCGCGGGCGGCGGCTTCAGCACGTATTCCTTCCGGAACCACGCGCTCGCGCCCTTGCGCGTGATCTTCACTTCGACCTGACGGCGGCGCTTGGTCGGATCGGGATTCTTCGAGTAGTACCCGAGCACATAGTAGTCGCTCGTCTCCGCGTCGATGCGCTTCAGCGCCTTGCTGAAATCGTTCTGGTTGACCACCGCGATGCCGCCGGTCTCTTCAGCGATCACGCGCAGGCTGTCCTGCGACTTGCGCACGAACTCGTTCCACTGCTGCGGATCCACCTGCTCGTCGATGTCGCCCATCCCGACCAGCCCGCGCGGATCGATCGTGTACATCGTCACGTTGGCGCGATTGGCCTGCCGCGTCAGATCGCCGAGTTCGCGTGCGAGGTCGGCATCCGCGAACGTCTCGCTCTGCTTCTGCTGGTTGGCCATCGGATCGGTCTGCGGCGACGAGCCGTCGCTGTTCTGCGCGGCCATCTGGTTCTGCGTGCGCGCGAACTCGTTCTGCGCGAACGGCGAGTTCGGATCCATCAGGCCGAGGCGCGCGTCCTGGAACGGATTGAAGTCGTAGCCGTCGCTCACATAGACGAGCGCCTTGCGCCGGTTGTGCACCGACTCGAGGTTGTTCAGCAGATCGTTGACCGTCGAGAACGCGACGTGCGCGCGGTAGCGGACTTCGCTCGGGCCTTCCGCGCCCGACGGTCCGTTGATGATGTCGGTCGGCTTCAGCTCGTTGCCGGCGATCTTCTTGATCGCTTCGTCGAGCCGCGACCGGTCGTAGGTCATGTCGACGGCGATCGACGAAGGACCGCTCGAGACGATGCCGAACATGTCGCCGTCGTGCACGAGCTCCTTCGAGATCTTTTTGAACAGCTCGCGGACCCGGCCGGTGTTGTGAAACTGCAGGTGCAGATCGTCGACGAAGAAGAGGAAGATGCGGCCCGACACGTCGTTGCGCGGCTTGGTCGGCGGCAGGATGATCCCTTCCGGCGGCGGCGGCGGCGGCGGCGCGAGCACGTTGGTGACGCGGCCGCCGGTGACGACGGTCATCGAGGCGATGTCCTGCTTGACGCCGTCTTCGAAGATCTCGAATTCTTCCTTTTTCAGATCGGGAATGAAGTTGCCCTTCTCGTCGCGGACGATGATGTCGTTCGTGACGAGATCGACCGTCACCTTGAAGGTCGGTTTCTCCTGCGCCGCGGCAGGCGCGGGCGGAGTGGACGGTGCGGGCGGCTGGGTTTGTGCGGACAGCCCGACCGCGAGGACCACCAGCAGTCCAGTGGACCAGAAACCGTTCATTTTCAGGGTCATAGCAGGCGAATTATACATCGCGCAGCGCCCGGCGGGCCGTCCGAGTGACCAGGAATGTGGCGGCCACCGTCGCGGCCAGCCCGCCGATGAGCACGACGTAATGAGACGCGTCTTTCGGGGTCTCGGCTTCCCCTGCGATCGCCAGCGCTTCCCCACCGACCACCCCAGCGTAGGCCCCGAGCAGCTCGCTGGGAATGGAGCCAAAGCTCGCCAGGGCGAAGTCCCTGACTGAAATGGTCGTCAGCCCGAGCGCGTAGTTGAGCACGTTGAACGGCATCACCGGGGACAACCGCAGCAGGAACACGATCCACCAGCCCTGCGCGGCCACGGCGCGGTCGATGGCGACGAAACGCGGCAGGTCTGCGAGACGCCGTTCGACGAGACGCCGCGCGCCGTGGCGGCCGAGCAGGAACGCGCAGGTCGATCCGATGGCGCCGCCAATGAACGAATACGTCGCCCCCTGGACGAGCCCGAACACAGCGCCGCCTGCGATCGTCAGCACCGTGGCCGGAATCAACGCGACGATGGATACGGCGTAGATGAGAATGAAGGCGACAACGGCCGCGGCGCCGAACGAGTCGATGTCGGCGATGATGGCGAGCACGCGCGGCGCCAGCGATCGGCCGGCCAGCCACGCGAGGCCGATCAGGCCGAGGAGCAGCGCAGCGACACGGACGCGGTTGTGTGCGCGAGCGCCGATAGATCACTCCCCGAATCGCTCGATCGGATCGTCGGGCGGCACGCTCTGGGAATCGGGATCGGCCGCCTGTTCGAGCGGCTTGTCAGTGGCCGCCGCGACGGATGGCTCGCGATGCGCGTGGTCGCGGTCGCCGCGCCCCCGACGCCTGCGACGACGCCGTCGCGCCGCGCCGTCGCGCACCGGCCCCTGGCTCGTGCCAGGCACCGCGGGCAGGTCCGCTGGTGGCTCGCCCGTACCGGACACCTCCGCGACATCCGAGTCGATGTCTGTGGGAACTTCCGCGGAGTCCGTTGACGGCGCGGCTCCACTCGCGGCGATCGCGTCGCCGCTGTCCACGTCCTGCTCGACGAGATCGGCGTCGGGATCCCCCTCGGCGGCGATCGCGTCGTCGCGACCATCGGTGGCTTCCGCGGAGCGCCGCGCGGCGCGTTCCACGCGTTCCCCGCGCCGCCGCTCGCGCCACTTTTCCGCCTCAGCCGATGGGATTGGCGCGTCGACGATCTTGTCCCAGTCGAATTCGACCGCCGGGTACTGCGTCTCCAACGCGCGCCGCGCCTCGTCGTCGAAGGGTGCGCGCCCTACTTTTACGTTCGGCGGTGTGCGATACCAGTAAAGCACCCGCGTACGCGACTTTCCTTTCCGGTTGGTGACCGGCTCGACGAGATAGAAATGCTCGTAGCCGCGCTTGTCGCGGGAAAAACGGAAGAAAGCCACGCTACCGTTTCTGCTTTTTGACCACGCTCTTGGTTTTCGCTTTCGGCCTGGACTTCGGTCTCGACGCGGATCGCGCGGCCGGCTTCTTCACCGCTCGCGGCGGCTTCTCCGCCTCGGGCTTCGGTGCGGCGGGTTTCGCTGCGGCGGGTTTCGGAGCCGGTTTCGGCAGCGGCGGCGGCGCTTCACGATTCCGATGGACCAGCGTGAAGCGCGGCTGGTCTCCCACGATGTGGTAGCTCCAGATCTCGCTGACGTAAATCTGGTTGTCCTCGGAGAGCCGGCGGGCCACATCCACCATGCCGGCGGGCACATAGAGATGGAAAGCCGCCCGGGTTCGGGCGAAATGGGCCCATTGCGCCAGCGCTTCCAGGTGATTGACCGACTCGCCCGTCTCGATTTCGACGACTACCTGGAGCTTGTGGCCCCGCTCCTGTGACATCAGGAGCAAATCCGGATAAAGCGCTGACGTGCCGGTTCCGACGCCGGCATTCTGCTCATTGCCTGGGTTCATAACGGCTTCGTGACGACGGCGAAACTTTGCGTGCAAGAGGCGGATTATGCGGTCGTGCTCGAGCTGCTCACGAACGGGCCGCACCAGAATCGGACTCAACGAGCGCCTCCAAACAGTTGGATAAGCACTGAAATCGAAACTGCAAAGTTTAGCATGGATTTGTCAAGCTCAACTGTAATACGCTCTGGATGCTGTTGAGCAGGCGTAGGTTACAATACCCCGGTGCCAGCAATCACTGCTGACCGATCCACGACCAAGATTCTCATCGTCGACGACGATGAGGGCGTGACACAGACATTCGCGCGCATGCTGCGCCTCGAAGGGTATCAGGTGCGCACGGCGGTCAGCGCCGAGAAGGGTCTGCAGGAAGCTGAACAGAGCCACCCGGACGCCATCATCCTCGACCTGCGAATGCCGCTCGTCGACGGTCTCGGATTTCTTCGCCGTCTTCGATCGCGCGACGAGCACAGCGCGACGCCTGTCGCCATCGTCACCGGCGATTACTTCCTGGATGATGCAGTATCGAACGAATTGCGCGAACTCGGCGCGGAACTGCGCTTCAAGCCGCTCTGGCTCGAAGATCTGGTCGGACTCGCCCGCAACCTGCTGAAGGTGACCCACTGATCGAGTCCGGCGGTCGATTCCTCAAAGCCTGCCAACGCCAACCGGTCGATGCGACGCCTGTCTGGTTCATGCGGCAGGCAGGGCGCTACATGAGCGAATACCGCAGCTTGCGCGAGCGATATTCGCTGCTCGATCTGTGCCGCACGCCCGATCTGGCCACCGAGGTCACGCTCCAGCCGGTGCGGCGAATCGAAGTCGACGCCGCGATTCTCTTTTCCGATCTCCTGCTGCCGCTCGAGCCGATGGGAATCGCGTTCGATTTCGTACGCGGCGAGGGGCCCGCGATCGAGCATCCGCTTCGGAGCGAAGCCGATTTGAAGCGCGTTCGGCACTTCGAGCCGCGGCAGGAATTGGGGTATGTGATCGAGGCAATTCAGCAGATTCAACGCGCCCTCAACGGTCGGGTGCCGCTGATCGGCTTCGCGGGCGCTCCGTTCACGCTGGCCTCGTATGCGATCGAAGGCGGCCATTCGAGCAACTTCGCCTACACCAAGGCGCTGATGTATGGGTCGCCGGTGGCGTGGCACCAGTTCTGCGACACCGTCGCGGAGGTGATCGGCGACTATCTCCTCGCGCAGATCGAAGCCGGAGTCGACGCGGTGCAGGTGTTCGACTCGTGGGTCGGCGCGCTCAACGCCGCCGATTACCGCGAATTCATCCTCCCGCATACGAAGAAGATCTTCGCGCGCATCGCGGGCGCCGGTGTCCCGACGATTCATTTCGGCGTCGGCACGGGATCGATTCTGCACCTGCTGCGCGACGCGGGCGGCGACGTCATCGGCGCCGACTGGCGCACGCCCCTGGACGAAGCGTGGGAGCGCGTCGGCCCGGACCGCGCAATTCAGGGCAATCTCGATCCGACGCTGCTGCTCGGCCCGCTCGATCGCGTGTTTGCCGCAACCGACGACGTGCTCGCCCGCGCCGGCGGCCGTCCGGGGCACATCTTCAACTTCGGTCACGGGATCCTGCCAACCACACCGCTCGAACACGTCCAGGCGCTCGCGCGCTACGTGCATCAGAAGACACGGCGGTGACAGGTCGGGGGCGGGGTTCGGGGGTTCGAGGTTCGGGGTTCTCGTTCTGGGGTTCTGGGTTCTGGGTTCTGGGTTCTCGCGACAACGAACGATAGAATCTAGGAACCTTGAACTAGAGAACCCTGAACTAGAGAACCAAAGAACCAAAGAACAACGAACGAGAACTGCGAACCCGAGAACCACAACGAGAACGCCGAACGATGAACCCCGAACCCCGAACCCAGACGGGTGTTCTCCTGATGGCCCACGGCACCCCCGCCTCGCTCGACGAGATGCCGGAGTATCTGCGTCTCGTGCGTGGGGGACGGCCGCCCTCCGACGAATTGATTCACGAGATGCGCGAGAACTACGCGGCGATTGGCGGGCGCTCGCCGCTGACCGACATCACCGTAGCGCAGGCGGCCGCGCTGCGGGCGCGCCTCGGGCCCGACGTGCCCGTCGCCGTCGGCATGCGCAACTGGAAGCCGTTCATCAACGAAGCCCTGGCGGAGCTCGCGGCAGCGGGAGTCACGCGCGTCATCGGCATCCCGATGGCGCCGCAGTTCTCGACGTTGAGCGTCCAGAAGTACATCGACGCGGCGACACGCGCGCTCCCGGCCGGAATCGAGTTCGAATCGGTCGCGTCGTTTCACGTGCATCCGCTGCTGCTCGACGCGTTCGCCGAGCGGCTCTGGTCGGCGCAGCCGAAGCCCGACGAGCTGGTGATTTTCACCGCCCACAGTCTCCCCGAGCGCGTCATCGCGGCCGGGGACCGCTACGCCGACGAGGTCGCCGAGACCGCGCGCGGCGTCGCGGATCGCGTTGGCATCAAGCGGTACGAGCGCGCGTATCAGAGCGCGGGTCGCACGCCGGAGCCGTGGATCGGCCCGTCGCTCGACGAGATGATTGACGACAAGTCGGCGACGATCCGGAGGTTTCTCGTCGTGCCCGTCGGCTTCGTGTGCGATCACACCGAGATCCTGTTCGACATCGACATCCAGGCCGCCCGCGTCGCGCGGGAGTTTTCGACGACGCTGCGGCGGACCGAATCGCTGAACACGTCGCGGACCTTCATCGCGATGCTCGAGGACCTCGTGCGAGCGCGGCTCTCACCGCGCTCGTCGGGTGTCGGGGCTGGAGGCTAGCACCGCCCAGCCCCCAGCCGCGTCAGCGATAATTGACTCCGATGACCTTTGACGTTGCCGTCGTCGGCGGCGGTATCGCCGGTCTCGCAACCGCGTATGAGCTGTCCCGGCGCCGGCTGTCGTTCGTCGTCCTCGAGCAGGCGCCCCGGGCGGGCGGCGTGATTGTCAGCGAGGAGCTCGGCGGCTTCACGATCGACGGCGGGCCCGACGCGCTGCTGATTCAGAAACCGCACGCGATCGCACTGTGCGAGCAACTGGGCCTTGGCGGCCGCCTGGTCACGACCAAGCGGCCGCGCATCGCCTACATCCAGCGCGGCGGACGCCTCTATCCCCTGCCGGCGGCCTCGGTTCTCGGCATTCCGACGCGGGTTCGTCCGTTCGTCGAGACCGGTCTCTTCACGTGGCCCGGCAAGGCGCGCATGGGCGCCGAGCTGTTCGTCTCCAGGCGCACGGACGACAGCGACGAATCGATCGGCTCGTTCATGACCCGCCGCTTCGGCCGCGAAGCCACGACGTACCTGGCCGAGCCGCTGCTCGCCGGCATCCACGCCGGGGATGTCGATCGGCTGTCGATAAAGGCCCTCTTCCCGCGGCTCGTGGAGGCGGAGCAGAAGTACGGCAGCATCCTTCGCGCATTTCGGCCACGGGCGAACCGAGAACTCGCGCGAGAACCTGCGAACCTAGAACCCAAGAACCCCGAACCCAAGAACCCAGACCCTCCCAACCTGGAACCTTCGAACCCAGAACCCAGAACCAGAACCCCGAACCCCGAACCCCGAACCCCGAACCCCGACGGCGCCTTCAAATCCCTACCCGGCGGCCTCGGCGAAATGATCGACGCGCTGGTCGCGGCGCTCGGCGAATCGAACGTGCGGACGTCGCGCGGGGCGACCGCGATCACCGGCTCCGGCCCGTTTACCGTGCACACCAGGGACGGCGAGATCGTCAACGCCCGCGCCGTCGTCGTCACGACGCCGGCGTACGTGACGAGCGCGCTGCTCCGCGACCGCGACGTGGTGCTCGCGTCGCTGTGCGCGGAAGTCCCGTATGCGTCCGCGGCGACGATCGCGCTCGCCTTCCGCCGCGCCGCGATCGGACATGCGCTGAACGGTTCCGGCTTCGTCGTGCCGAAGGTCGAGAACACCGGGCTCCTGGCGGCATCGTGGCTGTCCTCGAAGTGGCCCCATCGCGCGCCGGACGACGATCACGTCCTGCTGCGCACGTTCGTCGGCGGCGCCCGCGACCCGAAGGCGCTCGAGCGTACCGACAAGGAGCTGGTGGCATTGTCGATCCGCGCGCTCCAGCCGCTGATTGGCGTCAACGGCGAACCGCTCTTCACGCGCGTCTACCGCTTCGAACGAAGCAACGCGCAGCACGAGGTCGGACATCTGCGGCGCATCGCGGAGATCGACCGCGCGCTTCAGCGTCACCCGGGCCTGTTCATCACCGGCAGCGGTTTCCGCGGCGTCGGGATTCCCGACTGCGTGGCGGATGGCCGCGCGACCGCGGGGCGCGTGGCACAATGGCTCGAGCGATGCGTCCCGGCGAAGGCATGAGCCGCCGCGCGCCTTGTCTTCGTATCCTCGCGGCGGCGATTGTCGGTTCCTGCTTCACGACCACGATCGCCCGCGCGCAGACCACCGATCAGCAACAGCTGCTCGCGCGGATCAAGTCTGCCGACACCGATCAGCTCGCCGTCTCCGAAGAAGACGGCCGGTTCCTGCGCGTGATGATCGCGTCGAGCGGCGCGAAACGCGTGATCGAGATCGGCGGCGCCTACGGCTACAGCGCGATCTGGATGGGCCTGGCGCTGCGCGAGACCGGCGGAACGCTGACCTCGATCGAGTACGACCCGGCGCGGGCGAAGCGTGCCGCCGAGCACGTGCGTGCGGCCGGTCTCGCCGACATCGTCACGGTCGTTGCCGGTGACGCCTTCAAGGAAATCCCGAAGCTGCCAGGCACGTTCGACTTCGTGTTCCTCGACGCGTGGAAGCGCGACTACAAGCGGTTCCTCGACCTCATGCTGCCGCGGCTGTCCGGGCGCGGACTGTTCCTCGCGCACAACGTCGTGAACAAGCAGAGCGAGATGCGCGACTTCCTCGACGCGATCCGGAACGATCCGAGGCTCCTCACGACCATCGTCACGCCGTCCGGCGAAGGGATATCGGTGTCGGTGAAGATGAAATGAAGGCCGTCCACATCATCGGCGTGCCGCTCGACCTCGGCGGCGGCCGGCGCGGCGTCGACATGGGGCCCTCCGCGTTTCGCATCTCCGGGCTCAGCGAGCAGGTCACGGCGCTCGGCTACACCGTCGTGGACAAGGGCGATCTGCCGGCGCCGATTCCCGAAACGCAGGCGCAGCGCGACGAGCGGAAGAAGTACATCCGCGATATCGCAAAGGTGTGTCAGAAGGTGTATCAGACGGCGCTGGCGTCGCTCGAGGAAGGGGCGATGCCGCTGGTCCTCGGCGGGGACCACAGCCTCGGCGCGGGGTCCGTCGCCGCCGCCGCCGAGTGGGCGAAGAACGCCCGCGGCCTGCCGATCGGGCTGCTGTGGATCGACGCGCACGGCGACATGAACACGCCGGCGACGTCGCTGTCGGGAAACGTTCACGGCATGCCGCTGGCTGCGCTGCTCGGCCCGGAACCGGCGGAGCTCTCCAGGATCGGCAGCTTCTCGCCGAAGGTGCAGGCGGCGCACACGGTGCTCATCGGGATCCGCAACCTCGACGAACGTGAGAAGGTCTCGGTCCGCGATTCACAGGTGCACGTCTTCACCATGAAGGACATCGATCGCCAGGGAATCGCGTCGATCGTCGAACAGGCCGTGAACATCGCCGGCAACGGCACCGCGGGCGTTCACGTGTCGTTCGACATGGACGTCTGCGATCCGCAGATCGCGCCGGGCGTCGGCACGCCGGTGAAAGGCGGTCTCGACTACCGCGAGGCGCACATGGTGATGGAGATCGTCGCCGATTCGGGGCTGCTCACCTCGCTCGATCTCGTGGAGGTGAACCCGACCCTCGATGTGCGGAACACCACCGCGGAGCTCGGCACCGAACTCGCGCTGTCGGCGCTAGGAATGAAGATTCTGTGAGCCGGCGTTCGACTCGGCGAGCATCTCTTCGAGCGTCTCGACCAGCAGCACGAGCGAGTACGGTTTCTCGATCAGCCGGGTCCGCGGACGCAGCCGTTCGAGCTCCGCTGATTCCGACGGCACGCCAGAAAAAATAATCACCGGCACGTCGTTCGGCGTCGAGACCACGACGTCGCGACCCGAGCCGCGACGCAGCCTGAGATCGACGACCGCCGCGGTGAGCCGATGCTTCTTCAACGCGTCGAGTCCTTCGTCCGCGGTCTCGGCAGTGACGACGGCGAATCCGTGCATCTCGAGAAACTTCACGAGTGGCCGTCTGACCGACACATCGTCTTCCACGACCATGACGAGGCGAGAGGCGTCTTTATTCATGAGGCAATTGGGAGAGCCAACTCAGTTAAGTATAGCGGATTAAATCGACTCGAGCCTGTCGTCGCCGCCAGTCGAGGTGGACCATTCGTTGGGTCGTCTCAGCACCATCAGCAGACACGGCAGGTACATGACCGCGACGATCCATCGTGCCCCGCCGGTCCAGTACGCCTCCTGCGACGCATAGGGACCGGTGGCCCACTGTCCGATGTACGCGAGCACGCCGAGCGCCCAGAGTCCCCAGGCCTCCGTCCACGTCTGCGGAATCAGGAACAGTGGAATCGTCTCGTAAGGCACGGTGGTGTGCGGCACACACGCCATCCCGAGCAGGAGACGGGCATCGGCGCGCTTCCATTTCAGCGCGGCGAGGAGCAGCAACGGACCGCCCAGGCGCGTGATCGGCGCCACGACGTGCGGGACGCTGGCGAGTGTCGCGCGCCAGTCGATGATCCAGAGCGGCCGCGCGAGAACGCTGAGCGCCAGGACGACGGCGCATCCGATGGCGATGCGGCGCCGCGGGAACGCCGCGAACAGCGCCAGGCCGATCGTCGGCTTTGCGATCAGGATCAGGCCGCATGCGGGGAGGAGCGCGGCCCCGGTCAGCAGCAGCGACCACTGCGACGTCTGCAGCGTCATCAACGCGGCGATCGACACGAGCGCGACCAGTGGCGGCGTCAGCAGACGTTGTCTCGTCAGCGCGTAGGTGAACAGTCCAAACCCGCAGGCGACGAACAACGGATCGACCCATCGCAGCGGCAGCCACGCCAGCGGCGCGAGCGCTAGAACCGCAGTCATCGGATACACGAGCGGGTACGGCCGATCGAAGGCGCGGCCGGGACCGACCATCTGGTATGGATTGTCCCCGTGCAGGAAGGCGCGGGCGCTCGCCCACACCAGCGCCAGGTCCGACATCTCCGGTTGCGGCTGACTCCACACCACCCATGAGAGGACGCCGGCCGTGGTTGCGACCGAGAGTGCGAACGCACATCGCCGCCGGCCATGCGATGTGTCGTCGCGTTTGACGAGCGCGAACGTCGGGACCCACACCAGGATCAGAATCGCGACGATCGCGACAGTGGCCAGCGCTGACACGACGGGAGTCTGTGGTGCACGCGACGTTCCATCGCGTGGAGCATGGCGGGTGCCGTGTGCGGTGTCGGGTCGTTACAGTTGTGACGCGCCGAGCACGGATCTGTCGGCATAGTACAATGTCCGGTCCCACCTCACGGGCCCCTAGCTCAGTGGTAGAGCACGTGACTTTTAATCACGGTGTCCCGGGTTCGATCCCCGGGGGGCCCATAGTCCGCTAACCCATTCCGATCACAACTGTTCGCGATCAGTTGCAGGTCTTCCGCCAGGCGGTCTTGATGGAGCCGATGCGTTCGCCAAGCTCGTTGCCGAAGACGTGGGCCAGCGGACCGAACACCTCGCCGCACGTCCGCTTGTGCATGGATACCTGCCGCACGAACGATTCGTCCTTCAGCTGCCCCGTCATTGGGTCGGCCGCTCCACTGCCCCCGCCAGACAACTTCCGCTAAGGGACGCGCTCCAGCACCGTCGACTGAGGCGCGTTTTCATCGTTTTCGACGATCTCGGCGTTCCGGAACACGCGCGCGGTGGCCTTGTCACGGTCGTCCCTGATGTTCTTCCACCTGTAATGCGGCTTGTCGGCGATCTCCGCCCACGCCCGCCGCTCGCAGGCGCCGGTAAAACCAGGCCAGGTCTTATGAAGGCGCAGATCTCGTTTGTCGACGAAGCCCCCGGCGCCGTTGGCCCAGATGACGGAGAGGATTCCTATCTGCGCGTCGCCCGGAAAGTCTTCATACTCCTCGTATCCCGGCGTCCCCTTCATCGTCGCCTCGAGGCCGTTTAATTTGTCCTGGAACATTTTGTCGACGGAGTCGGCGGTCAGCCGCAGCGTCACGATCCCCAGCTTCATGGCGCTCTTGATGAAGTTGCCTCCGCCCATTACGGCCCAACCCGGAATCTTTCTTTTGGTTTCCGCCGATCTGACTCGTTCGAATTCGGCCGCCACTTCCGGCGGCGATGCGGCACCGCCGGCGATCCTTTCCCATTGATACGTATTCGCCTCGCGCGCGCTCTGGAGGAGGTTCCCAGTACCCGTCGTTACGAGCCCTCGATTGTCGATGTACATTTCGCGCACTGGGCCTTCGAACTGGCCGAGCCACTTTCGGATGATCTGTGCCACCGTGTCATGCATAGCGATCTCCCTTCTCGGCACGCCCATCGGCGTTCGCTTCCGTGAAACGCTGTCGGAAAGACTCCCGGTACGCACGCTCGAACCCGTTGGCGTCTTTTGTCGTCGCTCATGACGCCGCGCGTGCCGTCACGGCCACGCGTGCTGCCCGCGCCATCTTCGGCTGCCGCGGCGGTGTCGGGTGGTTGGTTCGGGCTGTAGAACGGGATCGTCGCGTCGTCGGTCAGGTCGTCGTCGGACATCTGGCCTCTCGAGTCGAGGCCGGCAGGTGCGCGATACTCGTCGCAGAAACTGTCGGCGAACATAGGTCGCGGTGTGTGCTCAGATGCGCGCTGCGGGGTGAGAGCCGCGGCGCGAATGATCCTACAAGACTTGGACTCTCCGCCATCGACGGTGATCGGCTTGCCGTCAGGATCTCGACGCTTGAACGCGGTGCGCCGGCGTGCCGATTAACGCTCCCATGCGAAGCGTCGCGTCGCCAAACGATGCTGCGTCAAATCGAATCGCCGCGTTACTCTCGCTCGAGGCGCTTGTCTTGGAACTCCGCGCCGATCCACGGGTTGGGTGATAAGCTCCTCGGGCCCCCACGAAGAGGCTGACATGCTTGGGTCTCTTGGCTCGCTCGTGCTCGTCTTCGTCCCCGTGTACTTGGTTTATCGGGTGTGGCAGCACTACCGCTACACGAAGTCCCTGGAAAAGACGCTGGGCGAGCAGACGCGCTGAGCCCACTGCGGGCGCCCGCTTGTTCGCGATTCGACGCCAGCCGAATGCTCGTCTACCTGGTGTCATGCACGCCGCGACACGCGACCAACCCTGCTCGCCGCTGAATTCGCCATCGCATGGCTCGATGTAAGATGACCGGTTAGGAAATCATAAACAGGAGGGTACGACTATGCGCAGGTCAGTCGTTGTCTCTCTGGGTCTCCTGATGGCAGTGCTCTCCGGTGCGTGCGCCAACGAGGCACCGGGAACGCTTCGGGCCGCCACTAGAGCGCTGGGAGCGAGCGAGCTGAAGTCCATCCAGTACGCGGGAACCGGCACATGGTTCCAGTTCGGCCAGGCGCCGAGCCCGACGCTGCCGTGGCCGGCGTTCAACGTGACCGCCTTCACGGCCACCGTGAACTACGACACTCCCGCCGCGCGCGTCGAGATGGAGCGCATCCAGGTGGTGGAACCCGATCGTGCACGCCCGGCGCCCGTTCAGCAGAAGCCGATTCAAATCCTGAGCGGCGCGTATGCGTGGAACATGGCCGTGCCGGCGGGCGCCGCGCCCGACGCCACGCCGGCGCCGCAGCCGCAACCGGCCGCCGTCGAAGAGCGGACGATGGAGATCTGGACGACGCCGCATGGGTTCCTCAAGGCAGCGGCCGCGAACAACGCGACGTCGGAGCCGGCGAGCGGCGGCGGATCGGACATCTCGTTCACGATGGCGGGGAATCACCGGTTCGCCGGCCACATCAATGCGCAGAATCAGGTCGAGCGCGTGCAGACGTGGATCGACAACCCCGTGCTCGGCGACACACCGGTCGAGATCACCTACTCCGGCTATCGCGAGTTCAATGGCGTGATGTTCCCCGGAAAGATCGTTCGCACGCAAGGCGGTTACCCGGTGCTCGACATCACGGTGTCGTCAGTGACGAAGGATCCGGCGGTCGATCTTCCAGTACCGGATCCGGTCAAGAGCTTCACGGCGCCACCGGTCACGGCCACGGCCGAGAAGCTGGCCGACGGCGTGTGGTACATCAAGGGCGGCACCCATCACAGCGTCGCCATCGATCAGAAGGATCACATCGTCGTCGTCGAGGGGCCGCTGGACGAGGCGCGCTCGACGGCGGTGATCGCCAAGATCAAGGAGACGATTCCGAACAAGCCAATCAAGTCGGTGATCAATACGCACGTTCACTTCGATCATTCCGGCGGACTCCGCGCGTATGCGGCCGAGGGTGCGACCATCGTCACTCACGACCTGAACAAGCCGTATTACGAGAAGGCGTGGGCGGCGCCACGCACCATCAATCCGGACAAGCTGGCGCAGGCGAACAAGCCGGCGACGTTCGAGACGTTCAGCGACAAGCACGTCATCACCGACGGCAGCCGCGCGATCGAGGTCTACCCGATCGTTGGCAACGGTCACAACGACGCGTTCGCGATGATCTATCTCCCGAAGGAAAAGATCCTGATGGAGGTCGACGCCTGGGCGCCGCTCGCACCGAACCAGACGCCGCCGCCGACGCCAAGTCCGTTCGCGGTGAACCTCTACGACAACATTCACAAGCTCAATCTGGACGTGCGTCAGATCGCCGCACTGCACGGACCGAGAGTGGCGACCCTCGACGAGCTGAAGGCAGCGGTGGGACAGGGGGCGCCGAGAACCACCACGCACTAAGCAGGATCTGGTCACCGGCGCGCCTCGCGACGTGAGCGACGGCGCGCCGGAAGACAGCTACGGTGCATGCGCCGCCCGAGACGTCTTCCACGGCAAACGCTCCGGCGAGCACGGTAAATCCGATCGCGAGCTGACGTAGAATCCGCGCCATGCGGATGATCGTTGTCTCAGTCGCGCTCTTCCTCGTCACCGCTGCGATTGCCGCGCAGACACGACCCGCCAGGCCGCCCGCCCGGCCGCCATCGCGCCCGGCTGGATCGCTCGCACAGGTGATGCGCGGCATCTTCTTCCCGAACTCGAATCTGATCTTCGATGTTCAACAGCACGATCCCGCAGCACCGAAGAAACCGGCCGACGCGGGCGGCGGGTCCGCGACGTCGACGTACGGGGATGCGTACTCCGGCTGGGAGATCGTCGAGAACGCGGCGGTGGCGCTCACCGATGGCGTCGACCTGATTCTGACGCCCGGGCGGTCCTGTCAGAACGGCAAGCCGGTGCCGGTGCAGCGGGCGGACTTTCAACAGTTCGCGCGCCAGATGCGAACCGCGGGCCTCGCCGTCCTTCAGGCCGCGCGAACGAAGAATCAGGAGAAGGTGTCGGACGCAACCAACGATCTCGCCGACGCGTGCGCCGGCTGCCATGAGGTGTACCGGGACAAGGGACTGGCGGACAGCCCTGCTCGCTGCACGCCACCGAAATGAATTTGGAATTTTGGAATTTGGAATTTGGAATGCGGAATGTGGAAGTCGTGATCGCGATACCGGCAGGCCGCTCAAGCGAGACACTGCGACGAGGCGTCACACCCATTCCACATTCCACATTCCAAATTCCTCATTCCGATTGCACGCTGCGGCAGACCATTCGACTATTGGCCTGTCCTTGACGGGCGCGGCGCCGGTACAATCGTTGCCATCGCCACTGCGTCCTCTACCTCGACGTTTGCGCCAGCGGCCGTCGCCGATCGCGGCGCCACCGCGTTTGCGGTGCTTGCCGGCGCCAGCCTCTCGCACCTGCTGAACGACACGATTCAGGCGCTCGTGCCGGCGCTCTATCCGATGTTCAAGGCGGCGTTCGCGCTGTCGTTCACGCAAGTGGGCCTGATGACGCTCACGCTGCAGCTGACCGCGTCGTTGCTGCAGCCGCTCGTCGGCCTGTATACCGATCGCCGCCCTGCTCCGTACGCGCTGGTCGCCGGCATGACGTTCACGCTCGTCGGCGTGCTGCTGCTCTCGATCGCCGGCACGTTCGGCGCGCTGCTCGTCGCCGCCGGCCTGATGGGCATCGGGTCGTCGATCTTTCACCCGGAGTCGTCGCGGATCGCGCGCATGGCGTCGGGCGGCCGGCACGGGTTCGCGCAGTCGTTCTTCCAGGTCGGCGGCAATCTCGGATCGTCGTTCGGCCCGCTGCTGGCGGCGTTCCTCGTCGTCCCGCGCGGACAGGCGAGCGTCGCGTGGTGCGCGCCGCTGGCGCTCGTCGCGATCCTCGTGTTGTGGCGCATCGGCCGCTGGTATCAGCACCAGCGTGTCGCGCTCGAGCGCCGCACGAACCGGACCGCGCACACCGCCGCGGCGGCGCCGAGCGCGCTGTCGCCGGGGCGCGTCGGCTGGGCGCTCGCAGTCCTCGGCGCGCTGATCTTCTCGAAGTACTTCTATCTGGCGAGCCTGAACAGCTACTACACGTTCTACCTGATCACGAAGTTTCACCTGTCGATCCGCGCGGCGCAGATCGATCTCTTCGTTTTTCTCGGCGCTGTCGCCGCCGGTACGATGCTCGGCGGGCTGGTTGGCGATCGGATCGGCGTGAAGAACGTGATCTGGATCTCGATCCTCGGCGTGTTCCCGTTCACGGCGGCGCTGCCGTTCGCATCGCTCTTCTGGACACCGATTCTCACGGTGTGCATCGGGCTGGTGCTCGCGTCCGCGTTTTCGGCGATCGTCGTCTACGCGCAGGAGCTCATGCCAGGGCGCGTGGGAATGGTGTCGGGAATCTTCTTCGGGTTCGCGTTCGGGATGGCGGGGCTTGGCGCCGCCGTCCTGGGTCAGCTCGCCGATCTGGTCGGGATCGAAGCGGTCTACCGTATCTGTGCCTATCTGCCGCTGATTGGATTGCTCGCCGTGTTCCTGCCGGATGTCGAGCATCATCGCCCGCGCGCGTGATGGCGACAACTCGCTTTCCCAAGTCAGAACGCGGACTTGCAAGTCCCCTCGCGACCGGATTTTCGTACCAGATCGCCCCGCATGGTTATCGCGAACCCGGTCAAATCGCGGCTGCTGCGGGGGAACCGTGATCGTCCCACCAAATTCGTCAGCACGAATCTGGTGTGCGCGGAGTCCCGTTCTGTAATCGTTTGTGCCGGATCGCGCAAATGAACCCCTAGATACGACAGAAGCTGAACGGCACAATTCCCGCATCGGGCGCGTGCTATGGAACCAGCTTCTGCCCACGCTGGCGCACCAGCGCCCAATTCGTTCACTGACGGCCTCGGCGTGCGGCGGCGAACGACGGATCCCGTGCGTCACGAGCCGATCGAGCTCCTGTGCCTCCGCGGCGAGCTCACCGCGGTCCCCTCGTTCGAGTTCGCGCTGCGGGAGCGGGTCAGCCACCTGGCCAGCTTCCGCCGCGCCTGTTTCGGCGGCGTCCGCAGCGTCGAGCGCCTGAAGAGCCCGCCGTCCGCGCTCGTCCTCGTCTCCGACATCACCGCGGGCGTACGGCTCTCCGATCTCCTTTCGTTCGCCGAGAAGGCGGACGTCCCGCTCGACATCGACGCGGCGCTGTGCCTGCTGCGACAGATCGTGCCGGCCGTGGCGATGCTGCACGAGCAGACGCCCGAGATCGCGCACGGCGCGATCGCGCCCGAACGCATCATCGTCACGCCCAATGCGCGCATCGTGATGGTCGAGCACGTGCTCGGCGCGGCGCTGAGCGAGCTGCAATACACCCGCGAGCGCTACTGGAAGGAGCTGCGGGTCGCGATTCCCGGCACGACCGGCCCCGTCGCATTCAATCACCGATCCGATGTCACCCAGCTCGGCGCCGTCGCGCTCGCGCTGATCGTCGGCCGCCCGCTCACCGACGACGAGCTGCCGGCGCGCCTCGGCGAGGTCGTCGCTTCGTCGTGGGCGATCTCGGCGCGCGGTGGACTGGAGCCGCTGCCCGCCGGACTGCGCGCGTGGCTGATGCGCGCGCTCCAGCTCGATCCGCGCGAGTCGTTCGAGTCGGCAGTGGTCGCGCACGAAGATCTCGAGAACGTCCTCGGCGACTCGGACTACATGGCCGCGCCGGCCTCGCTGGAGGCGTTCCTGACGCACTATCGCGCGGAGACCGGCACCGGCGCGTTGGATTTGGCGTCGTCCGCCGACCGCGCCGCCGACGCGGTTCGTCACGCCGAGAGTCCGTCGACGCCGCGTTCGCTCGACGCCGGACTCCCTTCGGCTGCGGCGCGAGTCAAGCCGTCGGAGGCGCTGCGGCCCGCCGACGTGAGGCCCGCTGCGCCCGTTGCCCCGGCCGCCAATGCTGCGCCGATCGTTCCGGCCCCGGCGCCTGCGGCTGCCGCGCCGCCTGCAGCGTCGAGCGCGATGCCGCCGCTCGGCGTCCACGATTCGCACCCGGGCCCGTCGTCAGTGAAGCCGGACGTATCTGCGGCAAGCGAGAAGACGCCGATTTACGTGCCGCCGGCCGTCGAGAAGACGCCGATTTACGTGCCACCCGGCGTCGAGCGGGCGTCGACCTCGAACGCCTCGCCTGCTCCGGAAAGGGCATCGACGTACGGCGCCGCGAACACCGAGAAGACCCCAATCTACGTGCCGCCTGCCGTCGAGAGGGCTCCGACTTACATACCGCCTGCTGTCGAGAAAACTTCGGCTTCCGTCGCGCCAGCCGCCGAGAAGACCGCGACGTACGTGCCGCCGGCGGTCGAGAAGACTCCGATCTACGTGCCGCCGGCCGTCGAGAAGACTCCAGCGTATGCGCCGCCGGCGCTCGACAAGGCGTCGACCCACGTGCCACCGGCCGGTGACAACAAGGCTCCGACCTCCATCCCGCCCGCTGTCGACAAAGCTCCGTCGTTCGGGGGAACGAGCGACAGGACGCCGTCCTACGCGGGCGGCAGCTACGCCAGTCCGGTCACATCCAGGCTGTTCGATCAGAAATTCGATCAGAAGCCGTTCGATGCCAAGCCGCTCGACTACAGGGCGCCGGACTACAAACCGGCCGATCACAAAGCGGCGGATCTCAAGTCAGCCGATCACAAACCAGCCGATCCCAAGGCGTTCGAGCACAAGCCAGCCGATCACAAGCCCGCGGAACCGAAGCCCGCGCCGCACGCAGGCGTCGATCTGAAGCCGTCGCTCCGACCGGCTCCGCCGCCGATCGACTTCTCCGCGCCGATTGACGAGCTCGCGTTCGCCGAAGACCGCGGCGGAGCGAAGAAGAAGTGGTGGATGGCAGCGGCGGCGGTCGCCGTGCTCGCGGTCGCAGGGATCGCGGTGCCCTCGGTCCGCAAGCTCGTCGCGCCGACGCCGCCGACGAACGAAGGCACGCTGAACGTGACGACGAACCCGCCCGGCGCCCGCGTGTTCGTGGACGGCGTGGAGCGCGGCGGGACGCCACTGACGGTCACGCTGAAGTCGGGACCGCACTCGCTCGAAGTGCGCGGCGATGGCGAGCCGCGCCTGATGCCGGTGACGATCACCGCCAACGCGCAGGTGTCGCAGTACCTCGACCTGCCGAAGGCGGCCGCGGCAGTCGGCCAGCTGCTGGTCCGCACCGAGCCGGCCGGCGCACGTGTGACCGTCGACGGCGTCGGGCGCGGTGCGGCGCCGGTGACCGTCGCCGCCCTGTCACCCGGCGAACACACCGTCGTCGTCGAAAGCGATCTCGGAACCGTCAAGCAGACCGTCACCGTCGAGGCCGGCAATACCGCGTCGCTGACCGTACCGCTCGGCGGCGCCGAGGGAGCGCCGGTGTCCGGCTGGCTCGCCATCAACGCGCCGTCGGAGCTGCAGATCTTCGAGAGGAAACAGCTGATCGGCACCAGCCAGACCGATCGGGTGATGGTCTCGGCGGGCCGTCACGAGCTGGAGCTCGTGAACGACGCGATCGGCTACCGCGCCGTGCGCATCGTGCAGGTCGCCGCCGGCAAGGTGACGGCGATCAAAGTGGAGTTCCCGAAGGGCACCATCGCGCTGAACGCCATCCCCTGGGCGGAGGTCTGGGTCGACGGCGAGAAGATCGGCGAGACCCCGATCGGCAACCTGCAGGTCACCATCGGCAATCACGACATCGTGTTCCGTAATCCCGAGCTGGGCGAGCAGCGCCACAAGGCGACGGTGACCTTGGCGGCGCCGGCGCGCCTCAGCGTCGATTTGAGGAAGAAATGAAGCCGCTGCTTTCGTCCGCGTGGATTGGATCGGCCGTCGTCGCGCTCGTCCTGACGACAACGGGGGCGGCGGCGGCGCAAGACAACGACATCACGGCGGCTCGCGAGCTCTACGCGTCAGCCGCCTACGAAGACGCCCTGGCGATGCTGAATCGTCTGCGGTCCTCCGATCGGCCGGCCAGCCAGTCGCGGGTCATCGAGCAGTACCGCGCGTTCTGTCTGCTTGCGCTCGGCAGGCCGAACGACGCCGAGCAGGCAATCGAGGCGGTGGTCGCCGCCGATCCGCTCTACCATCCGGGCGAGAACGAGGTCTCGCCGCGCATCCGGTCCACGTTCGCAGACGTCCGGCGGCGCATGCTGCCGACGATCGTCCAGCAGAAGTACGCGGTGGCGAAGGCGGAGTTCGACCACAAGGACTACGCGGCCGCGGCGCGCGACTTCAGCCAGCTGCTCGTGACCCTCGCCGATCCGGACCTCGCCGCGGAAGCGGCGAAGCCGCCGCTGGCGGACATGCGGCAGCTGGCGGTCGGGTTCCAGGAGCTGAGCGCAAAGGCGGCCGCCCCGCCGCCGGCACCGGCGCCGGCGCCGACCCCAACCCCAGCGCCGCCGCCCGCGCCGGTCGTGCAGGCGCCGCCGCCGCCACCGGCCACGATGCCGGCGCACATCTACACGGCTGAAGATCGCACGGTCGTTCCGCCGATGGTGATCAACCAGTCGCTGCCCGGGTTCCGCGGCGTGATGCCGGTGGAGCGGATCGGCCGACTCGAGGTGGTGATCGACGAAACCGGCGCCGTCGAGTCGGCGGTGATGACGGCATCGGTGAACAACGTCTACGACAAGGCGGCGCTCACCGCTGCGCGGACCTGGAAGTACACACCGGCCACCGTCAACGGTAAGCCGGTGAAGTTCCGCAAGCTGGTCCAGATCACGGTCAAACCGACGACGTAGATTTCCGCGATCTGCTCAGCCTCGTCGGGCTCGTCTCGATCGCGGCGGGCGCTCGAGCGATTCGAGAGGCTCCATTGGTTGTGAGCCCACGAATCTCCGTGGCTATTCCGCGCGTAACGCCGTCGCGGGATCGATGCGGAGTACGCGGCGGGCGGGCACGTAGCAGGCCAGTGCGCCGACGACTGTGATCGCGGCGAGCACGGCGACGTACGTGGCCGCGTCGCGCGGCTGAACGCCGAAGAGCAGCGCCGCCATGAACTGCGACAGCCAGAGCATCGCGCCGACGCCGGCGGCGGCACCCGCGAGAACCGGCTGCATGCCCTGCACGAACACCAGGCGAAGGACGCGTGAGTGTTCGGCACCGAGCGCGATACGCACGCCGATCTCAGACGTGCGCTGCGAGATCATGTACGCGAGTACGCCGTACACGCCTGCGAGCGCGAGCACGAGCGCCAGGCAGGCGAAGATCACGGTCAACATCATCGTCATCCGTCGCGTCGCGACCGACGCGCTGACGATGTCGTCGAGACTGAGCAGGTTGGAGACCGGCAGGGTCGGATCGACTCCGGCCACGACTGTGCGCACGGCGGGCATCACATCGTGCCGGCCGGTCCGCGTCTGCATGACGACCTGCATCGCGCCCATCGTGCTGCCGTTGGCGGGGAAATACACGGCGAGTGTGGGATCCACGTCGAGCCCTCGCTCGCGCATATCGGCAACGACGCCGATCACTTCGCCGGCCGAATTGTTCTGTCCCTTCCACAGAATGATCGTCCGGCCGATCGCGTTTCGTCCCGGCCACAACAGATCGGCGACGCGCTTGCTGATCACCGCGCGCCACGGTTCGCCGATCTCGTCCCGCTCGTCGAAGTTCCGGCCGGCGAGGAGCGGCAGACCCATCGTCTTGAAGTAACCAGTCGTGACGACGCGCCACGTGCCCCAGGGAACCTGCGAGCCGGTGTCGGGCTGATCGGCAGCGGCAAGCCCGAGTCCGGTGCTGCCGCGCGACAGCGGGCGTCCACTCACCGCGGCGGCCGATACGACGTCCGGTATCTGCTGAATACGATCGAGCAGCGCGCGATTCAACTCACGAATGCGTGGTGCGCCGTACCCCGCGGGTAGCGTGATCGTGAAGACGAAGCGGTCGTCGGTTTGGAAGCCGCGTTCGACCGACAGAACCGTTACCAGGCTGCGAACGAGGAGCCCGGCGCCGACGAGCAGCATGATCGCCAGCGCGACCTCGGCGGCGACGAACAGGTTGCGGACGCGCTGCTGCCCGCGGTCGACGGTAGCGCCCCGCTGTCCGCCGCGCAGCGCCGACATGAGGTCGCGAGCCGGTATGCGCAGCGCGGGGATCAAGCCGGTCGCGACGCCAATCAGGATCGCGACGCCCGCAGCGAAGATGATCGCCCACGTGTTCAGCACCACCTCGTTCAGCCGCGGCACACCGGCCGGATTGGCCGCTTTCAGCGTCGTGAGCATTGCGTTGGCGAGAGCGAGTCCGAGCGTCGTGCCGGCCGCGCTGTAGGCGAGCGACTCGATGAGCCGCTCTCGCACGAGATCGCGCCGGCTGGCGCCGAGTGCCGTGCGCACGGCGCTGTCGCGCTCCCGTGTCGACGCTCGCGCGAGGAGCAGGTTCGTCACGTTCACGGACGCGATGACGAGCAGCAACCCGGCGGCGGCGAGCAGCGTCCAGAGCGCACGGCGGAGATCATCGCTGGCGATCCACGCCCGCGAAGGCTGCACGGCAACGCCGAGTCCAGCGTTCGTCTCCGGATAGGCCGACTCGAGCTCCCGCGCGACGCGGCGAAGATCGTCGGTGGCCGCTTCGAGGGTCACGCCGGCCTTCATGCGGCCGATGCCGATGTATTCGAAGCTGCCGCGATCCGCGTCCGGACGGCGGATGAGGGGAATGAAGACGTCAGCCGCGTCGAGCCACGGCGATCCGGGCGGCAAGATGCCGATGACGAGATAGGAGGCGCCGGAGAGAGTCAGCGGCCGGCCCACGATCGATCGATCCGTGCCGAAGCGTCGCGACCAGAAGGCGTGTGACAGCACAGCGAGGCCTTCGCCGCGGCCACGTTCGTCTTCACCCGGGTCGAGCAGACGGCCGGCGATTGGCTTCACGCCGAGCGCCCGAAAGAAACCGGTGCTGACCTGTCCGCCCGTAACCCGCTCGGGGAATTCGAATCCGGTCAGCGTGAAGCTCGTGGAGTGCAGCGCGCCGAAGTCGGCGAACGCGCGGGCGCGGTCGCGCATGTCCCAGAAGTTCGCTTCCGTGAGCGAGACATTCGCCCAACCCCGGTCGGGCCGCGAGCCGTACACCTGCACGAGGCGGTCCGCTTCGGGAAACGGCAGCGGCCGAAGCAGGGCGCCGTACACGACGCTGAAAATCGCCGTCGTCGCGCCGATGCCGAGCGTGAGCATGAAAACGATCGCCGACGTCATCAGGGGCCGACTTTGGGCGAGTCGCAGCGTGCTACGCAGGTCGCGCAGAATCATGTCTCGCTTAGACGAAAGCGAGAGCGGCCACGTTGGCTGGCGGGTCCGGGAACGCCGTGAGTTATGGCGATAACGGGATGTCGTTGCGGAAACGCGACCGCGATCGTCAGCCGACGATGGGGGTTCCTATGACGGGTTCCGGGCCCGACCACTCGTCAATTTCGCGGACGCGGCGCCTGATCGAGCCCGACCTGCCAGGCTCCCCCGGCCTGCCGGACCTGCCAGGCTCGCCCGACCTGCCCGACCGGCCCGACCTGCTCCGGCCTGCGCTGGCCCGCCGCGCCTAGCCCTTCGCGCGAATGTAGAGCCGATCGCCGACGACGATCGAGTGCTGCCGCAGGCTTCCCGCGGGCAGCTCCACGACCGTGCGGGCGCGGGCGGCGGCGGCAATGCGCCACGGTCCGAGATTGCTCACCAGCTTCACGGCGTGGCCGTCGCGATCGAGGAAGATCACGTCAATCGGAAACCGCATGAACGCGGTGTGCACGGCGGCGCATGGCGCGAGCCAGAGCGCCGCGGACGGATCGAGCGAGTCGCGTCCGAGCAGGCCGCGACGGCGTTCCCGGCGCGTCTCCGCGAGCTCGACGTCGGTGGCGATGGGCGTCCGGGTACGTTCGTTGACGAGCGAAACGGGCATCAAAACACTCCGGGCACGAGGTGCCAGCCAACTCGCTGGCAGTAACCCTGGTAGGCCTCGTCGGCGCTGAGCACGCGCTCTTCGATGAGCGCGCGGACGATCAGCGCCGCGTCGGCAATCACGACCACGGTCGCGTTCCACATCGACGGGTTCGCGATCAGGAAGCAGACGTGCGTAATCAGATAGCCGGTGTAAATCGGATGGCGCACGAAGCCATACGGTCCGCGGACGACGACGCCGCGGTTCGCCGGGACGAGGCCGAAGCTGCGGCCGAGCGTCATCTTGCCGATGATGACGACCGCCACGCCGACCGCCGAGACGATCGCCGTCAGCGCGTCGGGCACGAGCGGCAGCGCGTCTGACGCGCGCATCAGCGGCGGACCCGCCATCGACAGCGTCGTCGTCACCGCCGCGACGACGGTCCGATCGACGAGCCGCGCCGGGCGCCGGATCGTCGTGAGCACGACCACGAGCCCTTCGCTGGCGAGCAGGAGCAAACCGGTGACGTGGCCCGTCCGAACGAAATTGAGGAGCAGGTTCACCGAGAGCAGCGTGAACAGGACGGCGATACACGCGCGCGCGCAGAGGTCGCGGACCCGCTCGCTCATCAATGGACCTCCAGGCTCTGCGCAGCCACCTTCTCCGGCGCCGACGGCGGCGGCGCCGCGCCGGGATTCGACGAGTCGATGAAGTAGGCGGCGCAGGCGGCGTCCAGCAGCTCGCGTGTGATCACCGGCTCGACGCCGCGGTAGCGGCAGAGCGCGGTGACCAGGTCGAGCAGATCGCGCGGGTGGCAGGCGCGCAGCGGCCGGTCGTACGGCTGGTAGTGCTGGCGGTGCAGGTACGACACCATCACCTGGTGGAACCGCATCTTCCGCCTGCGGCAGTTCATCTCGAAGATGCGCGTGAACTCGTCGATCGACGGATCGACGACCGCAATCTTGTAGGGAATACGGCGCAGGAACGCTTCGTCGGCGAGCGACTGCGGGTTGAGGTTGGTCGCGAACACGACCAGCACGTCGAACGGCACCTGGAACTTCTTGCCGGTGTGGAGCGTGAGGTAGTCGAAGCGGCTCTCGAGCGGCACGATCCAGCGGTTCAGGAGATCTTCGGGGCGCATGCGCTGGCGGCCGAAGTCGTCGACGAGGAACACGCCGCCGTTGGCCTTCAGGTGAATCGGCGCCTCGTAGAACTTCGAGATCGGGTTGAACGTCAGGTCGAGCATGTTGAGCGTCAGCTCGCCGCCGACCATCACCACCGGCCGGCGGATGCGGATCCAGCGGCGATCGCGCTGCGTGTTCGCGACGACGATCGAGGTGCCTTCGTCGTCCTCCTTGTCGAGCGGCTCGTGGACGATCGGGTCGTACATCGTGATCGTGCTGCCGTCGACGTCGATCGCATGCGGCATGTACATGTCGCCACCGAGCGATCGGCCCATCCCTTCGGCGACGACCGTCTTGCCGTTGCCGGGCGGCCCGTAGAGGAACACCGCCTTGCCCGCGTTGACGGCCGGCCCGAGCTGCTCGAACAGCTCTTCCTTGATGATCAAATGCGAGAAACCCTGGCGGAGCCGATCGCGATCGAGATGGCCGCGCGTGGCGGCCAGACCGTTGATCGAGGCCACGTAGGCTGTCAGCGGGACCGGTACCGGACCGACGTAGCGGTTGATCGAGAAGTACTGTTCCGCGCGGTCGCGGCCGCCGTCGGTGAGCGCGTAGCGGTAGTTGGCGGCGCCCGTTCCCGAAGCGCCTTTCACCTCGATCAGCCGCTCGTTGCGCGCCCGTTCGATGATCGGCTCGAGCATCGTGAACGGCAGCCGCATCCGATCGGCGACCACGATGCCGCTGGCTTCGCCGGCATGCAGCGTCTTGATCAGCAGTTGCTCGATTTGATCCCTGCCGATGCCGGTCGCCTCGAGCGAGGTCGGCGCCGGCGGCGCTGCCGCGAGTTTATCTGTGGCCACGTTGAGTCCAATCCCTGATCGAAAACGTGTAGCGGCGGCCGCCCTACGGCTAGCCCCTAGCCCCTAGCCCCCAGCCCCTACTTGTTCGCCATCGGCATCAGCACCTGGACGAACTTGATCGCCGCCGGTCCGATGGTGACCACCCAGATCGCCGGAAAGATGCAGAACACCAGCGGGAACACCATCTTCACGCCGGTCTTCGCCGCCGCTTCCTCCGCGCGCTGACGCCGCTTGGTGCGCACCGTCTCGGAGTGCACGCGCAGCGACTGCGCGACGCTGGTGCCGAACTTATCGGTCTGGACCAGCATCGCCACCAGCGACGAGATGTCGTCGACGCCGGTGCGGTCGGCGAGATTGCGCAGCGCATCGGCGCGGGCCTTGCCGGCGCGCAGCTCCAGGTTGATCAACGCGAGCTCGTTGGAGAGATCCGGATGCGCGAAGTCCAGCTCGCTGGCGACGCGCTGAATCGCCTGGTCGAGACCCAGGCCGGCCTCGACGCTGACGACCAGCAAGTCGAGCGCGTCGGGCAGCCCCAGTCGAATCTTGTGCTGACGCTTCTTCGCCATCCGCGCCAGCGCCATGCCCGGCAGCAGGTAGCCGAGCGCGCAGGCGACCAGCGCCGTGAACAAGTTCGGCGCGACGAAGAGACCGGAGATCATCAGCACGAACAGGCCGAGCGCGCAGGCCAGGCGGATGCCGAAGAAGACGAACAGCGACTCGTGCGAGCGATAGCCGGCCGCGAGCAGCCGCTTCTGCAGCTTGCCCAGCTCGGACGACGATCGCGGTGCCGCGTTGCCAATCCGCTTCAACGCCTCGACGACGGCCTTCTGGTAATCGGCGTTGTCCTTGACCTCGACGCCGCCGCCGACGGCGATCTCGCCGAGCCGGCGCTC
>DATFWL010000559.1:0-4879 GCA_035259385.1 Vicinamibacterales bacterium | reverse complement strand
ACCAGCGGCGACCTGAAGTTCGGCCAGATCATCCGGCTGCTCGGATACGGGATCAACCAGAACGCCAGCCAGGGCCGCCCCAGGTGAATGATCGGAAACATCGCGCCGATCATCAGCGCGAACGCGGTAATCACTTCGGCGCAACGCGTCACGGGGCGCCGCCAGCCGGCGTTGACCAGCCGCAGAATCGCGGAGATCAGCGTGCCGGCGTGGCTGATGCCGATCCAGAAGACGAAGTTAGTGATGTAGAACGCCCAGTACACCGGGTTATTGAGGCCGGCGACGCCGAAGCCGTTCCACATCTGCCAGAACCAGCCGACGAGGCCCGCCAGCACGACGCTCCCGAGGAGCGCGACGAGGAGATAGAAGCGCCACGAGGTCCGCAGCAGCGGCCGCAGCAGGTCGTCGTTGATCTTCCGCGACGCGTCGCCGTTCATACCTGCGTCTGCCGTTCGAGGTAGGCGACCTTAGGCAGCGTGCCGAGATCGTCGAGCAACCGTCCGGCGCGCGGCGACCGCGACAGCCGCGACACCTCGCTGTCCGGGTCGTTCAGGTCGCCGAAGACGATCGCGCGCGCCGCGCACGACTGCGCGCAGGCCGGCTGCACGTCTCCGTCCTTCAATTCGCGTTTCTCGGCCCTGGCGCTGATCGCCGCCGCGTTGATGCGCTGCACGCAGAAGGTGCACTTCTCCATCACGCCGACTTCGCGCACCGAGACGTCAGGGTTCAGCTGCAGGTGCAGCGGCTTCGGCCACTGCGGGTTGAAGAAGTCGAAGAAGCGGACGTTGTAGGGGCACGCGTTCGCGCAGTAGCGGGTGCCGATGCAGCGGTTGTAGACCTGCGCGTTCAACCCCTCGTCGGTGTGATGGCTCGCGTAGGTTGGACAGACCGGCTCGCACGGCGCCGCGTCGCACTGCTGGCACATCACCGGCCTGAACTTGACGCGGACGTCCGGGAAATCGCCCTCGAAGTAGCGTTCCACACGCAGCCAGTGCATCGCGCGTCCGCGCGCCGCCTGCGCCGGTCCGACCGTCGGGATGTTGTTCTCGGCATGGCACGCCGTCACGCACGCACCGCAGCCGGTGCACTTGTCGAGATCGACCGCCATTCCCCATCGATGGCCCATCAGACAGTCCTCAGTCGCAAGTCGTCAGTCGCAAGTCCTCGGTCGCAAGTCCCCCACTCCCCCAGTCCCCAAGTCCCCAGGCGCTACCGAGTCTCACCCTCGTGCGGATGCTCCCGCATCTCGCCGGCAAACATGATCAGGCTGCGATCAGCGTCGCCCGCTCGCGCGACCTTCACACGCGTCGCCGCCCAGGCGAGCGAGCCGGTCTGATCCACCGGCAGCGGCGCGAGAATCGCGAGCGGGTTGACGCCGCGGCCGCTCGCGTATTGCGTGAACGTCCCATGGCCCTGCCCGACCGGCATCGCGATCAGATCGGGCGCGATCGCCGGAAAGATCATCGCCGGCGCGCGGACGGCGCCGTGCGGCGACGTCACGTCGACGAGATCGCCCTGGCGGATCTGCAGCCGATCGGCGGTCGCGGGATTGATCTCCACCCAGCTGCTCCACATCGCCGAGGTGAGCGGATCGGGCATCTCCTGCAGCCACGGCAGGTGCGCCGTCGAGCCGTCGCCGAACTGCAGCGACTTGTACGGCAGGAAGTGGAACGGGTACTGGGAAGCATCGCCTTCGAACCGCGGCTCGGCATAGTTCGCGGCTCCACCCTCGAGCCCGCGAGCCGCCTGAGGGGACTGGCGACTGGGGACCGGGGACTTGGCCAGTTCCTCCGCGGTCTTCCACGGCAGCGCGACTGGTTGCTCCAACTTCCCTGCAACCTCGATCAGCACGTCGGCGGTCGCGCGCGTCTGGTGCAGTGGCTTCATGACTGGACCGGCGACCGTCGTCACCGCCTCGATCGATCCGGATTCCGGCGTCGTGTCCACCCACGACTCGAGGAATGAGTGGTCGGGCAGGATCAGGTCCGCGAGCACGCTCGTGTCGTCGACGAAGCTGCCGAAGCTGACGATGAACGGCGCCCGTTCGAGCAGCTCACGAACCTTGAGTGCCTTCGGCGCCCCGTGCACCGGGTTCGCCGCGTCGAGCAGCACGACCTTGGCCGAGGCGAGGTTCTGCATCGGCTGCGGACTCGGCGGTGGCGCGACGCCCGGTGTGAAGAAAATCCCGCCAGGCTGTCCGACCGTGCCGAGCAGCTCGCAGAGGGCGTTCACCGCGAGCGCGTGGAACAGTCCGTTCGTGTGCGCGAGCGGCGCGCCGCCGGCGACCGCGACGGCCGGCTGGAATTCGGCGAGCTCGCGCGCGAGCCGCTCGACGCGTTTGGCGGGCACGCCGGTCATCTGCTCGACCCTTGCCGGCGCGTACGCGGCGAGGCCGCCCGACCATCCGTCGATCGCCGCCGTCGCGCGCCCGCCTCCGGACGGGCGCAGCTTGTTCGCGATGATCACGTACGCGAGTCCGAGCGCCAGTACGCCTTCGGTGCCCGGCTTGACCGGCACCCACTCGTCGGCGTTCGCGCCGGTGAGCGACATGCGCGACTCGACCTGGACCAGCTTGCCGCGCTGCTGCGGATGTCCCTGGCGCATCTCGCCGTAGCCGCTGCTCTGCGCCACCGGCGAGTTCCAGGTGCCGAGCAGATCGGCGCCAAACGAGATCACGAGTCGCGAGCGCGCGAGATCGATCGTCGGCAACTGTTCGCGTCCGAAGCTGATGCCGTTGGCCCGCCGCGCGACGCCGTCGTCCATCGCGTCGAAGACGATCGGCGGAGACGCGCCGAACTTCGTGAGGAATTCCGAGACGAGCGCCGCGCGCCGGCTGCGCCGCGACCGGGTGAGGAACGCGAGCGACTTCTGATCGCCCGCAGCCGCCAGCGCGTCCAGCCGATTCACGAGCTCGCCGATCGCGTCGTCCCAGCTGATCGGCCTGAAATCGCCGGCGCCGCGATTGCCGGTGCGCTTCATCGGCTGCGCCAGGCGATCGGGGTGATAGGTGATCTGAATCGACGCCTGTCCGCGCGCGCAGAGTCCGCCCCGGCTGATCGGATCCTTGGCCAGGCCCTCGAGCTTCTTCGCGACGCTCATCGTGACGACGCCGGCCTGGCCGTTGCGCGTCGTCTCGACGTCGGCCTGCATGACGCGGACGTTGACCGCGCACCCCGCTTCGCATGACGGGCACACGCTCGGCTTCCATTCGGCAATGCCCGGCGAGAGGTCCTCGTCGGGCACGAAGCGGATCAGCTGATGCTCCGGGCTCCCGCAGCTCGCCAGCGTCGCGGTCGCGCCGCTGATGGCGGTGAGCTTGATGAAGTCTCGGCGCTCCACGGCTAACGCTCCGTCGCGCAGTGGGTCGCGTGGGCCGGGTGGGCCGGGTGGGTCGCACGGCCACACGAGGTCGCGTGGGTCTGGCAGGTCGGGCGGGTCGGGCGGGTCGAACGGCCACACAAGGTCGAGTGGGCCAGGTAGGCCGGGTGGGCCAGGTTGGTCGAACCGCCCGAGAGAATCACCACGTGGTACACCCAATCCGCCGTCGATAGACTTGAGTTCAAGCGATCGGATTTAACCATTTGTTTCAGACCACCAGTTTTCCGACCTACCAGGCCTACCCGACCTACCCGACCGACCCGACCTACCAGACCGACCCGACCTACCTGGCCTACCAGACTTAGTAATGGCACGTGAGGCAATCGTTCGGCGCGCTCTTCTGCCGGTGACAGCCTACGCAGAACCCCATGTTGTGGTCGACGACGCGCTCGGCCACGGTCTGGTTGGCGAGGTCGCCATGGCAGACCGCGCAATCGACGTTGGCCCGCACATGCGGCGCATGCTGGAAGCGCACGTGCGCGGCGTGCGTGAACCCGTACACGCGCTGCCACGGAATCTCGACGCCCTTCATCGAGTAGCTCGCCACTTCTTTGATCAGCGGCCGATCCGTCGCGATCTGATCGTGGCAGATCATGCAGGTCTTCACGCTCGGAATACCGGCGATCGGTCCCTTTTCGACCGTCTCGTGACAGTCGGTGCACACCGCCTTCTTCGCGAGGTGCGTTTTGTGGGGAAACGGAATCGGCTGCGTCGCGGCCGGACGGATGTTGAAGAAGTCGCGCGCCGCCTGCCCGAACGAGGCGCGCGCCGGCGTGTACACCGCCGACGACACGTTCGCGGACGGAGCGTCGCAGGCGGCGGCGAGTGCCGCCAGCCAGAGCGCCGCGGCGACACACACCGGCCGTCGCGCTACCCGACGCCGCCGCGGCGCGACAACGGTAGCGCAGCCCTCGGGGGCTGCCGCCGCGCTCGGCATTACTTTCCTTGGAGGCTCCGGAGGTAGTTGACCACGTTCCAGATGTCGGTGTCCGACATCTTGCTCTTGAAGCCCTTCATGTCCATCTTCGGGCCGGCGCCGTTCTGGATGACGAGGAAGATCTCGCCGTCGGTCGATCCGCGATCCCACTTGTCGTCGGTCAGATTCGACGGGTGCGTGCCCTCGGGCGCCATCGGACCGTTGCCTTTCGCATCGGCGCCATGGCAGAAGCGGCAGTTTTTCTGGAACAGTCCCTGTCCCGCCTTGATCGATTCGGGCGACGACGCAACCGGGTTCTTCATCTTCTTGCCCTGCTCGCTGCCGCCGGGGTTCTGCGCCGAAAGCGGCGCTCCGAGCACAGCGATGAGAGCGAATGCGAACATGGCCATGAGTGCAGGCGTAAAACGACGCATATTCCAGCGATCTCCTTTGTCTACGAGGATCGTGAGGTGCCGATTCTATGCCAAAGCCGGACCCGCGTGCAGGGCGCACTTTTCGGGTCCGCCGGCTTACGGCGAGCGAATGGGATTTCGAGCAGCGTCAGCTCAACGTGTGACGACGATC
>DATFWL010000558.1:0-3604 GCA_035259385.1 Vicinamibacterales bacterium | reverse complement strand
CCTTATGCGGAAACCAAGGAACAGCTCGGCGGCATTCTCATCCTCGAGGCGCGAGACCTCAATCATGCCATTCAGTTGATGTCGCAGCATCCCGGCATGAAGCGTGACCTTGGACCGAATGAGATCCGGCCGCTTGTGGATTTGAGCGAAATCATAAAGGAGAGCGAGCACCGGCGAAAGGCGGCCTCGCGATGAGGGCCACGTCCATTGCGATTCGGTGACACCATCGATAGCCGCGAGGAATTCCTGACGCGAGTCCTCCAGGGAGCTCGCACGCGTGAGATGTTTGGCGCAGACACCGTCGTGTTGCGGTGACCCGGATCGCGCGCGGAAGTGTGGACATCGACAACGGCGGCGACCGAGCAACGGCCGCCTCCGGCTCTTTGGCTGATGAGAGCCGGCTCCGGCGGCCTGAGCGGAGAAGGTGTGTCTTGACGTGGCCGACGTCGTTAGAGATGCGCCGACTATCCTCCAAAAAGAGTTCGAGGATTTGCAACAGGTGGGCGCGTCGATGTGGACTGCCGGTTAGCGGGCAACGTCAGCCTTCACTCGTATCTGAGCGCCACCATTGGATCGACTCGCGTCGCTCGGCGGGATGGCGGATACGCCGCGAGCAGTGCGACGACCAAGAACAAGAGCGAGACGCCGACGAAGGAGACACCGTCGACGGTATTCAGTCCAAACAGGAAGCCGCGCAGCAAGTACGAAGCGCCGACCGCGAGCACCATGCCGAGCAGCACGCCGGCGATCACCGGCCGCGTGCTCTCGCGAAGGACGAGTCCAAGGATCTCCCGTCTCTGCGCGCCGAGCGCCATGCGAATGCCCACCTCGCGCGTCCGCATCACGACGATGTAGCTGACCGTGCCGTAGATGCCCATCAAGGCGAGCAGCAGGCCCAGCAGGCCGACGGCGGAAGCGACGGCCGCTGCAAGGCTCGAGACGATGAACGGCGCTGACTGCCGCAGCATGTCCTCGAGCGTCGAAGCGCTCGCCATCAGAGCTGGATCGACGGACGCGATCGCCGGGTCGATGGCTCTCAGAAGTTCCGCGGGATCCGACTGCGTCCTGATGAGGATCGGACGCGGCTGCATCCGATCGCTGGGCAAGGGCAGATACACCTGCTTGGATCCGCTGCCGTCGAATTCAACGCCGCGCGTGTCGCGGGCGACGCCGATGACCTCGTACGTGGGCCCGTCGGGCACCAAGTCGCTCGTTTTGTGCGCGCGCTCGTCGACCGCGGCCAGGCGCACGCTCCGGCCGACGGCGTTCTGACCGGGCCACAGCAGCGTGGCGGCCGATTCACTGAGTATCAGAGCGGGCTCGGGTTGGCCACCGCCGACTCGAAACGTGCGGCCCAGGAGCAGGGGAATGCTCAGCGCCTGGAAGTAGTTGTCCTCGACCCAGGCATAGTAGAGGAGTGCATGCACATCGCGGCGTGACGATTGTTCTTCGCCGATCGAGACTGCGGCCGTTCGGACGATGTTCGCGGCCGGCGGCCGAGCGATGGTGACAGCCGCCACGCCAGGGAGTTCGGCCAGACGCGTGCGGAGCTCGCGGACGAGCGCCGTCCTGTGCTCGGCAGTATATTTCGCCGCCTCGGGGAATCGAACGTCGAGATCGACGACGTGCCTGCTGTCGTAGCCAGGGTCCATCTTGAGCGAGTGAATCGCACTTCGGATCAACAGGCTCCCCGCGATCAACAGCACCATGGAAAGCGACACCTGCGCTCCCACGAGGATGTCCTGCAGACGACGGCTGCCGGCCGGCGACGTGCTGGTTCTGGAGGAGATTGCGGAGCGGGAACTCTCCAGCGCCGGTGCGAGCCCGAAGAGAACGCCCGCTCCGAGGGACGTCGCGAACACATACGCGAAGACTGCGAGATCAGGTGTTACGTGAAACACAAGCGCGCCCTCTCCGGCGGGCAACGCCCCAGCGAACGCGGTCACGGCCACTCGCAGGAACGCCCAGGCAAAGAAGAGCGCGACGACGCCGGCGAGCAGGCCCAGCAGTGCACTCTCCGTCAGCAGTTGCCTGATCAGGCGTTGGCGGCTGGCCCCCAGGGATAGTCGCGTGAGCAGTTCGCTCTGGCGGGATCTCGCACGAGCGAGTTGCAGGCTGGCGACGTTGGCGCAGGCCACGACCAGCACCATCGCGGCCGCGGCCATGATCAGCAGGATCGTCAGTGTCAGTCCTCGGTACTGCGTCAGCGGTAGCGGAAATGGAGATCCCGGCCACGCCAGTACTGTCGCGGGCTTCGCCGACTCGGAGCGAGGATCGTGCAGGGACCGGACGCGATCGGCGACAACCGTCATCTCCGCCTGCGCCTCGCTGATGCTGGCGCTGCTCGCGAGGCGGCCGAACAGGCGACAGCGCTGGTTTTCACGGTCGCGCAGCCAGTTGTCGTCCGCGTGGACGAGCGGCTCCAGCGTGAGTGGAAGCCAGAAGTCGGGGACGGCCACACCGGTGCCGACGAAGTCGCGCGGCGTAATGCCGACGATGGTGACGGCTGCGCCGTTGAGACGGATCGTCTGCCCGAGCACGGCCGGATTTCCCTCAAAGCGCCTCTGCCAGCAGTTTTCGCTGATGAGCACAGAGGGCGACGCGAGAAGCTCGGACGTTCCGATGGATTCGAATGTACGTCCCTGCACCGCCGCGACTCCGAGCACGTGGAAGTAGTTTTCGGAGACGACGAAGACGCTGGCGAACTCCGCGTTGCTTGCCCCTGACGACAGCAGCCCCAACCTTCCGAGCCCCGACTCCCTCGTCGAGGTCCGCTGGCTCACAGTGCCACCAACGTCCGAGAGCGTCATGTGCTCCGGGAGGAACGCGATGAGACCACTGAAAGAGTGGATCGCATCCCGGTACGCTTGGTAGTCGGGATAGCTGAACGTGAAATCAGCAGCGCCCGACTGGCGCATCAGTGCGAGGTTGACCATCGCGCCGGGGTCGCGACCATCGAGCGGCCGGAGGACCATCGCCTTGTAGGCCGTGAACACGGCGGTGTTGGCGCCGATCCCGAGCGCGAGAGCAAGCACGGCCACGGAAGTGAAGCCAGGATTCCGGGACATCATGCGGACCGCGTACCGAAGATCGCGAGCCACATCGTCGAGCCACGGGAGTCCGCGTTGATCGCGCAAGGCGTCCATGGTTTGCGCCGCACCTCCGATCTGCAGTCTCGTCGCGCGGGCTGCAACGTCCGGCGCAGTTCCTCTGCGCCGCGCCGCTTCCTCTGCGAGATCGAGATGGGACCTCAACTCGTCTGACAGGTCGGAATCGGAGCGGTTCTCTCGAAGGGTGCCCCACATGCGGCTGACCCATTCACGCATCGCGGCCGTCCGAAGCATGGCGCTCACGAGCCACCGAACCCCGGCTCGTGGAGGAGGGTGTGCATGATCGCGGCGATCCGATCCCAGCCTGCTGTGTCGGTCGCCAGCTGGCGACGTCCGGCTGCGCTGATTGAGTAGAAGCGCGCCCGTCGATTGTTGTCGGTGACGCCCCACTTTCCACGTATGAATCCCCGCTGCTCCAGGCGCATTAGGCCAGGGTAGAGCGTGCCCATGTTCAACCGGAGCGCCCCGGCGGACACCTGCTCCAGACGCGCAGC
>DATFWL010000557.1:0-42831 GCA_035259385.1 Vicinamibacterales bacterium | reverse complement strand
GACGGCCACGCGCGCCCGGAGGCGCGGTTTGAGGGGGAAGGCGGGTACCGGTTTGCCGTTGTCCACCAGCGTCAGCAGCTCTGCGAACGTGTGACCGGAGCCGGTGAACAGCCTCTCGGCACGCGCCGGGTTCATCGTCACCGAGAGCTGCTGACCGGCTGTCTCGCTGAGCGAGGAGTCCGCCAGCGACATGGCCGGCTGCAGCCGCGCGAGGGTAGACCGCGCCCACGGGACGTCCATGCTCTTCGGGTTCGCAATGCTGACGACGCCGATCGCGCCGGCGGCCTTGTACATCTTCCACCGTTCGCCGGCCGATCCGAAGTGCGCCTGCAGCGGGCCCGGCAGCGACTTCGGCGTCGCTGCGATGTGCACGACGACGGCGCCCTTGAGATTGAGCCCGGCGAAATCGTCGATCCCGCGTTCGGGAATCCTGAGCCCGTACCCGACGAACACCAGCGGCGCATCGATCGTCGCGGCCGGATCCACCCGCATGCTGATGTTCGCATCGTCGCCGAGCGTGAGCCGCGCCTCGGCGCCGGCCGTGACCAGCGCGAGGCTCGATCTCGCTTCGTCGATGCGGCGCGTGTTGAATTCTACCGGCTGGATGAAGCCGCCTCCCGCACCGGCCGGCTCGAGCCCGGACTTCTGAAACTGCGCCGCGACGTACTCGGCCGCACGCCTGTGGCCGGCGCTGCCGGTGTTGCGCCCTTCCATGCCGTCGTTGGCGAGCGCTTCCACGTGCGACCACCAGCGCGCGGCGGTATCCGGATCCGCGGCGCGCGGTGCGGTCGTGGCCGCCAGCAGTGCCGCGAGCGTGAGCGTCAGCAGTCGATGCATCGGGACCTGCCCCCTCGCATATATAATACGCGCTCCTGACGTGGGCGACGGTCAGGCGACAAGCTCAGGAAATGAGGACGGACATGGGAAGGGTCACGTGCATGCTCGCATGCGCGGCTGGTCTTGCGCTCGATGCCAGCGCGCAGACGCGCCTTCAAAGCAGCGATCTGCTGAAGCTCCGGTCGGTGACCGCGGTGCAGCTGTCACCCGACGCCACGCGCGTCGCCTACGTCGTCGAGAACAATGACGGCGTCGGCAGGCCGTATGGCCAGGTCTGGGTGATGACGCTCGCCGATGGGAAGACCGCGCAGCTCGGCGGAGAGAAAGAGGTGTCGGGCAATCCGGAATGGTCGCCCGACGGACAAACGATCGCCTATCGGGGTCGCGTCGGCGACAAGAGCGGGATTGTCGTCTCGCGACCGGACGGCAGCGGCGCGCGTTTCATTGCCGAGATGACCGGGACCAATGCGCCGCTGCTCGGAACGGGGAAGACCGTGGCATGGTCGCCCGACGGCAAGCGCATCGCGTTCGTGTCAGCGGTGCCGGGGCCCGAAACGGCCGACGCCACCGGCGACCCGGTGGTCATCACTCGTTACCTCTACAAGCCCGACGCCGCGGAGGGCCTGACCCGCTTCAACGACAATCGGCGCCTCCACGTCTTCGTCGCTGAGGTCGCGTCGGGGCGGGTCACGCCGGTGACGACCGGCAATCACTATGAGCACTCGATCGACTGGTCGCCGAAAGGCGAGCTGCTGTTCCTCTCGAATCAGGATGCCGACGAAGACGAGTTCTTCAACTACGACCTCTTTGCCGTCGAACCCGGCAATGCGTCGGCGGTGCGACGTCTCAGCGCGACCGAGAGCAACGAGTATCGCCCGCGGTGGTCGCCCGACGGCTCGATGATCGCCTTCGAGGCCACCAGGCGCGGCCTGACCGATCGCGAGACGACGATGGAGGACACCCATGTGTGGGTGATGAAGGCCGACGGCACCGGCCGGCGTGAGATCGGGGCGGTCGACAATCGACAGGGGCCGCCGGAGTGGGCGGCCGATGGCAGCGCGCTGCTGTTTACCGTGCAGGAGCGCGGTCTGACTCGACTCTATCGAGCCGCGATCGCCGGCGGAAAGCCCGAAGCGATCGTGAGCGAGCGCGGGACGGTCGGAAGCTTCTCCGTCGCGAAGAACACGCTCGCGTACACGCTGGCGACGCCCAGCGATCAGGCGGAGCTCTACGTGCGCGTCGGCAACGCAGCGCCGCGGCGGCTCACGGATCTCAACGCCGCCGTCCTCGGCGGCAAGCGGCTGGGCGAAGTCGAGGCGTTCACGTTCTTCTCGAACGACAACAAGTTCGAGATCGAAGCATTTCTGACCAGCCCCGTCGATCGTGCAGCGGACGCCGGTATGCCGTCGAGCACGACGAAGTACCCGCTGATCGTCAACATTCACGGCGGCCCGCACGGGCAGCAGGGACCGGCGTTCAACTTCAAGAACCAGGTCTACGCCGCGCGCGGCTGGGCAACGCTGATGGTGAACTACCGGGGATCGACCGGCTACGGCCAGGCGTTCGCCGACGCCGTCTTCGGCGATCAGAACGGCAACGAAGGGCAGGACGTGCTCTACGGCGTCAGCGCCGCGATGCGACGCTATCCCTGGATCGATCGCGATCGGCTGGGCGTGGAGGGGACGAGCTATGGCGGTCAGCTGTCGACCTGGCTGATCACGCAGACCAACATCTTCAAGGCAGCGATTCCGACGGCGGCGATCACCAACATCATCAGCTACAACTACATGACCTACTACAACCAGTACGAAGCGATGACGTGGGGTGTCTATCCGCATCAGGGCAACCTGATGGACACGCTGCTGCAGCACTCGGCGCTCCGGCACGTGGCCAACGCGCACACGCCGACCCTGCTGATGCACGGCGAGAACGACAACGACGTGCCGATCGCGGAAGCGGAGCAGTTCTACATCGCGTTGAAGGACGTGGGGACCGAAGCGGTGATGGTCCGCTATCCGCGCGAAGGGCACGGCATCCGCGAGTCGAAACACGTCGTCGATTGGATCGATCGGAGCATCAGGTGGTACGAGAAGCACTTTCCGCCGCCGTCGCCAAAGTCGTAGCCGCGGCGATCGCCGAGGCGCTGCTGCTTGGCTCGCCGATGCCGGCGGCGGACGCGACGGCGGGGTTGCCGGGCGACGCGCAGAAGCAGCTCGCCGGATATCGCGCGCGGGAAGCGACGTTCCGGAGCGGGCTCGCGGCGCCGGCTGGCGCCGACCGCGAAGAGCGCGCGCTCTACGACCGGCGGGTCGCCGTCGAGCGCGTGATCTTCTCGCTGTTCCCCCGGCGCGACGCGGCGAAGACCGCCGCCGGATTCGCGCTCGACGTCGATCTCGATCGCGTGGCGCCGTTTACGGACGCGCTGCTGCGCGACCTGCCCGTACCGTGGCTTGCGCCGTATCTCAATCTCCTCGCCGGACACGCGAAGCTGTGCGGCGATCATCCCGGCGACGCGAAGTACACGCTCACGCTCGCGCAGAAGAGCGGGGTGCCGCTGATCCGCGTCGCGGCTGAGTATCTGCTGACGGAGGGATCCTGCCTGGGGAAGAGCGTAGGACCGGTGGGCCCATAGGCTGGGTTGGGTAGGACCGATCGGTCCATCCCAACCCAGCCCATGGGCCTATCGGTCTTCACACACCTACAGCTGCTCGACCGTATACCCCTTCGCCCTCAGCGCCGCGAGCAGGCCGTCGGGGCCGACCAGGTGCGCGGCGCCGACGACGACGAGCGCGTGCTTCGGACGGGCAAACAGCGCTTCGATCTTCGGCAGCCAGTTGTGGTTCCGTTCGACCAGCAGCCGCTGGTACAGCACCGGCTCCGCCTTCAAATCCGAGAGCACGATCTTCTCGACTGCCGCTGCGTCGCCGCTGCGCCACGCCTCCACCAGCTTCTTCATGTTCGCCTTCTCGTCGTCGAGCTCCCTCAGGCTCTCGGCGAGCAGATGTTCCTGCTGCTCCATGGTCATGCCGTCGAGCCGCGAGATCTGATACTCCGCCGTCTCGAGGCCCTGCGTCGCCATGCCGTCGGCCTTTGCCTGATCGTAGAAGTGCTTGTCGAGCCCGAGTTGCGGATCGAAGCCGGCCTGCTGCCATTCCGTCTGGACGAGCGTCAGCGCCGCCATCCACGGCTTCAGGAGCTTGAACGGCTCCACCGGCAGGCCGAGCGCCGTCGCGCGCTTGACGAGCAGCTGATAGGTCTCCGACGAGATCACCTTGTCGAGCGGCGTCGCCGACGGCAGCATCGCCTTGCCGAGCAGCGTTATCTGCGACGCCGGATCGGTCAGCTCCGCCATGTCGACTTCTTCGACGAGCAGATCGGAATCCTTGTAGGCGGCTTCGAGCGCCGGCTGCAGCGGATAGAAGTCGTTCGACAGCAGATGCACGGATCCAATCAGGTACAGAACCCCGCCGTTCTTCCCCGTGACCTTCCATGCGAACGATTTCGCCTGCGCCGCCGCAGCGACCAGCAGCAGCGCGATCGCCGCGACCGACGTCCGCAGGACGTTTCTCTGCCTCATGGAATCATCTTTCCCGGATTCATCCGGTTGTCGGGATCGAGCGCCCGCTTGAGCGTGCGCATGACGTCGAGCGCGGCGCCATGTTCCGCCGCCAGGTACTTCATCTTGCCGATCCCGACGCCGTGCTCGCCGGTGCAGGTGCCGCCCATCGCGAGCGCGCGCATCACCATGCGCTCGTTCAGCCGCCGCGCCTCTTCGAGCTCGTGCGCGTTCGCGGGATCGAGCACGTAAATCAGGTGGAAGTTGCCGTCGCCGGCGTGGCCGACGAGGCAGATTGGAAACGGCGCGCCGACGTTGTCCTTCTTCGTTTCGACGACGCACTCGGCGAGATGTGAAATCGGCACGCAGACGTCGGTGGTCCAGGCCTGCGCGCCGGGCCGCAGCGCGAGCGCGGCATAGAGCGCTTCATGGCGCGCCTGCCACAGCTTCTCGCGGTCCTCGAGACGGGTGGCCCAGGTGAAGCCGGTGCCGCCGCGCTCGGCAGCGATCGCCTGCACTGCTTCGGCCTGATCGGCGACGTGGCGTTCGCTGTCGCTGTGGAATTCGAAGAACAGCGTCGGCGCCACCGGATAGTCGCTCTTCGCGTAGCGGTTCACCGCCTCGATCTGCGTCTCGTCCAGCAGTTCGATGCGCGCCACCGGAATGCCGAGCTGAATGGTCGCGATCACCGTTTCGACTGCACCCTGAATCGAGGCGAATGCACAGACCGCCGCCGACACCGCTTCCGGCTGCGGGTGCAGCCGCAGCGTGACCTCGGTGATGATGCCGAGCGTCCCTTCCGATCCGACGAACAGCCGCGTGAGGTCGTAGCCCGCCGCCGACTTGCGGGCGCGCGTGCCGGTCCTGATCACCGATCCGTCCGCGAGGACAACGGTGAGGCCGAGGACGTTCTCGCGCATCGTGCCGTAGCGGACCGCGGTCGTCCCCGAGGCGCGGGTCGCCGCCATGCCGCCGATCGTCGCGTCGGCGCCCGGATCGACCGGAAACATCAGGCCGGTATTGCGCAGGGCCTTGTGCAGCTGCAGCCGTGTGACGCCGGCTTCGACGGTCGCGTCGAGATCGTCGACGCTGATGCGGACGATCTGCTTCATCTCGCGGAGATCGATCGTGACGCCGCCGTGGACGGCGTTCACGTGCCCTTCGAGCGAGGTGCCGGCGCCGAACGGGACGATCGGCAGTGAATGCCGCGCGGCGATCGCTGCGATCGCCGCCACTTCGTCCGTGCTCGTCGGAAAGCAGACGACGTCCGGCGGCGCCGGCGTGTGGTACGACTCGCCGTGGCTGTGATGTTCGCGGATCGCGCGGGCATCCGACGCGCGGGCGCCAAGCTGCGCTTTCAGTTCGCGGATCGCCTGTTCGACCGGAACGCTGGAGGCGGTGGTCATCGGCGTCAGTGTACTGGTTTCGCGGGCAGTCGCCCACAGAAGGTCGGGGGGCATTGCGGATGCGATCGACGGCATCCGGACGGCATTCTGCCGCGATACCGGCACCGCGCCGACGACGATGGCAATTCCGTCAGCGATCGGTCACGGCAAGCCGCGCTAGTTCAGTTGCTCGAATTCGGCGAACGGGCGCTGGATGCGGTGCAGGAACGCGCTCTCGAAGTCGACGCCCGCTCCCAGATCGCGGAGCAGGTTGGCGATCGCAGCGCCGCCCGCTTCGTCGAGCAGGCGGCGCGCAGCCAGTGCGCTCGCGGCGTAGGCGACCTGTGCCTGCTCGCCGGTGAGGCGGCCGAACCCGTTCTGCAGCGCGCGCAACGGCACCGTGCCGACCACGTGCTGCATGCGGGTCTCTGCCCACGAAAGGTCGCCGGTTTCGAGCGCCGTGGCGAGGCCCTCGTTCAGCCACGTCGGCACGCCACGCGCCGCCAGCGTCCTGATCAGCGCGTGGGTGAACTCGTGCGAGAGCACGCGTTCGAGCTCCTCGCGTTTGTCGAGCGCCCCGCGCATCGGCACGCGGATGGTGCCGTCGTAGACGCCGGCAGCCCAGGACGGCGATCGTGTGATGTCGCGGAACTGCTCAGTCGTGTAGAGGACGACCGGAATCGGATCGCTCGGGTAGGTCCCGAGCAGCTGGCCGACGCGCCAGTACGCCCGGTCGAGCATCTCGAGCGACTCCGCCGCCAACTCCGCTTCGGCCGGCCCCTCGAACGACACGGTGAAATGCGAGCCGATCTTCTGCTGCATGCGATCGTGCAGCTCGACCTCCCGGCGCCACCGTTCCAGGGTCGCCTGCGCGTCCTTGTTGTCCGGCTGATCGAGCAGGGCGGCTTCGTACATCTGAATCGCGCTTTGCACGTCGCCCATCCGGTAGTTGATCTGGCCGAGCAGCAGCCGCGCTTCCGTCAGCTTGGGATCTAGCGCGAGCGCGCGCTCGAATTCGTCGCGCGCGTCGGCGTCGCGGCGCTCGAGCGCGGCCGCCATGCCGGCACCCAGGTGCAGGCGTGGGTTCTTCGGATCGGCGGCGAGCGCGTCGCGAAACGCTTCGGCCGCTGCATGCGCCTGCCCGGCGTTGAGCGCCGTCCACGCGCCGCGTTCGAGGAGCGCCGTGCGTGGATCGATTTGTGCCCGCACCATCGCCTGCGACGCGGCGAGGATCGCCAGCGCGACGAGCGTCGCCGTCGCCCGGTTGCGTTTCGACATTGTGTCTAGAATAATGAGGCCGCCAGCCGCCTGCGCTCCATTATCGCCCATGTCCGTTTCCGCGGCGGAACCGGTCGTCGTCATCGGCGCGGGACCGGCTGGGCTCACAGCGGCCTACGACCTCACCCGCCACGGCGTGCCCACGATCGTCTTCGATCGCGACACGCAGGTCGGCGGCCTTGCGAAGACCGTCGTCTACAAAGGCTTCCGCTTCGACATCGGCGGTCACCGCTTCTTTACGAAGGTCGCGAGCGTGCGCGAGCTGTGGCACGAGCTCCTCGGCGACGATCTGCTCAAGCGTCCGCGGCTCTCGCGAATCTATTACGGCGGCCGGTTCTTCGACTACCCGCTGAAGGCGACCAACGTGCTCGCCAATCTCGGTCCGATCACGAGCGCCGCGGTGATGGCCAGCTACCTTCGTGCGCAAGCACAGCCAATCGAACCGGAGCGCAGCTTCGAGGACTGGATCTGCAACCGGTTCGGCCGCCGGCTGTTCGACATGTTCTTCAAGACCTACACCGAGAAAGTGTGGGGCATTCCCTGCGGACAGATTGCCGCCGAGTGGGCGGCACAGCGGATCAGGGGATTGTCGCTGTGGACGGCCGTCCGCGGCATGTTCGGGTCGAATGGCCACGGGCAGATCAAGACGCTGGTGCACGAATTCGAGTACCCGCGGCTGGGTCCCGGGATGATGTGGGAGACCTGCCGCGATCGGATCGAGTCGCGCGGCGGACGAGTGGCGCTCGGCGCGGCGATCGTCGAGATTCAGCATGACGGCACCCGTGTGACCGCCGTGGTCACGGGGGCCAACGGCAGTCGCCGCGTCCAGCCGGCATCGCACGTGATCTCGACGATGCCGGTCCGTCATCTCGTGTCCAGCCTGACGCCGGCTGCGCCCGTTACGGTACGGGACGCCAGCTGCCGCCTGAAGTACCGCGACTTTCTCACCGTCGCGCTGATCGTCGATCAGCCCGCGGTGTTTCCCGACAACTGGATTTACGTGCACGATCCCTCGGTGCGGGTCGGCCGCGTGCAGAATTTCAAGAACTGGAGCCCCGACATGGTGCCCGATGCGCGGTTCACCTGCCTGGGCCTCGAGTACTTCTGCTCGCGCGGTGACGATCTCTGGAGAATGGACGATCCCGATCTCGTCGCGCTCGCGACGCGCGAGATCGCGGCCATCGGCCTGGTCGCCCCCAACCGCGTGGTCGATGCGACGGTGATGCGCGTGCACAAGGCCTACCCGGTCTACGACGACGGCTATCGCGACGCGCTCGCGGACGTGCGCCGCTGGCTGGACCGCTTCTCGAACCTGCAGCTGGTCGGCCGCAACGGCATGCACAAGTACAACAACCAGGATCACTCGATGCTGACGGCGCGGCTCGCCGTACAGAACCTGTTCGGTGGGCGGCACGATCTCTGGGCGGTGAATGCGGACGAGGCGTACCACGAGGAAGCGGACGCGCGGGCGCTGGCAGGTTCCCAGCCGCTGGTGCCGCAGCGAGTCAGGAATTAGGAACGTGGAATTTGGAATGCGTGATTCCAATTCCGGGATCCCGAATTCGTCAATTCATTATCGTTTCCTCATCGGCTGATGCTATTCTTACGCGCCGCGAGATGCCGCAGCCTGCCTCCGTCCCGGTCGAGGAAGGGGTGATCGACGTGCTGAAAAACGTCAGCCGGCGGCCCATCGAACCGACGCTCGCCAGCGATCTCGTCGCCGATCTCGGTTTCGATTCGCTTCAGGTCCTCGAGGTGGTCGCCGAACTCGAAGATCGCTTCGACATCTCCATTCCGCTGAACGACGTTCCGAGCACGCGAACCGTCGGCCAGGTGGTGGCGCAGGTGGCCAGCCTCGTTGCCGCGCGGCCGAACGCGTGATGGTGACGCCGAGGACGCTGGCTGAGGCGCTCGCCGACGCAGCAGAGAGCGGGTCCGGTTTCTGCTTCCAGTCGGGCGCGGCGGAGAACCGGGTGTCGTACGCGGAGATCCGCCGGCAGTCGCTGCAGGTGGCGCGCGCGCTGAAGGACGCGGGACTGCGCCGCGGCGATCTCGTCGCGCTGGTGCTTCCCGACGGCGAACAGTTCCTGACCGCGCTGTTCGGCGCGTCGATCGCACGCGTCGTCCCCGCGTCGCTGTACGCGCCCGCGACCACCGCCGATCTGCCGCGTTACATCGAGCTGACCGCCGGGATTCTGAACGCGGCGGAAGCGCGTGCCGTCGTCACCTCGCGCGCGCTCGCGCCGGCGTTTGCCGACGCGCGCGCGATGTGTCCGCACCTGTCGCTGGTGCTGTGCCGCGAAGATCTCGACGCTGCAGCCGATGAGCCGGAGGATGCGCCGTCGCCGGACGACATCGCGTTCGTGCAATTCACGTCGGGGTCGACGTCGATGCCGAAAGGGGTCACGCTCACGCACGCGAACCTGAAGGCGAACATCGACGCGTTCGCGGGGGCCGCCGGCGTCGACGTCCAGCCGGAGGACACCGCCGTCAGCTGGCTGCCGCTGAACCACGACATGGGCCTCGTCGGCATGGTGCTCGGCGCGCTCTACACGCGGCGCCCGTGTGTGCTGCTGACGCCGCAGACCTTCGTCAGGCGCCCGGCCGAATGGCTGCGCGCGATCACACGCCATCGCGGCGCGATCAGCTTCGCGCCGAGCTTTGCCTACGACCTGTGCGTCCGTCGCGTGAAGGATCTGGCGGATCTCGACCTGTCGAGTTGGCGCGTCGCCGGCTGCGGCGCCGAACCGGTGCATCCGGCAGCGCTCACCGCGTTTGCCGAGAAGTTCGCGCCGGTCGGGTTCCGGAGCACGAGCTTTCTTCCGGGTTATGGGCTCGCCGAGCACGTCCTCGCCGCAACGTTCCCGCCGCGCCAGCGCGGTCTGCGGGTCGAATGCGTCGCGGCCGACGATCTCGCCGATCGGCGCATCGCCGTGGACGCGACCGGCCGTGACGCTACGTCGACTTCGCTCGTCAGCTGCGGATCGGTGTTGCCGGGACATCGGCTGGCGATCACCGACGAGCACGGCACGCCGCTGCCGGAACGGCACGTCGGCGAAATCCGCCTCGCCGGACCCTCGGTGATGGTGGGCTACTATAAACAGGAGGCGTTGACGGACGAGGTGATCCGCGACGGCTGGCTGCGCACCGGCGATCTGGGCTACCTGTCCCGCGGCGAGCTGTTCGTCTGCGGCCGCGTGAAAGACCTGATCGTCGTGCATGGCCGCAAATACCACCCGCAGGACCTCGAGTGGGCCATCGACGATGTGAACGGCGTCCGCCGCGGACGGGTGGTCGCGTTCGGTGTCGAGCACGACGGCGCCGATCGCGTCGTCATCGTCGCCGAGCCGAGCGGCACCGTGTCGAGCGGGCTTCTCGCCGACGCGATTCGCAGGCGGATCGGCGATCTATTCGGCCTGTACGTCGACGAGGTCGCGGTCGTTCCCAGCGGGACGGTCGGACGCACGACCAGCGGGAAGGTGCAGCGCGCTGCGACCCGGGAGCGGTACGTGCGCGGCGAGTTGTCCGTCGAATGGACGAGGGCCTGAGCCCGCAGGTTCAGCGCATGGATCTTCTCGACAAGCTTCGCGCGACCCAGCAGCGCACCGCGGCGTTTGCCGACGGATCGCCGATGCCGGGCCTCACCGTCATCGATCGCGTGCTCGGTCCGTGCGAAGTCGTCGTCCGCGGCCGCCCGACGCTGATGTTCGGCTCGAACAACTACCTTGGACTGACACTGCATCCGGACGTGGTGGAGGCGGCGCGGCGTGCGGTCGTGGAGTACGGCACCGGCACCACCGGATCGCGGACCGCGAACGGCACGCTGGCGCTGCACGACAGCCTCGAGCGGCAGTTCTGCGACTGGTTCGGCAAACGCTACGCGCTGATTTTCAGCACCGGCTACCAGGCGAACCTGTCGCTCATCGGCGGCCTGTGCGGCCCGGGCGACGTCATCCTGATCGACAGCGACAGCCACGCCAGCATCTACGACGCGACCCGTCAGACTGCGGCGCAGGTGATCGGCTTCCGTCACAACTCGCCCGAGAGCCTGCGCAAGAAGCTCGAGCGGCTGCCGTCGCAGGAGCGAAACCGGCTGGTCGTCGTCGAGGGGCTTTATTCGATCCGCGGCGACGTCGCGCCACTGTGCGACATCGTCGACGTCTGCCGCGCGCATGGGGCGTATCTCCTCGTCGACGAAGCGCACTCGCTCGGGACCTACGGCCGCAGGGGCCTCGGCTGCGCGGAGGATCAAGGCGTCCTCGACGAGGTGGATTTCGTCGTCGGCACCTTCTCGAAGTCGCTGGCCGGCATCGGCGGTGTCTGCGTCTCGAATCACCCGGAGCTGCGCGTACTGCATTTCGTGGCGCGCGCCTACGTCTTCACCGCGTCTGGATCGCCGTCGAACATCGCCAGCGTGAGCGCCGCCGTGGACGTCGTCCGATCGCATCCGGAGCTGCGCGAGCAGCTGTGGGTGAACGTGCACCGTCTGCGGCGCGGCCTGCGCGAGCGCGGCTACCTGATCGGCGACACCGAATCGCCGATCGTCCCGATCTTCACCGGCGACGAGGCGCGCACGATTGCGCTCTGGCAGCGCCTCCTGACCGAGGGCCTTTACGTCAACCTCATCGTCCCGCCAGGCTGTCCCGTGGATCAGTGCGTGTTGCGTGCGAGCTGCTCGGCGGCGCATACGCCCGAGCACCTCACCCGCGCCCTCGACATCTTCGCGCGCGTCGGTGCCGCGCTCGACGTCACGCGCGCGGTTGAGAGCGTCGCCCCGATGGGCCCGTGGGCCGGGTAAGGCAGGGAGCGCATCGGCGTCGCGCGAAGGCTTTGGCCGAGCGCTTCACGACAGCCAGCCGTTACGCCGATACCACTCACCGGTTTGCGCGAGACCTTCGGTCAGGCCGATCTCGGCGACGACGCCGAGGCGCTCGCGGAGCCGATCGACTCGGCAGACAAATCCTTCCGCATCCAGCTCGCGAAACCGCGAGGCATTGATCAGCGTCGGCCGCCGCCGGACACGCTGCGCGACCTCGCCGCACACCGCAGCGACTCTCGTCAACGCCATCGGCACGGTGACGACGCGCGCGTGCGGGGCAACTGCGGCGCGAATGCCGTCGATGATTGCGCGCGGCGTGGCCGGCGACGGATGGCCGACGAACATCGCGTCGCCCGTCACCTGCGCGTCGATGGCGGCGGCAATCGCGCGCACGGCGTCGCCGACCTGAATCACCGTGTACGCCGCGCCGGCTCGCCCGACGAGCGGCAGCACGCCCCGCCGTGCCATGCGAAACAGCGGAAGCATCGCACGGTCGCCAGGTCCGTAAACGATTCCCGGTCGCAGCGCCAACCATTGCAGGCCGTCGATCTCCTGAAGAACGCGCTCGCCGGCAAGCTTGCTCCGGCCGTAGGCCGTGATCGGATGCGGCGGATCCGCCTCCGAGCGCGGCGAGGATGACGGCGCCGGCCCGGCGGCAGCCAGGCTCGAGATGTGCACCAGCCGTACGGCTGCGTCGCGTGCGGCCGATGCCACCATGCGCGTCGCGTCGACGTTCGCGGTCACGAAGTCGTCGTCGTGGACGGCAGAGACGAGTCCGGCGAGGTGGACGACGGCGGAGACACGGCCGAAGAGATCGCTCAGCGCGCGTCGTTCGAACGGACGGCGAACCGGCACGACCTCGTCGCCGCGCGCCGTCAGGTGCGCGACGAGGTTTCGTCCGATGAAGCCGGAGGCGCCGGTGATCGCGATCGTCACACGAACGTCTTCTCGTAGATGCGGTAGGTCTTGTAGCGTCTGGCGCCCACCATCTCCGCCGGCTGATTGATGTCGCGGTTGTCCTCGAGCACCCACGAGAACTCCGCGCGCGTGTACCGTGTGCCGCGGAGCTGCCGGTGATACTCGGCGAGGAGCAGGGGGTAGACGCCGAAGGACCGGAACCGCGCGTCCACGCCGAGGAGCAGCAGCCGGACCTGCGTGATATAGCGGTTGCGCAGCAGCAGCCGGGGGATGCCCAGCGGCAGCAGCCGGCCGTTGGTGCCTTTCAGGGCCTGGTTGATGTCCGGCACGGACACCAGGCACGCGACGACCTCGCCGCCGGCTTCGGCCACCACCGCCGCGCGCGGATCGAAGATCGGCTTCAGCTCGGTCGCAAGCCGCCGGAACTCGGCGGGCGTCGGCGGCACGAATCCCCAGTTGCGCTCCCATGCCGCGGAGTAGATGCGCCGCAGGCGTTCGACTTCGTCCGTGAACTCCTTCAGGTTCAGCCGGCGTACGGTGATGCCGTGCTTGTCGCGAAGCCGCTGCGCGAGCCTGGCGATGGCCGCTGGTATGTCCTGCCGAAGCTCGTAGATCCAGGCGAAGAGATCCTTCACCTTGCGGTAGCCGGCGGACTCGATCTGCGCCGGGTACTCCCGCGGGTTGTGCGGCATCATCAGCATCGGATCGGTGTCGAATCCGTCGATCAGCAGGCCCGCGCTCTCGTTGAGCGACGGGTTGATCGGTCCGCGAATCGCGGCGCGTCCGCGTGCACGCGCCCACCGCTCCGCCGCGTCGAGGACGGCGTGCGCGGCTTCGGCATCCGCCGCCTCGAAGAAGCCGAACATCGCGAGGTTGTCGCCGTGCGTCTGGTTGTGCAGCCGGTCGTCGATGGCCGCGATGCGGCCGACGACGCGATCGGCGCGGGACGCAAGGAGCAGCTCGACATCGGCATGCTCGAAGAAGGGATTTTTCACCGGCGTCAGCCGCTCGTGTTCCGCCAGCCGCAGCGGCGGCACCCAGTGCGGATCGCTGGCGTTGCGCTGGTACGCGTAATCGATGAAGCGCTTGAAGTCGCGTCGCCCTTCGACGCGGCGGATCTCCGTCACGGCAGCCGATACGTTAGCATCACGTCGAGATCGTGCGTAGTTCAGAAGCGCTGGCGTTCTGGTACTTTGCGGGGTGTGTCGTCGTCCCGTGGCTGCGGCCGCTGCCGGCGATCCGCCGCACGCAGATCGCAATCGCCGGCGCGGCGATGTGCGCCGCGATCCTCGCGGTCTCGCATCACGCGCCGACCGTCGTCAGAGACTGGGCGCCGGGCGCGAGCATTCTCGTCGGCTATTACGTGTCCGGCTGGTTCTTCGTCCGCCCCGCGGTGGATGTCGAGCGCTGGCTGCTGTCGTGGGATCGCCGTCTGCTCGGCGATCCGCCGACGCGCTTTGCGCGATGGCCCCGCGCCCTCCTGGCCTACCTCGACCTCGTCTACATGGGCTGCTTTCTGCTGGTCCCGGCCGGTTTCGCGATGCTCACCGCGATCGGCCGCGCCGACCGCGCCGATCGCTACTGGACCATCGTGTCCGCGGCGGAGTTCGGCGCCTTCGCGCCGCTCGTCCTCGTTCAGACACGTCCGCCGTGGATCCTCGAGCGAAAGGTTGAGTCCGCCAGCCGCACGCTGCACCGCGCCGTGTCGCTGATGCTCGAGCATTTCACGATCCGTGCGAATACGTTTCCGAGCGGTCACGTCGCCGGTTCGCTCGCCGTCGCCTTCGCCGTCGCCGAGGTGAGCCCATCAATCGGGATCGCCCTGCTGCCGCTGGCAATCAGCATCGCCATTGCGACGGTCGTCGGACGCTACCATTACGTGATCGACGGGATTGCCGGCGCCGTGCTCGCCGTCGCCGTATGGACCCTCGCCAGGCTCGCCGGCGTCTGAAACTGAGCCGCGACCTCTGCTGGCGCGAATCGATGCGACCGATAGGTCGATAAGGCCGTCCAACTAGGTTGGAAGCCATGGTCCGGGACTTCGCGGTCATATAAACGACGTACTTTCTTCACAGCTCACGCTGGACACTCGCAGATCCGGCGGGCGACAATAGGTTTTCCTGCTGGATGCTCCGATCTCTGTCGCTCCTTCTCGCCGCACTCCTGGTGACATCGTCGGCGTCAGCGCAGACGCACGCGGCATCGGGCACGATCGACGGCTACGTCACCACGCAGGGCAAAACGATTCCGCTTGGCGGCGCTCAAGTCGTCGTCCGCAACAGCTTGAACGAGGAGATCTCGACCGTCGTCACAGAAGGCGACGGCCATTTCCGCGTGATCGCGCTCGCTGACGGCCGATACCGGGTCAGCGTCACGCTCGCCGGGTTCGAGCCGACGACCGTGCAGGCGAGCGTCGCGACCGGGGGTGCTGTCGATCTCGCAATCGACCTGCCGATTGCGGCGATTTCCCAGACCGTCGAGGTCGTCGGTTCGGCCAGCATCGCGACCGGCACGACGCTGGCGCCGACCGACTCGATTGGCGGAAGAGACATCGACCAGTACGCGGCCGGCGGATTTCAGGCAGCGCTGCGACTGCTCGCGAGCATCATCGAGGTGCCCGGCGGCCTCAGCATCAAGGGCGGACGCCCCAGCCAGGCCGGCGTCCAGATCGGTGCCGGCACGCTTGTCGACCCGTCAACCGGTCTGCCGATCGTGTCGCTGCCCGACGATGCCATCGACTCGGTCGCCGTCCTGCCGAATCCCTACGCGGTCGAATACGGCCGGTTCTCGTCGGGCCTCGTCGTGATCCAGACGCGCCGCGCCGGCGACAAGTGGAAGACGCGGCTGAACAATCTCGATCCGACGTTTCGCACGGCGCGCGGCACGATGTTCGACATCACCGGCATCAGTGCCTTCGCGCCGCGGCTCGAGACCGGCGGACCGATCGTCAAGGATCAGCTCTTCCTCGAGCAGACAGCGCAGTTCCGGTACGCGACGAGCGACGTGCCCAGCCGTCCCGAAGACGAGCTGAAGACGACGCGCTGGTTCAGCTCGTTCTCGCGGGTTGACTGGAATCTCTCGCCGCGGCACTCGATCGTCGGGACGGGCGGATTCTTCCCGAGCGTCGAGACGTGGGCGACGCTCGGCACCTTCACTCCCCCCGACGCGACAGCCGACATCCACGCGCACGTGAATCACGGCGGCGTCAGCGAGCGCGCGCTGTGGAGCGACTCGCTGTTCAGCGAGACGACCGTGCAGGTGCACGAGGCACAGACCGACGTGCTGCCCCAGGGCACGCTGCCGATGCGACTGCTGCCCGAGACGACGCTCGGGAACTTCTACAACGCGCAGTATCGCCGCACCGCGACGTATCAGGTCGTCGAGACGGTCTCGGGGTCGCGCAACATCGGCGGCGGCCTGCATCTGTACAAGGCGGGCTTCGATGCGCTGTACAGCCGCTACGACGGGACGAGCGTCAGCAGGCCGGTGCTGATCGATCGATCCGACGGCAGCCTGGCGCGCCGGCTCGACTTCACCGGCTCGTCGGCGCAGTCGGTCGGCAGCGCCGACATCGCCCTGTTCGCGCAGGACCGCTTTCAGCCCAACGGACGCTGGTACCTCGAGTTCGGCGGCCGGCTCGATCGCGACGGCGTCGTCGATCGTCTGAACGTCACGCCACGCGTCGGCACGGCGATCCTCCTCGACGACGCCGGCGCGTCGATCGTGCGCGGCGGGTTCGGGTTGTTCTACGAACGCACGCCGTCGACGGTCGGCGCGTTCGAGCAGTTCGAGAGCGCGCTCGACACGCGATTCGCCGACGATGGACAGACCGTCGTCGGCCAGCCGATCCGGTTCGCGCACGCGACCGCGCCGGATCTCGAGACGCCGCGCAGCCGGACGTGGGACATCGCGTTCGATCACCGGATCAACCAGCGCTGGTCGCTGCACGCCGGCGCCATCGACCGGACCGGCGATCACGAGCTGGTCGTCGATCCGGTGCGCGCACGCAACGTCGGCGCGCTGGTGCTCTCGAGCAGCGGCCGATCCAAATACCGCGAAGAGGAGATCGGCATCCATTTCACGCACGGCCCGGCCGTCGATCTGAACGCGTCGTACGTCCACTCGACGGCGCGCGGCGACCTGAACGCGCTGACCAACTACTACGACGCGGTGATGTGGCCGATCGTCGGCGAGAACGCGTATGCGCCGCTGGCCGGTGACGTGCCGCATCGTCTCCTCGCGCGCGGCCGCGTGATGCCGACGCCGCGCTGGCTCCTGCTCGGCATCTTCGACTGGCGCACCGGGATGCCCTGGTCGCCGGTGAACGAGTATCTCGATTTCGTCGGACCGCGCAACGAGCTGTTCCGCTTCCCGGCCTACGCGCGGACCGAGATCGGAATCGAGCACCGGTTCAGGATGTTCAAGCTGGAACCGTGGATCGGGGTGCGCGCGTATAACGCGTTCAACGCATTCCTGCCGACCGACGTGCAGGCCAACCTGACGTCGCCGTCCTTCGGCAGCTTCTATAACTCCGAGTACCGCCAGCTCCGGCTGCAGTTCCGGTTCGAGCGCTGACGTGATCGGCGGGTGCCGTCTCGCGCTGACGGCGGTCGTGCTGGCGTGCGCCGTCGCGGTCGCCGCGTCGCCGCCGGCCCCCGATATCGCCGCGCTCGAGCAGGCGGTCGCCGCCGAGCCGGAGAATCTCAAGCTTGCCGCCGACTATCGTCAGGTGGCGATCAGCGAGAAGGCCTTCGATCGGTCGATCGCGTTGTTCGAGAAGCTGGCGAAGCGGAAGCCGGGCGGGCCCGCCGTGCACATCAGCCTCGCGTTCTCGTACGTGGACAAGGTGCCGACCGCCGGCGACATCCGGCGGCTGTATCTCGGGCGCGACGCGATGAACGCGCTCACGCGGTCGATTGCCATGCGTCCGACGGTGCTGGCCTACTACGTCCGCGGTGTCATCAACCTGTTCTACAACGCCTTCATCTTCCACCGCGCCGACAAGGGCGTGAGCGATCTCGCGCTCGCGCTCGCGATGATCGACGCCGCCACGCCGCAGCCGCTGGTGCTCCGCGTCTACACGGCGCTCGGCGACGGCTACGTGCGGCTGCAGAACGTGCCGAAGGCGCGAGCGGTCTGGACCGACGGCCTCGCGCGGTTTCCCGGCGAGGCCGGCCTCATGAGCCGCCTCGGCGCGCACGGCGAGGCTCTCGAGGACATCGTCACGACGGCGCTGACGGCAAGCCGCCGCGTCGACACGACGCTGGACGGGCTTCTGCCGCTGACGCCGTGACCGTTGCCTAGCGCGTTTTCATCCACAGCAGCCAGTCCACGCACGTGCGCTTTGCGTCGAAGTAGACGCGTGTGCCGTCGACGACGAGGTGATGCAGGCCGTCGGGATAGGGCCATGCGGGATCGGGCTCCAGCCGGAGCGCGATGCGCTCGCGGAAATCGGTTGGCGTGAGCGCGACGACCTCCATCAGGTGCACCGCGCCGCCGTACGTGTGGGTGCAGTCCTGTGCCGGCCGGTACAGCCGGCCGTTGAGCAGGAAGGGGCGGCCGGCAGGACGAGCCGACGCACGGTCATGTTTCACCGGGTTTGCCGGGTGCGGAGTCCACGGCCCCCCGACCGTGTCCGCGTAGAAGACGTTCAGCACGCTGTTGTGCCGCGGCGGCGGCTCGGTGCCAAACAGCCACCAGCGCCGCTCGAACGCGACGATCGTCGCGTCGACGATGCGCGTGCCGCGCAGGATGTGGTGCGCTGGTGTCCAGTCACCGGCCTCGCCGAGCGCGTACACCACGCACCCGTCTTCCTGACTCATCTCAGGTGCGCAGTACGTGCGCTCACCGTCGGCGAATGTGTATGGATAGGACAGGTGTCGATCGCGGGCGATCGCGATCGTCGGCTCGGCAGGTGAGGCGCGGCGCGAGGGATCGATCCGCGCGATTCGGCCGCGGACGCCGTGCGGATGCCCGTACTGCTCGACCAGCAGCCAGTCGCGATCGCGGTGGCGATACGGAAACGGATCGGCGACGAAGTGCAGCGGCGGCTGCGGCAGGAGCCAGCGGACGTGCCGCAACGGAACCAGATCGGCGACCTCGTCGAGCGGCCGATCGAGCGTCGCGATGCCGACGTTCCAGATGTCGTAGCGCGCCCACGATGGCACGCGCGCACGAAATCGCCTAAGCTTCACGATTGTGGTCGTCGTGACGGCGGCGTCATCGAATCACGCGGGACCGCTGCGCTACATGCTCGAGTCGTTGCGGCGCCTCGACGCGCGCGTCGAGTGCTACGACCTCGGCCTGACCGCCGCCGACGTTCGCGCGCTGCCGCGATGGGCGGGCTTCTTGTACCACAGTTTCGACTACGCGGCCTATCCGCCGCACCTCGACGTCAGCGTGAATGCCGGCGAGTACGCCTGGAAGCCGGTTGTCGTCGCCGCCGTCGTCGATCGGCTGCGTGCGGCTGGAGAGGGCGAAGACGTGCTGTGGTCGGACGCCGGGTCGTACTTTCATCAGCTCGCGCCGGTCGCGGCACGGATCCGGACGAGCGGCGGCCTGTGGGTCCGCACATCGAGCGGCACGATGGGTCAATGGACGCACCCGTCGATGTTTGCCCGCATCGGCGCGAACCCGGACGACTACGCCGACCGGCGCAACGCGGATGCCACGCTGATCGGCTTCGCGACCGGCAGCGCGCCGGCCGCGGCGCGCCAGCGCCTGTACGACACGGTGATCGCGCCGTGGCGGAGCTGCGCGCTCGATCGCGACTGCATCGCACCGGCCGGGTCGTCGCGGAAGAATCACCGTCAGGATCAGGCGGTGTTGTCGTACCTGGCGCACAAGGGCGGCTACGCGTTCGCCGACGAGTCGCGGGCCTCACTCGGCGTACGCTGCAAGTGCGACCGCTGGTTCTATCGCTACATCGGCTTTCACGTGCCGGCGCCGGTGTACGCGCGGTGCTGCCTCTATTGATTCAGATTTCCACGGCCACGCATTACGCGCTCTACCACGACTGGCGGAAGTCGCTGGATTTCTGCCGCGCGCTGCCCGACATCGCGCCGCCCGAGCCAGTGATGTTCCACATGTTCTGGCGGGAGCGGAGCGGCGGATGGTGGCCGCGCGTCCGCCGTTTCGGCCGCAAGCAGGCGCTGCCGGTGAAGGCGTTCCTCGCCACGCAGGATCGGGTGATGTGCTCGCTCACGCTGTGGTCCGATCGCGATCTCTCGGGCAACCAGTGGTTGCAGCCGCTCCTCCCGCACCTGACGCTCCGCACCTACGATCCCTCGGCCGAGGTGCGCGGGACGCCGCTCGAGCAGCATCCCCGCGTCTACCGGCAGCGTGACGCGCGCGTCTACCGTGACGGCGATCTGTTTCGCATCATCGTGCTGCACAACCACGGCGGCGTCTACGCCGACATGGACACCGTGCTCCTGCGCAGCCTCGGTGTGTTCCTCGATCAGGAATTCGTCTACCAGTGGGACCACTTCGACGATCGCTACGCGCCCGCGTTGATGCACCTCTACAAGGGCAGCGCGTTCGCGTGCGCGCTGGTCGATGGTCTCATCGCGATCAGGCCGGGCAAGTACAACTGGGGACGCGAGAACGTGAGGCGGGCCATCGGCCTCGGTCACCGGATCACGGTGTTTCCGTCGCCGTTCTTCAACACCGAGTGGCAGGCCGATCCGTCGTTCGAGCCCTTCAAGCGATCCGCCGCCAGCGACGAGCTCTACGACGGCGCATTCGCGTGGCACTGGCACAACAAGTGGGACGATCCGATCGAGCCCGGCTGCAAGTTCGAGCGGCTCGAAGCCATCGTGGACGCGAAACTGCGGGCGGTCGGACTGCTCCCCGCGCCGGATGCTGCGAGGGCCGTCCGGTGACGGCGGATCAGCAGGCCGAACCGTCGCCGCACCGGCAGGTCCGCCGGGTGCTCGGGCTCGTCTGGGCCGAGCGGCGCTTGTATCTCCCCGGCTGCGTCTTCATCGCGTTCAGCATCGCGACCGGCCTCACCTACCCGCTCGTGATCCGTTGGATCATCGACGACGGCATCCAGGGCGGCCGCGTCGATCGGCTCAACCAACTCGCGCTGATCCTCGTCGTCATCCTGCTCGGCGAGGCGATCTCGACCTTCGCGCGCGACTACTGCTTCAACCTCGGCGCGGAGCGCGTCGCGGCGCGGCTGCGGCGCGACACCATCAGAACGCTCCTCGCGCAGGACATCGAGTTCTTCGACCGCCGCGACGCCGGCGCGCTGACCACCCGCCTGTGGGCCGACGTGCCGCCGCTGCAGTTCGTGCTCGGCGAGGAATTCGCCGACGCGCTGCGGTTCGCGGTGATCGCGATCGCGGGCACCGGCCTGCTGTTCTACACCTCGACGCCGCTCACTTTCCTGACCCTGCTGGCGGTGCCGCCGATCGTCGTCGGCGTGTCGGTGCTGGGCCGCCGTGTCCGCACCCTGTCGGCGTCGATGCAGGAGGCGCAGGCCGACGCCGGGGCGCGCGCGGCCGAGATCGTCGGCGGCATCCGCACGGTGCGCGCGTTCTCGCGCGAAGACGCCGAGATCGAGCGCTACGACGGCCACATCGCGCGCGCGCTGGCGATCGCCCGCCGGAAAATCGTCGCCGCCTCCGCGCTCGGCGGCGTGTCGTTCGTGGCCGGCGAATGCGCCGCATTGCTGGCGATCTGGGTCGGCGGCACGCTGATCGTGCGCGGCCGGCTCACCACCGGCGCGTTGATCTCGTTCGTGCTCTACGCGCTGCTGGTCGCGCGCGGCTTCCGCAACGCCACGCGCTTTGCGAGCGAATCACTGCGCGCGATCGGCGCGACCGAGTGGATCTTCGACGTCCTCGCGAGGCCGGCGTCGCGGCGGATTGCCGGCGGAGCGCGGCCGGCCGCGCTGCCGGCCTCGGTGACGTTCGAGGGCGTGCAGTTCCGCTATCCGACGCGGCCGGACGTCGATGCGCTGATCGGCGTCGATCTGCACCTCGCGCCGGGCGAGGTCGTCGCAGTCGTCGGACGCTCCGGAGCCGGGAAGTCGACCCTCGTCAACCTGCTGCTGCGCTTCTACGATCCCGATGCCGGCCGGGTGCTGGTCGGCGGCACCGACATCCGCATGCTCGATCCGGCGTGGGTGCGCGCGCAGATTGCGACGGTGCTCCAGGACCCGACGCTGTTCTCGCGCAGCGTGTCGGAGAACATCGCCTTCGCCCGGCCGGACGCGACCGACGCGGAAGTGACGGCCGCAGCCGCGACGTCGGCCGCGGCGGAATTCATCGCACGGCTGCCAGGGGCGTTCACGGCGACGGTTGGCGATCGCGGGGTCCAGTTGTCGGGCGGGCAGCGCCAGCGCCTGGCCATCGCGCGCGCCGTGCTGCGCCAGCCGAAGATCCTGATCCTCGACGAAGCGACCAGCGCCCTCGACTCCGAGCTCGAATCGATGGTGCAGCAGTCGCTGCGCGCGCTCGAGTACCGCCCGACGACGCTGATCATCGCGCATCGTCTGTCGACGGTCGCGAGCGTCGATCGCGTCGTCGTGCTCGACCGCGGACGGATCGTGGCTGCCGGCCGGCACGACGACCTCCTGAACGGATCGCCGTTCTACCGTCAACTCGTGCAGACGCAGATCACGGCGCCATGAGCCGGCTCCCGGACTGGTATCGATCCGAGGCGCCGATCGCGCCCGGCGCGACGCCGCGGCCCTCGACGAGCCGCGCGATTCGCAACTGGATCCGCGCCCGTCTGCCGGATCCCGACGTCCGCGGCAAGACCATCGTGCTCTACGCGCGGCGCGGGCTGCGGAAGAAGTCGGCCTGGGCCGGCATGTTTTCCGAGTTTCACCACGCGCTCGGCGCGCTGGTCTACGGCGAGCGCCGCGGCGCAGCGGGCCTGCGGATCGACTTCCGGAGCGCGCTCTACGTCGATCCGCGGCGCGGGCCGAACTGGTGGACCTACTTCTTCACCCGCTCCGAGCTGCGGCTGCGGGATGCGGCGCCGGCCGGCGAAGTGCACCTCACCCACCGGCTCGCGAAATACGGGCGTTACGGCGGATTCTGCGATCTGGTCAACGGCAGGACGCCGTACCTCTATCCGATGACCTACGGTGTCGGCCGCGCCGATCTGCATCGGCTGGTTCGGACCCACGTCGAAGTCCGTTCGGAAATCCAATGCGAGGTCGATGGCATCGTCTCCTCGGCGTTCGTGCCGGGTGCGTTCGTCGTCGGCGTTCATTACCGCGGCACCGATTCGACGCACAGCGCGCTGGGTCTCGTGAACGACTACCGGATCGCGCCGGTGCCGTACGCCCTGTATCTCGACGAGGTGCGGCGCGCGATTGCGAAGTCTGCCCCGGCCCGTTATCAGGTGCTCGTCGCGACCGACGAACGCGACTTCGTGGAGTTCATGCGGCGCGAGATCGGCGACGAGCACGTCGTCTGCGTCGAGGATGCGCCCCGCACGTCCGCCGGCGGCGCCGCCATCCACTTCGATCGGACGCTCGGCGTCTCGAACTACGAGAAGGGCAGGTCCGGATTGATCGACTGCCTGCTCCTCGCGCGATCGAGCTACCTCGTGAAGGGCCGGTCCAATCTGTCCGACGCGTCGCTGGTGTTCAACGAGACGCTGCCGTACTCGCTCTGCCTGAGATAGACGTCGCCGCGCGCCTGCTGATAGTGCGCGGCAATGTAGCCGAGCAGTGCCGGCGGGGCTCGTTGAGCGAGGTAACGATCGCGGACGATGAGTCGCGGCCGGACGCGGCCGGCGTCGAGCGCGGCGAGCAGGTTGGCATAGTCCGCTTCGGACGCGAACGGCCCGGTCAGGAAGAAGTAGTACCAGCCGTGCGGACGGAACAGCGCCGCACCGGGCGATCCGCCGACGTATGTATCCGACGGCCTCGTCTGCGCCGTGACGAACGCGATCTCGTCGAGTTGCGGCTCGATCGGCGTGAAGCGGCGGGCGGAGGTCGCGAGGGAGACAGCGGCGAGAATCACCATCGCTGCGCCGGCGATCGAGGGACCGTGGCGCGTGGCGTCGAGCGACGCGGCCGCGACCGCACCTCCCAGCACCGCGAGCAGCGGCAACAGCAGCGTGTAGTACTGGTCGTAGGCCTTGCCGATGATGAAGATGCCCGCGATGAGCGACAGCGCCGTTGACGTGATCACCGTCCGGCTGAGGCCGGACGCTGCCGCCGTGTCGCCGATGCTGCCCGGAGGCCGTGATGCGGTGTCGGGCCCTGGCCGGACCGTGGTCGGCGTAGTGTCCGGCTTCAGCCGGATCGTGATCCCGATCGCGCCGAGAACGTAGATCGCCGGTTGCTGGATGATGTTCGACGCCAGCCTCGGAAACGGCGAGAACCGGTCCGCGTTCAACGTGCCGTTGAACGTGACGGTGTAGTACCAGAACCGCCCGAAGGCTCCACGGGTGTAAAACCACCAGGCCGTCGCCGCGATCGGCAGCGACACGCCGATCGCGAACAGCGTCAGAGACGTTGTGCGCCGGCGGATCAGGAGCGCGAGTCCAAGGCCTGGCGCCGCGAAGATGGCTTTCTGCGTCAAGAGCAGCGCCGCCCCGAACGCTGCACCGCCGGCAACCGCGCGCACGTGCCGCCGGCGAAGGTCGGCCTCGTCGTCGACGCCGGCCAGACACCAGACCGACGCGAGCACGCAAAGCACTGACGGGACGTCGGGCCTGAACTCGAGCATCGACTCGAGAAACTGACTGGACGTGGCCAGGAGCAGGACGGCAAGCGCCCCCGCGAGGCGATCGCGCATCACCGCACCGAGCCGATAGACGATCGCCACTGACAGCACCGTCGCAAGCCACATGGCGGCGCGCGCGATCATCAGTGCACGGGCCGCGGCCGATGCGTCGCTGGCGGTCTCCGGCGCGAACAGCGGCGCCGCCACGATGTACAGGAGCGGCGGATGATGCTCGAAGAAGTCGCGGTACGGAAGCAGACCGTGCGCGACCGACCACGCCGCGTGCGCATGTTCGTACTCGTCGAGGTCGAGCGCCCGGTGCGCGAGAAACCAGAGGCGCGTCAGCAGCAATGCGGCGGCGATGGCGAGCGCGGCGCGGACGACGCCCCGCGCTGCATGCGATGACACACGCGGATCGTACTCCAGCGAAGGATAATCACGCGCGTGTCCGGCCACCCGCATCGATCGTCTCGACTCGCCGGGACGCTGGCCCTGATTCTCGCCGTCGCCGCGGCGCTGCGCTTCGCGCGCCTCGGCTCGAAGGCGCTCTGGCTGGACGAAGCGATCACCGTTCTGATCGCGCTCGGTCGCGGCCCGTCGGACGTGCCGATCGGCAGTGTTCAGCCGCTCAGCACAGTGGCCGACCTCTTCACGCTGTCCTCGGCGGCTCGCGTCGCTGACGTCGTGCGCCGATTGCGGGACCCACTCGTCCAGCATACCCATCCGCCGCTCTTCTACGTTCTCGTGCACGGATGGTTCACGCTGCACGCGCCGTCGCCGGCGTCGCTCGCATGGTGGAGCCGTGCGCCGGCGGCGATCGTCGGAATCGTTGCCGTCTTGGTCATCTTCCGACTCGGCCGCGCGGTGGCGTCCAAACGCGCCGGCCTGATCGCGGCCGCGCTCGCCGCGGTGTCGCCGTTGATGGTGATGATTTCGCAGGAGGCGCGGAACTACACGCTGCCGCTGGTCTGCGTCGCGTCGGCATGCCTGCTCCTCGTCACGATTCTCGAACGCCTTGCGGACGACGAGCCGGCCGGCGCCTGGCTCTGGACCGCATGGGCGGCCGCGAACATCGCGGGTTGTTACGCCCACTATTTCGTGCTGCTGTCGATTGCAGCCCAATTCCTCACGCTTGCGGCGATGATGCGGAGTCGGGTGCGGTCGGCGATCCTGCCGCTGGCGCTGTCGACGGCGGCAATCGCGGCCGCCTTCCTCCCGTGGGCGCCGACATTTGCGGCGCACGCCCGCAGCCCGGAGCAGGCCTGGATGCGCGAGACGAACCCGGGGGTCTACGTCTACGACACGCTGCGCGCGTGGCAGGCGATGGTGCAGGGCTGGCCGCTCGACACCGCTTCGCCGCAGGTGTGGTGGCTTGCCGCCCGCGCGGCAATCGGCGTGGCGATCCTCGCGACGTTGATCGCTGGCGCCGCGGCCGTCACGCGCGACCGGAAGCGTCCTGCCCCCGCCGCGATGGCGTGGCTGGTCGCGATCACCGTTGGCCTCCTGTGGATCGCCTCGGCGCTTCAACACAAGAATCTCGCCGGCGAGTACCGCTATCACTTCGTCTACTACCCGGCGCTGATCGGGCTGTTTGGCGCCGTGCTCGCGAGGCTGCGGGCGTGGGTCACCGCGGTGGTGTTCGCGCTCGGGGCCGCCAACAGTCTGCTGCTCGTCGGCGGCAGAGAGTTTCCGAAGCCGACCAGGCCGCGCGAGGTGGCCGCGATCGTTCGCGCCGCGACATCCGGCCCCGCGCTCGTGACGATCGGCGAAGCGAGCTATCACGAGACGGTCGTCGGCCTGACGTTCCTGCGCGAGCTTGCCGCCCAGACTGAGCGGCGGCCTGACGCCGAATTCCTCTTCATCCGCCGCAGCGATCGCTACCCGACGTTCATTCCGGGCGACTCCGACCCCGATGTGTTCTGGTCGCGATTCACTGCCGCGCACGCGCGGCTGCCGCCGACGCTCTGGGTCTGGATGGCTTCGTCGCGTCCGCAGGACTACCCGGACCGCGTCGCCGTGAGTTCGCCAGCCGCCTCGTCGTGCGCGCTCGACGCTCGCGACGCGAATCGCACCCTCGCCGACGATGAAGGTGTCCGGGGACCATTCCGGCTGTATCGATGCGCTCCGGCCGCGCAGTAGGCGGCGGCAGGCGCCGTAAACCACTGTGGTATCGTGGCCAATCCGCCATGTCTGCACCTCGAGGCGCTGCGCTGCGGCGACTGCTCGCGTCACCTTCTCCGATTGTCCTCGCCGGCGCCCACGATGGCTTGAGCGCGCGTCTCGTCCAGGAGGCCGGCTTCGACGGCGTCTGGGCGAGCGGGTTCGAGATCAGCGCGAGCCACGCCGTTCCCGACGCCAGCATTCTCACCATGACCGAGACGCTCGACGCGTCGCGGCGCATGGCCGAAGCGGTCGGCATCCCGGTCGTCGCCGACTGCGACACGGGCTTCGGCAACGCCATCAACGCGATACGAACCGTCGAGAGCTTCGAGCGCGCCGGCGTCGGCGGCATCTGCATCGAAGACAACGTGTTTCCGAAGCGATGCAGTTTCTATCCCGGCGTGAAGCGGCTGCTGACCGATGTCGACGAGCAGGCGCTGAAGATCGGCGCGGCCGTCGGCGCGCGCGCGACCCCGGAGTTCGTGGTGATCGCGCGCACCGAGGCGCTGATTGCCGGCTGGGGCCTGGACGAGGCGCTGCGGCGCGGCCGCGCCTACGCCGACGCCGGCGCCGACGCGATCCTCATTCACTCGAATCAGGCGACCGTCGACGACATCGCGCGATTCGCCGAGCAGTGGGATCGCCTCGCGCCGCTGGTCTGCGTGCCGACGACATATGCCACGGTGGCGGTGGACGAGCTCGCGCGCATCGGCTTCAAGATCGTCATCTTCGCGAACCACGGATTGCGCGCGTCGATTCGCGCCGTCCAGGAGACGCTCGCGGAGCTGCGAACAGCGGGCCGCGCGTCGGCGGTTGACGATCGCATCGTGCCGTTGGCGGAGGTGTACCGGCTGGTCAATCTCGGCGCGATGAAGTCCCGCGAGCACGACTACCTGCCGGTCGAGGGCGAATCGATGAAGGCGGTCATCCTCGCCGCCGGCTACGACGAGCGCCTGATGCCGCTGGTGTCGGATCGGCCGAAGGCGATGCTCGAAGTGAAGGGCAAGTCGATCCTCGCGCGGCAGGTGGATACGCTGCAGCAGAGCGGCGTGCGCCAGATCGCGGTGGTTCGCGGCTACAAAAAGGAGCAGGTGAACCTGCCGAACGTCCGCTACTACGACAACGACGCGTTCGAGGAGAGCGGCGAGATCGAAAGCCTGTTGCAGGCCGGCGCCGAGCTCGCCGGTCCCGTCGTGGTGCTCTACGGCGACATCCTGTTCGACCGCCACATCCTCGATCGGCTGCTCGAGAGCGCGGACGACATCACGATTGCCTGCGATCGGTCGTGGCCCGACACGCACGCGGGCCGGGAGGCGAGCGGCGCCGATCTCGTCGTCGAATCGCCGGCGCCGCGCCGGCATCGCCGCTTCCTCGCCGACGAGCAGATGGTCCGCGTCACCGCCATCGGCGCGCGGCTCGATCCTGCCGGCGCGACCGCGGAGTTCATCGGGATGGCCAAGCTGTCGGCGCGCGGCTGCCAGATTCTCGGCGAGGTCTACCGGGAGCTGCGCGCCCGGGACGATGCCGTCCCGGTTCACGAGTCGCTGTCGCTGAGGACCGCAAAGCTCACCGACCTGCTGCACGAGGTGATTCGGCGCGGCCACCCGGTCGCGTCGGTCGGCGTCTATCAGGGGTGGCTCGAAGTCGACACCTTCGACGACTACCGGCGCGCGTGGTCTGAAGTTGGGTAGGCAGTTTCTCGACCTGCTCGAGCGCCACGGCTACGACTTCTTCACCGGCGTCCCGTGCTCGCTGTTCGAGAGCGTCACGCGCGTCCTCGACGCCGAGCCGCGATATGGATACGTGAGCGCGGTTCGCGAGGACGCGGCGCTCGGCCTCGCGGCGGGCGCCTATCTCGGCGGCCGCCAGCCGGTCGTGCTGATGCAGAACAGCGGTCTCGGCGTGAGCGTCAACGCGATCGTCTCGCTGCACCAGATCTACGACATCCCGGCGCTGATCGTCGTCAGCTGGCGCGGGCAGGACGGGCGCGACGCGCCCGAGCACGCGATCATGGGCCGCGTCACGGCCCCGCTCCTGCGGCTGCTCGACATTCCTTTCGAGGTCTTCGATCCGCCGTCGATTGACGCGCAGCTGCGATCGCTCACCGAGACGCTCCGGCAGACCCGCCGGCCGGTTGCGCTGGTGGTGCCAAAGGGAATTCTCGATCGATGATGCGAGCCGATGCCGTCGCCGAGGTGGCCGCAGCGCTCGATCCCGAGGCGCTTGTCGTCGCCTGCAACGGGATGATCAGCCGCGAGCTCTACACGCGGTCCGACGCGCCGACCCGTTTTTACATGATCGGGTCGATGGGTCTCGCGTCGGCGATCGGCCTGGGCGTGGCGCTGGTCCAACCAGCGCGGACGGTCGTCGTCTTCGACGGCGACGGCAACGTCCTGATGAACGTCGGCGGCCTCGCCAGCGTCGCCGCGAGCGGCGCGGCGAATTTCCATCACGTCGTGTTCGACAACGCGGCGCACGGATCGACGGGGAATCAACGGACGATCTCCGATCGCGTGCCGCTGGAGGAGATGGCGCGCGCGGCCGGGTACCGCCGTACTGCTCGTGTCACCGACGCGGAGCAGCTCCGCGGCGCGCTCGGCTCGTGGTTCGACGACCCGGGACCGTCGATGTTGCTCGTCGTCGTCGATCGACAGAACGTCGCGGGCATCGGCCGGGTCGAGCGGTCTCCAGCCGACATCACCACACGCTTTCGCGCCGCATGCGCGCGGTAATCCTCGCCGCCGGACAGGGGATCCGGCTGCGATCGATGATCGGCGATCGGCCGAAGGGTCTGATCGAGATCGGCGGCGAGACGCTCGTGGCGCGGTCGGTGCGACTGCTGGGTGAGGCCGGCATCGGCGACGTGACGATCGTCGCGGGTCACCTGTCGGAGCAGTACGGGCAGTTCTGCCGCGAGCACCCACGCGTCGGTCTCGTGATCAACGAGCAGTACGTGACGGCCGGCAGCATGGCGTCGTTCGCGGCGGCGTTCGACTCGGGATGCACTGGCGACATGCTGCTCCTGGAAAGCGACATCCTCTACGAGCGGCGTGCGCTGACGGCAATCCTTGCGCCGCCGCTCCAGCTCGCCACGCTCGTGTCCGGACCGACGCAGGCGGGTGACGAGGTCTGGGTGCACGCGGTGGACGGCCGGTTGCGCGCGATGAGCAAGCGCAGAGACGATCTGCCGTCGAGCGTCGGCGAGTTCGTCGGCGTCACTCGTCTGTCCGCCGACGCCGCGGTCGCGATGCGCGAGCAGTTCGCCGCGTTCGTCGCGGCCCACGGTCACGGCCGCATGGACTACGAAACCGGAGCGCTCGTCGCGGTCGCCAGGCGCCATCCGGTCGCCGTCGTCGTCGTTCCAGATCTCCAGTGGGGCGAGATCGACGACGAACGTCACTACGCACGAGTGTCGTCGATGCAGTGGACGTAGGCGGCGCCACGGCGTGGTGCGTCGCCGCTGAAAGGCCGCGCCCATGCGCGTGCGCTCAGACGCGAAACGTATAGGTGACGCCGGGGGTGCGTTCGTAATCGGGCGGAAAACTCTTCCGCTTGTCGGCGAAGTACTGTTTGCGGAAATCGCCGTCAGTCGCGCGGTTGAACGTCAGATAGAGGTTTCGACGCGGACGGTCGGTCTGGTTCGGCTGCGAACGGTGCGGCGTGAAACAGTCGAAGAACGCGACGTCGCCCGGCGCCATCGGATACGGCACGAACTCCAGGCCGCTGAGCTCGTCGCCGTCGAGCGGTTCCCATCGGCGTCCGATCAGGCCGCGGCCGTGATGACCGGCCGCCAGCTCGAGGCAGCCGTTGCCGACCGTGTTCTCGTCGATCGCGACGAGCACTGAGATGAAGTACGGCGCGTAGGTGTCCCAGCCCGCCTGGATATCCTGATGCGGCGTGAAGCCGCTGCCGCCGGGCAGCTTGAAATTGATCTTGTCCTTGAACAGCACGGCGTCGGCGCCGAGCAGCGCCGCTGTGGACCCGACGATCCGCGGATCGAAGACGACCCGCGACAGCGTTTCGTCGTACTCGACGAACGCCTCGATGCGTGACAGGACCTGCGTCCTCGGGATCGTCTGGCTGTTCTCGAAGTAGACCATCTGGCGCCCGACCTCGGGCGGCCGGCTGGCCAGCGCCTCGATCGCGCCGACGTAGTCGGCCACCTCGTTCGCGCTGAACACGCCCCGAACGACGACGAATCCGTCGCGTTCGAACGCGCGCAACTCGTCAGACGAAAGAGCCATCGGGAACCTCGAACGGCGACGGCGCCGGAAACCAGCGATCGAGCGCGCGCGTGACCACCGCGATCGCACCGGGAGACGGCTTCGCGCCGAAATTGTCGTTCAGGCACGCGAATGCCGGCGCGAACCATCGGAGTCGCGCCATTCCGATCCATTGCAGCGCGACGACGTTGTTCAACGGCTGATACCACGCATGCCGGGCGATCGTACTACGCGGCACCCGCACCGCACGGCCGGTCGCCAGCAGAAAGTATGGATAGAGGTGCTCGGGCGCGACGTCGCCGGCCGCGCGGAATCGGCTCGCCACGGTGTGCGCGAACGCCTCCGGCCACGTCCGCTCCATGTCAATCCACGATTCGCAATCCACGGCCAGCGGCGCGAACTTGAGCTGCCCCCGCCGCGTCGATCCGAATCGAACGTCGAGGAGCGCGTTCGAGCGGGCGAGCGCGAGATTCCACGGGCTCACGCCGCTCGCGTTCCGCCTTCCGCCGCGCGGCGTTCCGCGCAGCGCTTCGTAGATGCGGATTCGGCCGTCCGCGGCGAAGAAGTCCGATCGCTGCACGGGACGTCCAAACAGCCGATCGTCCTCGACGTACACGAACCGACGCGCGATGCCTGGCAGCCGATGCAGGTGTGCGACGATCGCGAACGAGTTGAACGTCGGCAGATGCTCGCGCGGGATGAACTCGTCGTGGTGAACCAGCGTGACCGCCGACGCCTTCAGCCACCACGGCACCTGGGGCCGGCAGGTGACGAGATACACGCGCCGCGCCCACGGCAGGAACCTCGCAAGCGATCGAAGGCTGTATTTCAGCACCTGCAGGTTGTCGCGCGTCCGGTTTGGATTGAGATCGTGCCGCGTCGACGCGTGCTGGCGCAGCATGTCGAGATAGCCGGGCCACGCATCGTCAACCCACGTGTAGACGATGTCGATCGGATCGTCAGCCGGCGGTGACGGCATTCCCGTCGCGGTCCGCCGCGAGCCGCAGGATGGCGCGGCCGCCGAGCACGGCGAGCGATGCGGCGCCGAGCGCGGTGCTCAATCCGTAGGAGATCGCCCGCTCGACGATGGTAATCGCGACGGCGGTGTCTGCCGTCGCGCCGCACATCATCAGCCCCGCAACCATGCTGCCCTCGATTGCGCCGACGCTGCCGACGGTCGGGACCAGGCCGCCGGCGATAGTCAGGGCCGTGACTGCCGCTGACTGCGTGATCGTCAGCGGCACGCCGAACGCCGCCGCGACGGCGATCTGCCGCACGATCGTCTCCAACTGCGCCAGCGAGGCGTAGGCGACCGCGCTGGCTGCGGCGCTCCCGCCGATGCGCACACCTGCGCTTCGCTCACGCAGCGCGGCCAGGTGCGCGCGCAACCGGTGTCGAGCGGCCGATGCGGTGGCAAGCGCGACGATGATGATAGCGATCGCGATCGCGATGCCGCGCGACGAGCGCACGGCCGTCGTACCCAGGGTCGGCAGCGCCAGCAGGACCACCGCCGCCATCGCCGGGAACTCGGCGACGCGGACGTAAACGAAGGATGCGGCCGCCTGCGCGAGCCCGATGCCCTCCGCCCGCAGCAGCGCAATCCGGCTCGCGTCGCCGCCGAGTCCGGTGGTCGGCGTCGCATTGCGGACGAAGATGCCCGCGAGGTTGATGAGCGTGGAGCGGGCGAGCGTCAGGCGGCCGCCGAGCGCAACGACGACGAGCCGCCAGCGCTCGCCGGTGACGAGCAGACCGCCGAGGTGCAGTGCGACGGCGACGGCGACCAGGAGGGGCCGCGCATGCGCGAGCGCGGCGCCGACCGCGCGGACAAACGACACAATCAGGCGATCATACTGTGGCCGAGCGGGTCGCACGGTCTGGAGTGTAGGACCGATGGGCCCATGGGGTGGGTTGGGTGGGGCCGATCGGTCCTACACTCCGGCCCGACCTACAATGGGGCCTTGGGCCGTCATCCCGTGGTCCGCGCCGGCCTCGCGTTGATCGCGTTTCGCGCCGCCGGGCTGACCCATCGCTACATCCTGCAGCCTGACGTTTCGATCGGCCGCCGGCTGGCGCTGTTCCTGCCTGCGCTGGCGTCCCACGTGGGCGTGCTCACCGCGATCGTCGCGGCGTTCCTGCTCGCATGCGCGGCAGCGCCGCGATGGCGGCGGGCGATCTCGATTGCCGCCTGCGCCACGTTTGCCGGACTGATGATCGCCGGCCAGGCAGACCTCACGGTCTCGTCGATCACGGGCGCGCCGCTGACGCCGACGGTGTTCCGCACGTTTCGCGGCCTGCAGGTCGTGACGTCGAACGAGTTCCTCGAACCGCTGCGGGCGAACTGGCCCGTTACCGCGATCGGCATCCTGGCATTCGCCGCGCTCACGTTCTGGATGATGCGCGCGGCGTCCACCGACGGCCCGCGCGCCGCTCCATCGCCGGCGCCCACCCGATCGGCGCTGCTCGTCGCCGGCGGACTGGTGGCTGCCTGGATCACGGCGTTCGCGCCGTGGGCAATCCCGCCGCCTCCGATCGAGGCCGCATTCGCGCTCGAGTACCTGGGGCTCGATCACACGTCGCTCGACGTGCCGGAACCCGAGGCGATCGCGGACCTGCGAGCGCTCGTGGGCCTGCCGCCCGGAGCAGAGTGGGTCAGCCCGCAGTACCCGCTCGCCTACGCGCCAGCGCACTCGCCGCCGTCGCCGCGTCCGCGGCCCGACATCGTTGTCGTCATGGTCGAAAGCCTGCGCGCCGAGGAACTGAGCGTGATCACCGGCCGGGAAGAAAGCGTGACGCCGAATCTCGATGCGCTGGCGGCGCGAAGCGCGGTCTTCACGTCGTACCTGTCGAACGCGTTTCCGAGCGCGCCATCGGTGTTGTCGTTTCACGCGTCCGCGTGGCCGCATCGGCGGAAGGAAATCATCACCGATTTCTCCGGGACTCAGTTCGACAGCCTGCCGGGGCGGCTGCGTGGCCTCGGCTACGACACGATCTACGTCGGCGCCGATCCGCACTTCGACAACCAGGATCGCTGGCTGCGGCGCTGGTACGCCGGCGTGAGCGATCTGGTCGCGAGCGGCAGCGAGGCGACCGATCGCAACATCGTGTCGCGCGCGATGGCGGAGATCCGGCGTCACGACGCCGTTGCCGCAGCAAACCCGCTCTTCCTGTTCGTGTCCACCTACAGCACGCACTATCCGTTCCGCCTGCCTTCCGATGCCGGCGAGCAGGAGGCGCCCGAGCGCGCAGGCCTCGGCACACGCTACCGGCAGGTCCTGCACTACACCGATCGCCAGATCGGCGCGCTGCTCGACATGCTCGCGGCCCGCACCCGGCAGGCTCAGACGGCGACGATCGTCGTCGGCGACCACTCGTTCTACACGAACCTGCGGAAAACGTCAGGGTTGCCCGAAAACGACAACGAGTGGACGGCGCTGATCGTGAACGGCGGCGGCAGCACCGGGCCGCAGCGCATCGCAGAACCGGCCAGTCACGTCGACATCCTGCCGACGATTCTCGCGATGGTCGGCGACGACCGGCCGACCGCCGCGGTGGGCACCGACCTGTTCGGTCCGCCGCGATCGGCGCCGCGGCGCACGCTGGCGGTTCGTCCCGGCGGGGTGCGGCTGGAGTGCGGCGGGTATTCGGTGTTCGTGGACGCGCGATCGCCCAACGGCGCGGAGATTCGTCCGTCGTTTCAGGCGCGGCCCGGCGCAGTCGACCGGGCGATGCCGACGGCGGCGCAGGTGACGGAATGGGTCAACACGTGGTCGTACCTCGTCGAGCGCGATCGCGTGTGGAATCCAGAGCTTCTTCGTAAATCGTCTCGAGGCGCCGGGCAATGACCGCCCAGTCGTAGGCGCGCGCGACCGCGAGTCCGCGCGCACCGCAGCGGCGGCGCTCGTCCTCGTTCGACAACATCTCGTCGATCCCGGCGGCGAGTGCCGGCGCGTCGCCCGGCGGCACGAGGCGGCCGCAGGCGGCATCGCCAACCAGCGCCCGATAGCCGTCGATCTGCGTCGCGACGATCGGCGTCCCGCACGACAGCGCTTCGAGCAGCACGATCCCGAAGCTCTCGCCCCCGGTTGCCGGCGAGCAGACGATGTCGGCCGACTGGAAGTAGCCGGGCAACTCCGCATCGTCCACGCGGCCGACGAACGTGGCCTCCACGCCTGCGGCGCGCGCGGCCGAGTCGAGCGTCGATCGCGCCGGACCATCGCCGACCACGACCAGGCGCGCGTCCGGATGCCGCGGTCGCACGCGCGCCATCGCGTCGACGAGATGCTCGACACCCTTGCGCGGCTCGAGCCGGCCGACGAAGACGACGTTCCGACCGCCGCGCATTGCGGCAGGCCGCGGCCGCGGCTCCCGGAAGACGTCGACGTCGACGCCGTTCGGCACGATGTCGTAGGTGCCGGGAAAATGCGCCGCGACGGTCTGCCGCGCCGCTTCCGACACGGCGATCCGCCGGGACACGCGCGCGACGAGCGGAGCGAGAAGGCGCCGCGCGACCGGGTACAGACGGTGACCCTCTTCACGGTGCACGTGAAACGTCCCGACGAGCGGCGCCGGTGAGGCGCGAAGCGCGAACCACGGGAGCAGCGGCGTCAGCGGTTCGTGCACGTGGACGACGTCGAAGCGCTCGCGGCGAAACAGAGCACGGACTGCGCGAGCTGCCAAGGGGCTGAGGCCGAGGCCGGACTCCGTCCCCCCGAAGGTGATCGCGACCGCGGACGAGAGCGCGCGTTCGCCGTCGCGAAGCGGCGCGGATGCGGGACCGAACACCGACGCCTCGTGTCCCCTCGCGCGCAACGCCCGGGCTTGCGCGCGGATGTGCGTCGCGACGCCGCCGGGGCGCGCGAGGTCGTACGGCGCGAACACTGCGATGCGCAACAGAGAGACTGTACTATACGGGGGTGACGACCGATCGGCGCTCGCGCCTTGGCATTCTGATCCTCGCGGCCCTCGGAGTGGTGTTCGGCGACATCGGGACCAGTCCTCTCTACGCGATGCGCGAGTGCTTCGCCGGCACTCACGCCATCCCCGTGACCACCGTCAACGTCCTCGGCGTGCTGTCGCTGATCTTCTGGTCGCTGGTGATCACCGTGTCGATCAAGTACGTGCTGTTCGTCATGCGCGCCGACAACGGCGGTGAGGGCGGCATCCTCGCGCTGGTCGCGCTGGTGCGCGGCGCCGCCGGGCCGTACGCGCACGGCGCGCTGATCGCGATCGGGCTGTTCGGCGCGGCGCTGTTGTACGGCGACGGCATGATCACGCCGGCGATCTCGGTGCTCAGCGCGGTCGAAGGGCTCAGCGTCGCGACGCACGTGTTCGAGCCGATCATCGTGCCGATCACGGTGATCATCCTGATCGCCTTGTTCGTCATGCAGAACCGCGGCACCACCGGAATCGGCTCGATCTTCGGACCGATCATGATCGTCTGGTTCGTGACGCTGGCGATCCTCGGCATCGCGCCGATCGTCCGGAATCCGCACGTGCTGTCGGCGCTGAACCCGTGGCACGCGTACGAGTTCTTCGCGGTGCACCGCGTCGGAGCGTTCGTCACGCTCGGGTCCGTGTTCCTCGCGATCACCGGCGCCGAGGCGCTGTACGCCGACATGGGACACTTCGGCCCGCAGCCGATCCGCATCGCGTGGTTCTCGCTGGTGCTGCCGACGCTGGTCGTCAACTATTTCGGCCAGGGCGCGCTGCTGCTCGAGAACAGCGAGGCGCGCGTCAACCCGTTCTTCAACCTGGCACCGTCGTGGGGACTCTATCCGCTGGTCGGGCTCGCGACCGTGGCGGCGGTCATCGCATCACAGGCAATCATCTCCGGCGCTTTCTCGCTCACGCAGCAGGCGATTCAGCTGGGGTACTCGCCCCGTTTCGACATCCAGCACACGTCGGCGCACGAGCGGGGCCAGGTCTACATCCCCGAGATCAACTGGCTGCTGATGATCGCGACGGTCGGGCTGGTGCTCGGCTTCCGGTCGTCGACGAACCTCGCCGCGGCGTACGGCATCGCCGTCACCACGACGATGGTGATCACGACGCTGCTCGCCTACGTGGTGACGCGTGAGCGCTGGGGATGGAGCGTCTGGTCGGCCGGTCTCCTGGCGGCGATCTTTCTCGGCGTCGACTCGGTGTTCTTCGGCGCCAACCTGATCAAGATCGAATACGGCGGCTGGTTTCCGCTGCTGGTCGCCGGGATCGTCTACGGCGTGATGTCGACGTGGAAGCGCGGCCGCGAGCTCGTCGTCGAGCGGCTGCACCGGGCGGAGGTTCCGCTCGACGCGTTCTTCCGGAGGATCAAGGAGCAGCCGCCGGTGCGGGTTCCGGGCACGGCGGTGTTCATGACCGCCCGCCCTGAGGGCGCGCCGCCGATCCTCGTGCATCACCTGACCCACAACAAGGTGCTGCACGAACAGGTGATCCTGCTGACCGTCGCGATGCTGAACACGCCGACGCGCGTCGACACCGAAGCCATCGACGTGCAGGCGGTGTCGAGCGGCTTTTACCGCGTGATCGCGCGCTTCGGCTTCATGGAGACCCCCGACGTGCCGGCGGCGCTGCGGCTCGCGCGCGAGCACGGCCTCCGCTGGTCCGAGGACGACACGACGTTCTATCTCGCCGACCTGACGCTGCTTGCCAACGACGGCATCGGCATGTCGGCGTTTCGCGACAAGCTGTTCATCTTCCTGTCGCGCAACGCGCGGCGCGCCACCAATTTCTTCCAGGTTCCCGCGGATCGTGTCGTCGAGATCGGCATGCAGCTGGAGATCTGACGGCGCCGCGGTGCCGCTCGCGACTGCCCGACCGGCCACGCCCGGGCTAGAGGAGTTTCTCCATGATGACGACGTCCACCCATCGGCCGTCGAGCTGTCCATGCTCGCGATAGATCCCGACATGGGTGAACCCGGCGCGCACATACAAGGCAATCCCCGCCTCGTTCCGGGCGAGCGCGGCGAGCACCATCTTGTGGAATCCGATCGTGCGCGCGCGTGAGACCAGCGAGTCGAGCAGCTGGGCTCCGATGCCGCGGCCGCGCCGATCGCGGGCGACGTAGACGGAAAAGTCGGCCACCCGATCGTACGCCGCGCGTGGATTGAACTGGTTGAGGCTGGCCCAGCCGACGACCACGCCGTCCAGGTCTGCGACGATTACCGGATACCGCGGCCGCCGCTCAGCCAGCCACGCGCGGGTGCCGTCGGGCGTGCGCAGGACCGTCTCCAGCGTCGCGAGCCGATCGGCAATTCCCTGGTTGTGAATGTCGCAGATCGGACCGGCATCGTCGGAAGTCGCGGGCCGGATGGCCGCCATCATGCGGGGGAGTCTACACACGTTTGCCGGCGCCACAGCCGTAGGCGGCGACGATCACCTTCGGTTTAGAATGACCCCTGCCTTGGGAGGTGTGTGATGAAGGTTTCGCGTCTTTCTGCCGGCGTCTGCCTGCTTGCGGCGGTCGCGCTCGCGCCGCCGGCACACACGGTGAGCGCCCAGGCGCCGGCTGTGGAACTCGGCACGATCAATTTCCCCACGTCCGCGACGCCGGCCGCGCAGGCGCCGTTTCTGGTGGGGACCAAAGCCCTTTACAACTTCGAGTTCGACATCGCCGCCGACGCATTCCGCGAGGCGCAGAAGGCGGATCCGGCGTTCGCGCTCGCGTACTGGGGCGAGGCGATGAGCTTCAACCATCCGCTGTGGGCGGAGCAGGATCTCGCCTCGGCGCGCAAGGTGCTGGAGCGGCTTGCTCCCACGGCGGCGGCACGCGCGTCAAAAGCGCCAGCCGGCAAGGAGCGTGAGCTCATCGAAGCGGCCGACGTGCTGTTCGGCAACGGCGACAAGCTCGCGCGCGACATCGCGTACTCGCAGGCGATGGGACGCATGCACGCGAAGTATCCGCAGGACGACGAGATCTCGGTGATGTACGCGTTGTCGCTGCTCGGCACGGCGCGGCCGGGCGAGAAGACGACCCGCAACGCGATGCAGGCCGCCGCCCTGGTCCTCGACGTGGTCCAGCGTCACCCGCAGCATCCGGGCGCGGCGCACTTCATCATTCACGCGTTCGACGATCCCGATCACGCGATCCTGGCGCTGCCGGCGGCGCGCGCCTATTCGAAGATCGCGCCCTCCGCCGCGCACGCGCTGCACATGCCGTCGCACATCTTCGTCCAGCTCGGCATGTGGGACGACGTCGTCGCGTCGAACGTGGTCGCGTACAAGGCGGCGGTCGATCTCGCCGACAAGAAGAACCTGCCGCGCGGCCGCGAAGACTTCCACACCCTCGGCTGGCTGCAATACGCCTATCTGCAGCAGGGCAAGTTCGACGAGGCGCAGAAATGCGTGGACCAGGCGAAGGCGGTTGCCGACAGGAACCTGGACAACCCGCGCATCCGCGACGGCTACGCGTCGATGAAGGCGCGGCAGGTGATCGAGACCGAGAAATGGGAGAAGCTCGCGCTCTCGGCCGCGCCGGTCAAGGATGGCGGCGCGCCGGGCTATGACGGCAGCGCCAACTACGTGTTCGCCGCCGGCGTGAGCGCCGCCAACCTCGGCGACATGGCGACGGCAAACCTCGCGCTCGACAAGCTGCGGGCGATGCGCACCCAGGCCGAGTCGGGCTCGAACGCATACCGCGCCAAGCCGTTCGCGATCATGGAAAAGGAGCTCGCGGCGGTCGTGGCGGTCACGCAGAAGGACGTCGCGGCGGCCGAGAAGAACATCAAGGAAGCGACCGAGATCGAGTTGACGCTGGACCCGCCGTCGGGTCCGCCCGAACCGATCAAGCCGTCGTTCGAGCTGTACGGCATGCTGCTGCAGCATCACGGGCGCGCGAAGGAGGCTGCCGCGCAGTACGAGCAGTCGCTGATGCGGATGCCGAATCGACGCGCCGCGCTCGGCGGACTGCGCCAGGCGATGCCGACGCAGTCGACCTCGCAGCCGCAACAATAAGAGTGTGGGACCGATGGGCCCATAGGTGTGTGTGGGGCCGATGGGCCCATGGGGGTGTGGGGCCGACGGCCCCATGGGCGGTTTAGGGCGGTCAGGGGTCGGAGGCCTTTCAGGCCGCCTCGGTTCCGTGGTATCCGCGTTTGCAAGACGTTTTTTGAAGGAGAGATCGCGATGAGAACTGCTGGTCGGATGTTCGCTGCCGCAGTTGCCGCGGCAGTGATGGCAAGCGCCGGGGTGCGCGCGCAGGAGAAGCCCTCCTCTACGCTCCTGACGACCGAGCACTATCTCGATTGGGAGCGGGTGAGCGACGCGCAGATCTCGCCCGATGGCTCGCGCATCGTCTACACGCGCCAGGCTGTGAACAGGCTCGAAGACAAGTGGGAATCCGCGCTGTGGATCCTCAACGCCGATGGATCGCAGCACCGGTTCCTCGTCAAGGGATCGAACGCCCGCTGGTCGCCCGACGGCAAGCGGCTGCTGTACCTCGCCGAGGGCGATCCGAAGGGCATGCAGTTGTTCGTGAGGTGGGTGGACGCCGACGGCCCGGCGACGCAGATCACGCACGTCACCGAGGCCCCGCGCAACGCCCGCTGGTCGCCTGACGGCAAGTCGGTCGCGTTCTCGGCGTTCGTCCCCGAGCAGGAGAAGTGGACGATCAGCATGCCGCCCGAGCCGAAGGGCGCCAAGTGGACGTCGTCGCCCCGTGTCGTCTCGACCCTTCACTACCGGCAGGATCAGATCGGGTTCCTGGAAGACGGGTACACGCACCTGTTTGTCGTGCCCGCGGAAGGCGGCACGCCGCGCCAGCTGACGTCGGGCAAGTGGAACGTCGGCGCTGGTGAGCTCCGCGGCGGCGCCTCGATCGACTGGACGCCGGACAGCACGTCGATCGTGTTCGACGGCAACCGGTCGCCGGACACCGACAAGATGTACGAAGCGTCGCAGCTCTACGCCGTCGAGCTGGCGAGCGGCACGATCCGCGACCTGGTGACGAAGCCCGGCAACTGGGGACGGCCCGCCGTGTCGCCTGACGGCCGGACGGTCGCCTTCAGCGGTCACGCACCGACGGGGCGGTCGCACAGCGTCAGCGATCTCTTCGTCATCCCGCTCTCCGGCGGCAGCAGCGACATGCGCAAGATCAGCGCGGACTACGATCGCGATCCGATCAACATCCGCTGGGCGCCGGACGGCAGCGGCGTCTACTTCGACGCGGACGACAGCGGCGCCCGCAACGTGCAGCTCGCGTCGATCGTCGGCGGCGTCAAGCCGATCACCACCGGGCGACGCATGCTCTCGTTCGACTCGATGTCAAAGGAGCTGGTGGCGGCGGGTGTGTCGTCGGATCTCAGCCATCCGCAGGATGTGGTGAAGGTGAATCTTCGTCAGCCCGGCCAGGTGACCACGCTCACTGACGTCAACGGCGACGTGCTCCAGGGCATGCAGCTCGCGAAGATCGACGAGGTGACCTACACCTCGACCGGCAACACCAAGGTGATGGGATGGATCGTGAAGCCACCGTCGTTCGACGCGTCGAAGAAGTACCCGCTGATCCTGGAGATCCATGGCGGGCCCTTCGGCAACTACAACGTCGGCTTCAACTACATGTTCCAGAACTTCGCCGCGAACGGGTTCGTCGTGCTGGTGACGAACCCGCGGGGCAGCACGGGGTACGGCAGCGAGTTCATCAACGGCATCGACCACAACTATCCGGGACCCGACTACGACGATCTGATGGCTGGCGTCGATCTGGTGGTGGGCCGCGGGTACATCGATACGACGCGGATGTACGTGTCCGGCTGCAGCGGCGGCGGCGTGTTGTCGAGCTGGGTGATCGGCCACACGGATCGCTTCGCGGCAGCGGCGGTGCGGTGCCCGGTCACCGACTGGCTCAGCATGGCCGGTCATACGGATATCCCGCTGTTCACCTACAGCTTCTTCAAGAAACCATTCTGGGAGGATCCGTCGGACTGGCTGTCGCACTCGTCGCTGATGTCCGTGGGCAAGGTGACGACGCCGACGCTGCTGATGACGGGTGTTCTCGATCGGCGCACGCCGATGCCGCAGACCGAGGAGTACTACGCCGCGCTGAAGGTGCGAGGCGTACCGACGAAGCTGCTGCAGTTCAACGACGAATACCACGGTACCGGCTCCAAGCCGTCGAACTACATGCGCACGCAGCTCTACATGATGAGTTGGTTCAATAAGTTCACCCGTCAATCCGGCGGCCGCGTCTCGACGACATCGGAGCCGTAGCACACCCATCGCAGTTCGCCGCTGCCCCGGGTTGCTTTTGACGGGGCCGCCGGGATAGCTTCAGCGCCATGCTGAAGCTATCCGCGCGCGTCGCGGCCGGTACGTGTCTCGCGCTGTCGATCGCCGTGGCACCGATCGCCGCACAACAGCCGGCGCCGGCCGCGGTGACGGCGATTCGCGCGGGCCGCCTTCTCGATCCCGAAGCCGGCCGCATCCTCACCAACCAGGTCATCGTCGTCGAGGGCAACAAGATTCGCGACGTCGGACCGAACGTCGCCATTCCGGCGGGCGCCCAGGTGATCGATCTCTCTGGCATGACGGTGATGCCAGGGCTGGTCGACGCGCACAATCACCTCGCGCTCACCTACAAGCCCGAGCCGGAGAGCAACGTCTACTACTACACCTACGTGCAGGAGTCGACGGCGCTGCGCGCCATCGAGGCGGCCTCCAACGGCATGCAGATGCTGGCATCGGGCTTCACCGTCGTGCGCGATCTCGGCAACAACGGCAATTACGCGGACAGCGCCCTGCGGCAGGCGATCGATCAGGGATGGCTGCCGGGTCCGACGATCATCAATTCCGGGATCATCATCGGCGGCATGGGAGGGCAGTTCTCTCCGCCGCCGGAGATGGCGAAGGACCACAGCATCGTCTATCCGGAATATCTCGACGCCGACACCCCGGACGAGATCGTCAAGGCGGTTCGGCAGAACATCCTGTTCGGCGCCAGGGTGATCAAGATCTGCGTCGACTGCAA
>DATFWL010000556.1:0-32475 GCA_035259385.1 Vicinamibacterales bacterium | reverse complement strand
GGTCGCGCTTCTCCCAGTCACCGCGCACGCTGATCCAGAACGACACGACGATCAACTTGAGGTCGAACCAGAAGCCGGCGCGCTTCAGATACAGACGATCGAGACGGAACTTGCGCGCGCGATCGATGTCGCGCGGCGCGTAGACCTGCGCGATGCCGGTCAGTCCGGGGCGGACCGCGTGCCGCGCCTCGTAGCCGGGAATCTCGTCGAGCCGCACGAACCGGCCGTCACTGCGTGCTTCGACTTCGCCGGGCCGCAGCGGGCGCGGGCCGACGAAGCTCATGTCGCCCGCGAAGATGTTCCACAACTGCGGGAGCTCGTCCATCGCGGTCGCGCGCATCAGCCGGCCGACGCGCGTGATCCGCGGATCGTTCTCGGTCGCCTGCACCGGACCGGTGCGCGCCTCGGCGTCCGGCACCATCGATCTGAACTTCAGCGCAGCGAAGACGCGACCGCCGCGGCCGACGCGCTGCTGGCGATAGACGATCGGTCCGCCGTCCTCGAGCTTGATCGCGATCGCCAGCACCAGCCACACCGGCGCGGACGCGACCAGCCCGGCGCCCGCCAGCGCGCAGTCGAACACCCGCTTGATCACGCGGCGACTCCGCGGACGGGAGCCATCTGCGCGAACAGGCCGCGGTAGGCGCGCACCGCGACGCGGCGGTCGTACTGCCAGGCGGCGCGTCGTGCCTGCTCGCCCATCGCGCGCGTCGCCTGCGGATCGTCGTGAAGTACGGCGATCGCCGCCGCGAGCGCATCGGGATCGCCGGGCGCGGCGACGACGCCGCACCGCTCGCGGGTGGCGATCGTCGCCGGCTCGCAGCTCGGATCGGTGGCGGCGACATATGGCCGGCCGGCGGCGAGGATCCCGTACAGCTTGCTCGGCACGATGAACCCTTCGAGCCCGGCCTTCAACGACACGACGAAGGCATCGGCCGCGGCGAACGAATCGTGCAGCCGCTCTTTCGGCTGGTAGGGCAGGAATCGCACGTTGCCGAGACGGCGTTCCGCCGCGAGCCGCTGCAGCGCCTCGCGCTTCGAGCCGTCGCCGACGATCGCGAGCCTCAGCCGCTCCTTCCCGCGCAGACGATCGGCGGCCGCGATGAGCACGTCGAGGTTCTGCGAGAGCCCGACGTTGCCGGAATGCATCACCACGAATCGATCCAGCAGGCCGTGTTCGCGCGAGAACGCGTTGTCCTTCGGTCCCGGCACGATCGCCTGACAATCGGCCCAGTTGTGGATCACGTGCACCCGCCGCGGATCGGCGCCCTTCTCGTCCACCAGACGGCTCCGCATCCGCTCGCCGAGTGCGACGATCGCGTCGGCCTGCGCGAGCAGGTACCGGTTCATCCGGTCGAGCGACGCGTTCACCGTCTCGCTGCGGAAGTCCTCGACGAGCACGCCGACTTCGGGAAAGATGTCCTCGCACAGGAAGACGAACCGCGACCCGGCGCGGCGCGCCGCCCACAGCGCGGTCAGGCCGACGATCGGCGGGTCGGTCAGCGACACGACGACGTCCGGGCGGCCGATGCCGAAGCTCGCGACCGTCGCCGCCGCGAAGTAACTGGCGTAGTTCGCCGCACGCGCCGCGAAGCGGCGCGGCCGCATCCGCGTGCCGTTGGCGCGACGGATCTCGACGCCGCGGCGCTCCTCGCGCGTCACCGGACTGATCGCGACGCGGCGCCCGCCGCCGCCGCTCGCGTCATGCAGTGCGCGGCCGGCCACCACCGTCACCTGGTCGTCGTACTGCGCGACGAGGTCCTCGGCCAGCTCGGTCAGCAGCTGACCGGTCGCCGCCTGGTCCGGCCAGTACGAGCGGTTGAAGAAGCAGATCTTCACGCCGGAAGCTCGCGGTGCGCGCGGTACCACTCGATCGTCTTGCGGAGCCCGCTGCGGAAGTCGGTGGACGCGCGAAACCCGAAACGCTCCCCCGCGCGCCCGACGTCGAGCATGCGTCGCGGCTGGCCGTCCGGCCTGGTCGGGTCGAACGTCAGCGCGCCCTGAAACCCGGTCAGCTCGGCGATCAGGTGCGCCAGATCGCGAATGCTGATCTCGAAGCCGGCGCCGATGTTCACCGGCTCCGCGTCCTCATAGCATTCGGTCGCACCTGCGATCGCGTCCGCACAGTCTTCGACGTAGAGAAACTCGCGCGTCGCCCGGCCGGTGCCCCAGCAGACCACTTCGCGATCGCCGCGCGCGGCCGCCTCGACGCATTTGCGGATCAGCGCCGGAATCACGTGCGACGACGCCGGATCGAAGTTGTCATGCGGTCCGTAGAGGTTCACCGGCAGCAGGTGAATCGCGTTGAAGCCGTACTGCTGCCGGTAGGCCTGCCCCTGGACCAGCAGCATTTTCTTGGCGATGCCGTAGGGCGCGTTGGTCTCCTCGGGATAACCGTTCCAGAGATCGCTTTCCACGAACGGCACCGGCGCGTGCTTCGGGTACGCGCAGATGGTGCCGACGCCGACGAACTTCTCCACGCCGTTCCGCCGCGCGTGCTCCATCGTCAGCGCGCCGAGCATCACGTTCTCGTAGAAGAACCGGCCGGGCGATTCGCGGTTGGCGCCGATGCCGCCGACGACCGCGGCAAGATGGATGACGACGCGCGGCCGCAGATCCGCGTACATCCGCTCGACCTGCGGCTCGCTGGTGAGATCGTACTGGCGCTTTCGCGGGACGAGCACTGTACTGCCGCGCGCCTCGAGCGCCCTGACCAGATGCCGTCCGAGGAAGCCGCTCCCACCGGTGACGACGACGCGCTTGCCGGCCAGGTCCGTCATGCAGGCTCCACCCGCGGACGCTCGACCGAATGTCGGCCGACGATCAGCACGTCCATGCTCGTGCGAAGAAAGCAGTCCAGCGCCTGCTCCGGCGTATGGACGATCGGTTCGTTTTCGTTGAACGAGGTGTTGAGGACCATGCCGACGCCGGTGAGGCGCTCGAACGCTTTGATCAGCGCGTAGTAGCGCGGATTCGTCTGCGCGTTCACCGTCTGCAGGCGTCCTGACCCGTCGACATGGGTGATCGCCGGCACCACGGCGCGCTTGTCGGGCCGGATCGGGTACACCTGCAGCATGAACGGATCCGGCACCGCGCCGACGAAGAACTCGCCCAGCGCTTCCTCGAGCACCGACGGAGCGAACGGCCGGAAGCGCTCACGGAACTTGATCCGCGTGTTGATGATGTCGCGCATGTCCGCCCGCCTCGGGTCGGCGACGATGCTGCGGTTGCCGAGGGCACGGGCACCCCATTCCATGCGGCCCTGGAACCAGCCGACGACGCGGCCGTCGGCGATCTGCACCGCGGTCCACTCGTCGAGCGCCTGCGGATCGCTCCACTCGCGGCGCAGGCACCGTCGCTCGTCGATCGCGGCACGCTCCGCCTCGAGCGCGTCGGCAACCGCGCGATCGTCGAACGCCGGTCCCCAGTAGCTGTGGCGCATGACGAAGCCGCGCGGCCGGCTGCCGGTCGCGTGCCAGGCGTGGTACGCGGCGCCCAGCGCGGTGCCGTTGTCGCCGGCAGCCGGCTGGATGAAGACGTCGCGGAAGCCGGTCTGCTCGCGAATCTTGCCGTTGGCGACGCTGTTCATCGCACAGCCGCCGGCGAGACACAGCCGGGTGCGGCCGGTGTTCACGCGCACGTGCCGCAGCACGTGCATCGCCGCCTTCTCGAAGACTGCCTGCAGCGACGCGGCGATCGCCTCGTGTCGCGCGTCGAGCGGCTGGTCGCGGCGCCGCGCCGGACCGAGCAGCGCCTCGAGCTTCGGCGAGTACACCGGACCAATCGTCGGCTCGCCGTCCTCCCACGTCATCTGCACGCCGTCGGTGACGTGTCGGAAGTACGAGAGGTCGAGCTCGAACTGGCCGCCCTCGCGCAGGTGAACGAGCATGTCGAGCTCGCGCTTGAACCGCGGTTCGCCATACGGCGCGAGCCCCATCACCTTGAACTCGTCGCCGTAGGTCGGAAACCCGAGGTACTGGGTCACGGCGAGATAGAGCAGGCCGAGCGAGTGCGGAAAGAACACGCGGCCGTCGATCGTCAGCTGCGAGCCGTCGAGGCGGCCCCAGGAGGTGCTGACGAAATCGCCGAAGCCGTCGATTGCGCAGACTGCCGCGCTCTCGAACGGCGAGACGAACGCCGCACTCGCGAGGTGGGACGGGTGGTGCTCGACGAAGCGCGTCTTCTGGCGGACGGCGCCGGCGGCGAGACCGAGCGACCTGGCAATGCGTCCCGGCAGCCCGCGGACGCCGGCGAGATTCCGCGCCCGAGAGCCGACTGTCCCGTGCGGACGGTTGCGTAGCACGAACAACGCCTTCCGCCAGAGATGCGCGCGCGGATCCCTGGAGACGGCGAAGAGATCGACGTCAGCCGCGCCGATGCCGCCGAGCTCGAGACAGGCGCGGATGGCCTGATCGGGGAACCCCGCGCAGTGCTTGATGCGGCGGAAGCGCTCTTCCTCGACCGCCGCGACGAGCTGTCCGTCGCGCACGAGCGCGGCAGAGACGTCGCCGTGGTAGGCGTTGAGCCCGAGGACGTTCATTCGGCGAGCGCCGGCACGCGTGCGTCGAGGACCGCGGTGAACCGCTCGCGGAAGCGGGCCTCGGTGAAGTCGCGGAGAAACCGCGTCCGGCCGCGCGCGCCCATCCGGTCGGCCGCGACGCGGTCGCCGAGCAGCCGGACCACACCGGAGGTCAGCTGCCCGCGGTCGGCCGGATCGACGAGCAGGCCCGACACGCCGTCGTCGACGATCTCCGCGGCGGCGCCGCGCGACGCGATGCAGGCGCGGCCGGCACGCATCGCCTCGACGAACACGAAGCCGAACCCCTCGTCGCTGCTCGGCATCACGAACGCCGTGCAGCGCTCGTACTCGCGCTCGAGTGCCTCGTCGTCGAGGGAGCCGAGGAAGATCACGCTGTTCGCCAGGCCGAGCGCGCCGGCCTTGTCCTCGAGACGCTGCCGATCGTCGCCGTCGCCGACGACGCGCAGCGTCGCGTTCGGAAGCGCGCGAACGACGTCGGGCCAGATCTCGAGCAGCGCGTCGTGCCCCTTGTAGCGTTCGTCCGCGGCCATCCGGCCGACGATCAGCGCCGCCGATCGTCGATCGCGCGAGATCGGGCCGCGCGCGTCCTCGACGCCGGGATGGCAGACGTCGATGGCACGGTTCGCGAACAACGGGTTCGCCGCGCGGAAGCGGTCGCGGGTGTGCGCGGAGATCGCGACGAGGCGCTCGGTGCGATCGATGGCGGCGCGCTGCATCCAGGTGAGCGGCTTCCACGCCTCGACGCCGCACAGCATCGTCGTCAGCGCCGCGCCGCGGGCGGTGAACGGGAGTGCCGCGGGCGAGAGATGGAGGTGGACGGCGATGACGCTGGTCCGGGCATCGGCGGCGGCGGCCGCGCGAACCGCCGCCGCGACCAGCCGCGACTTGCGGCCGTCGCACCCATGTACCTCGGCCCGCTCGAACCTCGCCGCGGCGGGCTCGTGCAGCGCGAGCACGGCGGCGCCGTCGAAGGCGCGGGTGACGAGCCGCGCGAGCCGCGACACGCCGTCGCGGCCGGCGAGGTTCGGGGTGAGCACGATCAGCGGTTGAGCCGACACGTCAGTGCGCGCCCGAATAGATGCCGGTCATCGTTCGTGCGATGCTGTCCCAACTGTAACGCTCCTGCGCGAACGCCGCCGCACGCGCCCCCATCTCGCGGCGCCGCGAGGAATCATCCGCCAGTTCACGCATGGCTTCGGCCACCGCGGCCGGCGTCTGATCGACCCAGCGGCCGCAGTCGTGGACGTCGAGGTCGCGCCATGGACACGTCCGGGTCGCGATCACCGGCACGCCGGCGGCGAGCGACTCGACGACGGCGAGCCCGAAGCTTTCCGAATCGGAGCAATGCACGCTCACGTCGGCGTCCTTGAGCAGCGACCACTTGTCGGCGCCGTTGACCTCGCCAGGGGTGTGGACGTGCGACGCATGCGGGTCGAGCCGCGCCATCAGCTCCGGCAGCAGCCGATCCTCGTCGGGACCGGCGAGCACGAGACGCATCGACGGATGGGTCTGGCGTGCGATCGTGAACGCGTCGGCGAGCACGTCGAGCCGCTTGATCCGGTGCATCCGGCCGAGGAAGAGCACCACGAACGCGTCCGCAGGAATGCCCAGGCGCGCGCGCTGGCCGGCCGACGCGGCCTGCGCCGACGCGAGATCGACGCCGTTCGGCACGACCGCGACCGGCACGTCGAGCTGCAGATCGCGAATCGCGGCCGCTTCGTGGTCCGAGGTGGCGTGCAGGACGGAGGCGCCGCGCAGGTTGCGCGCTTCGAGCAGGCGGTAGGCGACCGCCTTCCGCCACCGGCCCCGGCGAACCGCCGCAGGCTGGAGCATGCCGCGGGGCGACAGCACGTATGGCACGTTGCGGGCGCGCGCCAGGTGCGACGCCCACCACTCCGGCACGTTCCAGATTCCGTGGATATGACAGACGTCGGCGCGCGCGAGCGCGTCGGCGAGCGGCGCCCGCACGCGCGCGCCGAAGAACCGGCGTGGAAATGCCGACGCGGCATAGCGCACCGGAACGCCATCGTACTCGGTACCCCCGGGCGGCGAGGCCGGCAGCGCCTCCTCCCCGTTCGCCGTCGTGGTCACGACTTCGACGTCGACACCGGCGCGCTGCAGGCCCTTGCAGAGGCCGAGCACCGACGCCGGTGGCCCGCCGTAGCGGAACGCGGGCGGAAAGTACGCCGACACGTGCACGACGCGCACCGCGTCAGACTCGATCCTGGTTCAGCGGCGGGCCGAACACCACCGCGCGCTCGCGCGCCTGGTCGACGTTGAAGCGGACCAGCAGGAACCGGTCGAGCAGGACGACCGGCGGCCCGAGATAGATCATCAGGCTCATCGTCGTTCCGAGCATCGTGGCCCACGATCGTTCGAAGAGGTACACGGACAGCCAGAACGCAACGGTTCCGAAGGCGACGAACAGCTCGCGGTGCCAGATCAGGCTCCGGAACAGCGCGTACGCCGCCCCGATGAAGAGCCCGAAGCCGAAGACTGGAAGGAACATCATCGGGATCCCGAAGTCGATGTAGGACTCGATCGAGTAGCCGAACGCGATGCTGGTGTTGCTTTCGCGACCCGCGACGCGCACGTTCGCATACTTGCGCACCGAGTCGCTGTCGGACGGCAGCTCCGGCTTGTCGGGAAAGAACACGCGCGGCGTGACGATGTGGGTGAGCGCGGCGCCGAGGATCGCGCCGTCGGTGTGCGGCACCGCTTTCGGCACGCGCTCGAGCGCGAGCGCGGGATAGTACACGGCCCACATCCGCTCGACCAGCGCGTCAGCGGTGGCCCACACGTCGGAGGGATCGGCGTTGAAGAAACCGGACGCGAGATCGCTGACGCGATTGATGCGCGCGCTGCGCGACTGTGAGAACTGATCGAGCTCCGCGTATTCCCGGCGGTACTCGCCGCGGATGCCCATCCAGACCAGGCCGAGCGTGACCGCGGCGACCATCGCGACGGCCACCGCCACCCAGTGCTGGCGATCCTTCGGGTCGAAGACCTCGAGCACCGCGAGCGCCGCGAGCACCAGCGGCTCGCGGAATCCGGCGAAGAACCCGGTGATGCCGAGCACCACTTCGATGGCGACGACGCCGGCCAGCGGCGCCCAGCGCGGCTTCGGGCTGCACAGGCGCCGCAGCAGCAGAAACAGCACGCCGAGGCGCGCCGTGTCGAGCGTGGTGATGATCTGCCTGAGCGTCGGGTAGTTCGGCGCGATCGCGAGCAGCGAGCCCTCGACGAAGATGCTCGCGACGTAAGCGATGGCGAGCAGACCGAACCCGAACGCGAACCCGGGCCGCGGCACGTTCGGATCGGGCGGCGTGCGCGCGTGCAGACCGATCCGGATGCCGCCGGCGAGCGCCACGCAGCAGCCGAGCGCCAGCAGCACCATCGGACGATAGTCGCTCTGAGTGATCGCCGGCACGGCGCGTCCGGTCACGTCGTAGTAGATGACACCGAGGCTGGTCTGCGACCACTGAAAGGCCATGGCCACCGGCAGCGCGTACACGTGGTCGTGCGTCGAGGTCAGCTTGAGGCAGATCCACAGCGCCAGGAGCGATACCGCGGGAAGCCAGTCGTTGAGGAACAGATACGTGACGCCCGCCCCCAGACCGACGGCGATCAGCTCGGTATCAGCAAAGCGCATTGGAGTGCTCGAGGTCGTGGCGCGCGAAGGTGGCCGCCCAGGCCGACGCGAATTGCTCCTCGCCATATTTCTCGGCCGATTGGCGGGCGGCCTGTCCGGCCCCTGCGAGGTCCTCGGGCCGGCGCAGGAAGAATTCGAGGCCGTCGGCGATGGCGGCTGCGTCGGCCCGTGCCGCCACCCAGCCGTCGACGCCATGCACAATCATCTCGGGCAGGTTGCCGCTCCTGGTCACCACGGACGCCACCCCCGCGAGCTTGGCCTCGAGCACCACGACGCCGAATCCCTCGCGCAACTCGGGGCGGCTCGGACAGCAGTGCAGCACGCTTCGGCCGAGCAGCGCCGGAATGTCGTCACGGTACCCGAGAAACGCAATCGCGCCGGCGAGATCGGCGCGCGCCGCACGCTCGCGAATCGCGGCGCGGTGACCGGAATACTCCGGCGCTTCCCATCCGTCGATCTGACCGACGACGTCGAGCGTCGCGTCGACGCCGCGGCTGCGCACCATCGCAACCGCGTCGAGGAGCAGATCCACGCCTTTGCCGGGAATGATTTGTCCAATGTAGATCACACGGCCGGGAATTCGATCGTCGCGCCGGCTCGCCGCGCGCGGCCGCCGCGGCGGCATGTTGTCGATGGTCACGACCTTGCCGGCCGCGATGCCGTGCGCCAGCAGCTCGCGGCGGGTGAACAGCGAGTTCGCGACGTATCGATCGACGACCGGGTCGAGAATCCACCGCCACAGATAGCCGTAGAAGCGCCCCTCGGGCGGCGCCGTTCCCTGTCGGGACAGCACGCGCACGCCGCGAGCGCGCAGCGCCACGAGCGCCGGCCAGTTGCGCAGGATCGATTCGAACTCGGGCAGCAGGACGTGCGTGGGACGGACGCGGCGCGCGACCTTCAGCAGGTCGGCGCTGACGCGCGTCACTTCGACGATCATCCGGAATGCCGTGAGCGGCGTGACGTGGCGGCGGCGCAGCGGATACCAGTAGGGCCCGGTCGACCAGCTCGAGCCGCTCGCATCGGCGAGCGGCGTGATCCGGAAATTCTCCCAGCCGTTCACGATCGTGTGCGACGCGGCGCCGCGCTCGCGCATGACCCGCAGCACTTCGAACGTCATGCGTTCGAGTCCGCCGGCGATCACCATGCCGCCGCAGCAGGCGATCACGCGGATCGACGCCGCCTGCCAGTCGGGTTCGCGCCCCGGGGAGTGGCGGATCACCGATCGGCACGCGTGCACCAGATCCCCTGTCATCGACGCGAAGTCACTCGAGGCGACTGCCGCCCGGCACCGCCCCCGCACATCGTCCGTCGGCGGCATGTCGCGGCGGACCGCGTCGAGCTTCGTCGCGAGATCGGCGACGTCGCCCAGCGCGAACCGGGCGCCGCTGCCGCCGTCGCGGACGAGGTCCGGTGCGCAACCGACGGCATCGCTGACGACCACCGGCAAACCGGTTGCGAGCGCCTCGTTGACGACGAGGCCCCACGTCTCCGAGGAGTCGCTCGGGAGGACGAGGCAGTCGGCGATCGCGTACGCGCGGCCGAGTTCGGTCTGGTTGAGGAAACCCAGCGTCTTCAGCACGACGCCGAGGCGAACGGCCTCGTCGCGCACTGCGTGCTCGAGCGGTCCCGATCCGGCGACCAGGACCGTCGTCGGCGGGCTGGTGCGTGCCGCGGCGCGGATCACGTCCAGCGGCCGCTTGCGATCGACCAGCTTCCCGGCGAAGAGCACGACGAACGCCGACGCCTCGATGCCGAGTGCCGTTCGCGCAGCGGCGCGCTGTTCTGAACCCTGATACGCGGCCGCACAGCGGGCAAACAGATCGTTATCGACGCCGTGCGGCACACGGAAGATGCGATGGTCGCGAGCGCCAAAATGTCTCAGGTACTCGTCGGTGCGAGTGCCGGGCGACAGGTAACCGTCGAACATTCGCAGCAGCGTCCAGCTTTTCGCCAGCCACAGAGGTCGCCGCCAGCCGTGTGGCCCGCTGTGCAGATGTGAATCGCCGCGGAACAGCACCGGCACGCCCAGCCGCCGGCACGCGAAGAGCGCACGCACGAGCGTCTTCGAATACCAGCCGGTGATCATCACCACGTCGGGATCCGTCTCCGCGATGACCGCGCCGATTTCAGGCACGTCGAGGCCGGAGAAATTCTCGCTGTCGACGCGATCGCCGGGCCGCGCGCTGCGGACGATTACCGATCGATAGCCGTCGGTGAGCGGCACGTCCCACTGGAAGGCGCGATCGAAGCCGACGCCCTGCTGCGACGGCGTCGGCTGCGTCGCGTATACGACCGCGAGCGATACCTCCGGCGCGTGCGCGTGGATGTAGCGGAACCAGGGCGAGTAGTACTGAATCGGATGCGTGAGCACGGCCGTCAGGCGCACCGTCGTCACGCGGCCACCCGATCGAGCAGCGAACCCAGACGCCCTGCGAGCGCGTGCGCTGAGAACTCCTCTGCGCGGTCGAGCGACACGTCGGCGGCACGATAGCCTGGATCCTCGGCGAGCCTGCGCAGATGGCACGCGACCTCGACGACCCGATCTTCGCGAACCGGCGTCTCGTCGGCGGTGACAATCCGAACCGTCGGTTCGCGTGCCGTGTGGCGCAGAATCGACACGACGCTGCTCGCCTCGTGGAAGATCGCGAGGATCGGCCGCTTCGCGAGCAACGCCGGGTACAGCTTGCTCGCGGTGTAATGCCGCTCGGTGTTGCCGAGAAGCAGAATCGCCGACGCCTGCGTCAGCAGCCCGATCGCGTCGAGATAGTCGACGCGCCCGGGCGCCTCGCTGACGAGATCCTCGACGCCGCACTCGCGCGCGACCGGCAGGACGCGATAGGCGTCGGAGCGCGACTGGTTGCTCGTGCCGACGAAATGGAGCCGCAGGCGCGCCGCGCCGCGATCCTCGCGCCGCGCCCGGTCGAGACCGCGCAGCAGGAGACGGAGCGTGTCGATCCCTGTCGGCAGAAGCGTCCCGACGTAGCAGAGATGCACGAGCCCGTCGCCCGGATCGAACTGCGGCGTTCGTGCGCGGTGGCGATGCAGCGCGGCGAAATCGCGGGGCTCGAAGCCGAGCGGAATCACTTCGTGCGGCAACCGGGCGACCGCGGGAATGCGCTCGACGATGCCGTCGATCGTGCCTTGCGACACGGCGACGACGGCATCGGCGGCGCCGAGGACTCGCGGTTCGAGCCACTCGCCGAGTTGCCGCGACCAGCGGCTTTTCGCGTCCGGGCTGCCATCTGCTCCGCCACCGACCGTACGTCCCCAGGCGCCGACCCACGGATCCTGGTAGTCGAGCACGAACGGCACGCGGAAGCGCCGCTTCAGCGGCGGACCGAGGAGTGCCGGATAGGTCGGGTAGATGGTGATGAACAGCGCGTCGAACCGCTCGCGCGCGAGAAGCGTGCGGCACGCGCGGCGCAGGCCGGTGAGCGATCGGAGCCCGAGATCGCCGAACCCGATGCGGCGTGTCGTCGCGGCCGGCCACGCCTCCACGCGCTCGACTCTCACCGCCGGCGGCACGAGCGACTCGAGATCGGGATCCAGCCGTCCCTCGTACGCCGAGGCGGTGACGGTGAGCACCGTCGGCGTCCAGCCCGCGTCCGGCAGATGCGGCGCCAGCAGCCGGACGCGATGCGACGCGGCGCTCGAGTCTGGCGGAAAGTGCGGGCTCACCATCAGCACCCGGCGCATGTCAGGCACACGCCTCGACGCAGACGCCGGCGCCGTCGCTCAGCCGATCGGCCCGCTCGACCTGTTCGAGCAGCGCGCGGGGAATGCGGCTGTCCAGGTAGCGGCGCGGAGACGGACGCGCGAACCCGGCTTCGACGAACAGCGCGACGAGCCCCTCCTCGTCGTACATCCACTTGTGCTCGTGCAGATCGGTCCAACGACGGATCGCGGCCACCACGCCGCCGCCGCCGGCACGGTCGCGGCGCAGCAGCAGCATGTGCATCAGCAGATCGCTGCTCGGCTCGGCGCGCTGCTCCGCCGGTTCCCGCCGGTGCGCGAGATACCACCCGACGATCGCGGCGAGATCGGGCACGACCACGCGGCACACGCCGCCCGGCACGAGCGAGCGGCGCACGTCGCGCAGGAATCGCAGCGCCTCGTCTCGATACAGGTGTTCGAGCGTATGCGATGCGTAGACGACTGCGACCGACCGATCCGCGTAGCCGAGACCGCGCCGGATGTCGCGATAGCGGATGCCGCGCGGCCAGTGACCCACCTCGACGCCGAGTGCCGCCGACACCAGCGGCGCGAGCCAGCGACGCCCGGCCAGACGCGCCTGCCACGATCCGTCGACGTTGATCCACCCGGGCGCCGACACCGGACCCGATCCGACATTCACGCGCACGCCGTCAGGAATCGCCGCCGCGGAGCTCATGCGGCGCGCAGGTCACGGTACAGCCGCTCGTACTGACCGATCACTGCCGTGTCGCTGAAGCGGCGCACCGCTTCCTCCCGGACAATGGCACGGTCGATGGTGCCGAGATGCGCGACGAGATCGGCCATCTCCTCCACCGTGTCACAGAGGAATCCCGTCCGGCCGTGATCGATGCCTTCAGGGACGCCGCCGCGACGGAACGCGATGAGCGGGGTGCCGCACAACATCGACTCCGGCAGAACGACCGGAAACGGCTCCTCCCACTCGATCGGCATCAGCGTTGCCGCTGCCTGACCGAGCAGCGATCGTTTCCGTTGATCGTCGACCGGTCCGACGTAGGTGACGAGCGTGCCGTCGATGCGCGGTTTCAGTTCCTGCTCGAAATAGGCCTGCTCGTGCGCGAGCGGCGAGATGTTGCCGGCGATGATCAACCGCCGACGCAGCCGCTCCGCGACCTCGATCGCGTGGTGGGCGCCCTTGCATCGATCCAGTCGGCCGAGGAACGCGAGCGGCGCGGTCGCGGGATTCGTGTCGCCGACGAACGGATAGCGCGACGGCACGGCACAGTTGTGGATGACCGACCAGTCGCCGCCGCCACCGGCGGTCTCGCGAATCGCGGCGCTCACGGCGGTGTAATGCAGACGCCGCGCCCCAAGCCGCCGCGCCGTCTCCATGTTGGCTGGGTTCACCGTCCGCATGTAGGTCTGCACCTTCGGCAGATCGCGGGCGAGCACCGGCGCGAGGTACGCGAGGCGCCCGAAGTTGTGGATGACGTCGAAACGACTCGCGGCGCGGACGAACCGGCCGCCCAGCGCGATGACGTTCCGGACGTTGCTCCACCGCGTCCACTCGCCTTCGCGGCCGAACGCCTCGACGCGGCCGTCGACCTGCGAGCCGGGCGCGGCCCACAGCGTGACGTCGTGGCCGCGGCGTGCGAGCCCGTTGCCGAGATCCGCCACCACGCGCTCGATGCCGCCGTACTGATCTGGAGGCACTTTGATGAACGGGTCCATGACGAGCAGGACTCTCACGCGAGCGCCTCGCCGATGAGCCGGTAGAGCACACCGCGCTCGGCATCGTGATCGAAGTGCCAGCGTCGCGCGGCGTGGTGCCACGCGGTCCGCTTTGCGCACTCGAGCGCCGCCGGATCGGCGGCCCATTGCCCGATCGCGCGAGCCACGGCATCGATGTCGCGCGGGTCCACGAGCGCCGCACCGCGACCGAGCTCCACGCCGAGACCGTGCTGGCCCTCGGTGTCGGCCAGCAGGAGCGGCAGGCCGGCGAGGATGTAGGTGAGAGCCTTGTTCGCAAGGCAAATCTCGCGGTTGCGCGGGGGGCTCATCTCCAGGGCAAGGCCGATGTCGTGCCCGCGCGCGGCGTCGATCATCGCGTCGGGCGGCAGCGGCGCCTGATGCACGACCTCGAGCTGCGGCGCGAGCCGGCGCGCGCTGCCCCGGAGCTGCTCGAGGAAGGATCCGTGCGGCCGGCCGAGCAGCGTGAGCCGGGCCGGCGAGCCGACGCGGCCGATCGCCGCCACCGCCTCGTCGAGACCGCGCTCTGGACCAATCGTCTGGCTGAACCAGTAGAAGCGCAGCCGCGACGGATCGGCGCGCCCGAAGTCGGGCGGACGTGATGGCAACAGGAACGTGTTGTGGATCACCGCCGCGTCCACGGCGTGCACGCTGCGGTACTCGGCGGCAATCGCTTCGCTCGAGGTCGTGACGAAGACGGCATCGTGGAGGACCGATCGCTCGATGCGGACCGCGAGCGCATCGACGAACCTCGCGTTCGGACCGCTGGCCTCGCCGCTGTGGAAGTCCTCGAGATCGAGCGCGTACGGCGTGCTCGAGCGCCGCCCGGCTTCGGCAATCGCGGCAAGGGCGCCGGTCGTGCCGCCGTAGATCAGGTCCGACGGCGCGGCGAGAATCGCCCGGACCAGGGCGCTGTGCACGCGGCCGAAGGCGCGTGCGGCAACCGGCAGCGGCACGCGATCGGCGCCCGCTGTGCGCGCCAGGGCGCGCGCGGCGCGGTGCTGCATGCCCGTCCACCAGTAGGTGGATCCACCCTCGCCGCGGCGATGGTCGACGGACGTCACCGGCCACGTGCGCCGCGATCGGGCGTCGGCGTCCGCCGCGACCGCCCACGGTTCGTGGATCGTCGCGACGACGCGGACGTCGTAACCGGCGAGCGCCAGCGCGTCGGCCGCTTTCAGCATCCGCGGGCACGTCGACAGATGTCCTGACGTGACGACCGTGATCCGAGCGCGGCGCCGCTCAGCTGGCAACGGCCGTCTCCAGAAGCCCCGAGTACCTCGCCTCCAGGCGGGCGATCGCCGAAGGCGCCGCGTGGTGCGCGGCGACGCAGCCGTCGCTCGACGCCTGCGGCGCCGCCAGCACGGCGGCGAGCGCCTCGCTCAAGCCCGCGATGTCGTGCTCGGCACACAGGCGAACGCCCGGACCCTCGGGCGCGACATGAGGAATGTCCGCGTGGCGCGTCGACACGATCGGCGTGCCGATCGCCTGCGCCTCGAGGAGGATCGTCGGCGCGCCGCCCTCGGAATCGCCGTCGAGCGCGGTCGCGCTCGGGTGAATCAGCACCGCGGCCGCCGCGAGCATCGCGATCAGCTCGCCGTGCGGCTTCGAGCCGACGAACTCGACCACGTTGCGGCAGCCGAGGCGATCGACGAGCGTCCGCGCGTCCGCCTCGTCCGGCCCGTCGCCGACGATGGTGAGGCGCGCGGCGGGCTGACTCCGGCGCGCACGATCGAAGGCCGCGATCGCGTCGAGCAGGCCTTTCTTCTCGATGAAGCGCCCGGCGAACAGCACCCGCGGCTCCGGCGGCGGCGCCCATCGCGGGTAGCGCGTCAGGTCGATGGCAATCGGCTGGATGACGGTTCGATCCGCGGGCGCGCCGGCAGCGATCACTTTCCTGCGCATCTCCGGCGCCTCGGCGAGAAAAAGCGCTCCGGCGGCGAACAGCCGCTCGTAGGCATCGCGCCACTGCGGCAGGTACGGCAGCACGGCAGCGTCGACGCCGTAGAGACTCGCCACCAGCGGAATGCCGGCAGCCGTGGTGATCTCCGCCAGCTCGCACGCGGTCGGGCCGAAGTGCGCGTGGACGACATCCGGCTGGACGTCGGAGAGCACCGCCTCGACGGCCCGCCGCCATGGTGATCGACCGGTCGCGCGCGCGACCGACGCATCGACCCACCAGCCGACGCGGCGCTTCGACTGCGGCTTCGCGCACACGTGCACGCGTGAAAACGGAAACTCGTCGCCGTAGAGGCGCGACTGGCACAGCACCGACGCCTCGTACCGCTGATGGTGCGTGACCATCGTGTAGATGAAGGTCTCCGTGCGCGACAGGAAGCGTCCGACCGCGTGAAGGACCCGCCGCATCAGGACTCGAGCGCCACGACCGGCACCGGCCGGTTGGTGCGATACGATTCGACGCCTGCCAGGCAGGCCACGACGGTCCGCGCGGCCTCGTCTATCGAACACAGCGGCGCCCGCCGCTCGCGGATGGCGGCGACGAAGTCCTCGATTCCGCGCACGCAGGCCAGTGAATGCTCGTACAGCCGCAGCGGATAGTGCGCAGCGCCGTACTCCGCGCCGGGGCGGCGGGCCAGCGTGCGCAGCGCGTCGTGCGCGCGCGCGAACAAGTACGGTGGAAGGTTCGCGCGCAGCTGGCGCCAGCGGCTCTGGCCGCCGGTCTTCCCTGCGCCCCTGAGCAGCGGCGGTTGAAACACCATCGGGCGGTGCAGCACTTCGCCGAGGCCGCCGTCGCGCCGATACAGCAGGTTGCCGCGTACCGACGCCGCGGTGCCGGCAACCCGCACCGTGTGATCCTGCGGACCCGGCTCGCCGAAGGCGACCAGCACCTTGCCGACCACGCCGGACCCAAAACGCAGCGTCACCAGATTCAGATCCGATTCCGGATAGTCCGGGAACGCGCGATGGCCCGCTGAGGCGAACACCTCGACGATCTCGTCGCCAGCGAACCAGCGCAGCAGGTCGACGAAGTGGCAGCCGGAGTACACGAGCGGCGTCGCGTTGTCGGTCTGGCGCCAGCGATCGGTCTCGAACGCGCGGGCGGTGAGATCGTGAACGTAGTAGCCCTCGAGGTACGACAGGCGTCCGAGCGCGCCGCTTGCCGACAGCGCCTTGATCCGCTGGTGGAGCGGCACGAAGCGCATCTGATGCAGGACCGCGACCACCTGTCCCGGCGACGCGGCAGCGGCGCCGCGGATCGTGCAGACGCCGGCGAGCGAGTCGGTGAGCGGCTTCTCGACGAGCACATGCGCGCCGCGCTGCAGCGCCGCCACGACATAGTCGGCGTGCGTCGAATCGGGCGTGCAGACGACGACAGCGTCGAGGTCGGGCCAGAACGCGTCGAGGTCGGAGAAGAAGGCGACGCCTGGCGCGCGCGCGGCGGCCCGCGCGGCCGCCGCCTCCTTCGGGTCGAAGATCTTCGTCACGCGGCACCCGGCGACGCACGACCAGTAAAACAGATGCGCCTGCCCTGAGCCGCCGAAGCCGATGATGCCGACGCGCACTCTCAGGCCGATGGTAGAGTTACGGCGATGACGGTCGACAATCGCGGCGGGCTCGCGACGGTGTCGACCGGCGTCAACCCAGACAAGCTGCAGTTGCTCGACGACTTTTTGGTGCGCGGGTCGTGTGCCGACCTCGGGTGCGGTGCCGGGCAGTACGGGCCGGCGCTCGCGCAGAGATGCAACGACGTCCTGCAGGTGGACCTGACCGATCGGCGCGACCCGGCTGTGCATGGGGCGGCTCGCTTCGCGGCGCTCGACGCGGTCGACATCGGCAGCCTCGGGCGCACGTTCGACAACGTAGTCGCGTTCGACCTGCTCGAGCACATCCCCGACGAAGCCCGCTTGCTCTCGGCGCTCGCCGGCGTGTGCACGGGCCGTCTGCTCCTCTCGGTCCCGAATGCCGACGATTCGCAACCGGCGCAACTCGGCCTCACCCACTTCCACCACACTGACAAGACACACCAGCGCGAGTACTCGCCCGACTCCTTGACAGCGGCGTTGACCCGCCACGGATTCCGCGTGCTCGCCATCCGCCCGCACCTCAACCGGCTGTGGGCGTTCAACGCGCCGATGGCGCTCGCCCGGCGCAACCGCCTGTCGTGGCTCGCGGCGAAGTCGATCTGGGCGCAATGCCGCTTGTACGAAGCGGTCGGCCTGTTCGAGAACCGGTGCGTTGCCGACTGGCTGTGCGCGGCCGAGCGCCAGCGCTGATGTCGTGGTCGCGCATCGTCCGCTCGCAGGCACTGGTTGCGCGCAATGTCCTGCGCGGCTGGCCGATCACGTACACGAGTCCTTCGGCGATGACGCTCGATCCAGACGACGTCGCGCTCGCGGGAGCGCTGCTCGCCGACCCGAGCGGCTGGCACGACGTCGCGCCGGTTGAAGCGTTCGAGCGGCGCTTTGCCGCCTGGATCGGCAGCGGTCATGCGTTCGCGTTCGCCAGCGGGCGAATTGCCCTGCGTGCGGCGATCGAGGCACTCGCGCTTTCTCCGGGCGCGGAGATCGTCCTGCCCGGCTACACCTGCGTCGTCGTCGTCAACGCGATCCGCAACGCCGGCCTGATCCCGGTGTTCGCAGACATCGAGCTGGAAACGTACGGGCTCGACAAGGATGCGCTGTGTCGCGCGATCAGCGCTCGGACGAGGGCGGTGCTGCTGCACCACCTCTACGGGTTCGTCGCGCGGGACTTCGAGGCCACCCTCGAGGTCGCGCGAGCGAGGGGTCTCGCGGTGATCGAAGACTGCGCGCAGGCCGCGGGCGCGGCGTATCGCGGCCGAAGAGTCGGCACCTTCGGCGACATCGCCATCTTCAGCGGCGATCCGTCGAAACCATTCACCTGCATCCAGGGCGGCCTGGCGACGACCAACGACGGGCAGCTCGCCGCCCGACTGACGAAGGCGCGCGCGGCGGCCGCCGTCCACGATGCCGCGGCAATCGCGAGGCGCCTGCGCAACGTCGAACTGAATTACGTGATGCAGAAGGATCCGCAGCGATGGTGGAAGGCGGAACTGCTGTGGCACCGTCGCGGCAGCGACTATTTCTACGGCATCCCGGGCAACGAAGTGCAGGGTGGGCCGCCGCTGGACGCCGGCTGCCGCATGGCCGCGCCAATCGCCCGCCTCGCGATCAATCAACTCGAGAAACTCGATCACTACAACGACCGCCGGCGCGCGAACGCGCGCCGCTGGGACGAGTGGTGCGACGCGTCAGGCTTCACCAGGCCGACTGTGGTTGCCGGATCCGCGCCGATCGTGTTGCGATATCCCGTGCTGGTCACATCAGAGATGAAGCGGAATCTCCGATGGGCGTACCGCACGCTCGGGGTCGTGCCGGGAACCTGGTTCGAGACCCACATGCATCCGGCGCCCGAACACCTCGACGGCGTGCCGAACGCAACAACCGCCGTCGAGCGCTGCATCAACTTTCCGACGCTCTTTTCCGAGGACCGGTGGGAGGCGTCGACGCGTGACAGATCGTCAGCAGCCGCATTCTCGACATGACGTGTTCCGGCCGCCGGTTCTCGACGCGGAGCACCAGGGCCGAGGCGATCGACCGCATAGATCGCGCGGGCTCCGGCGCTCGCAAACAGCGCGCGCGTCACCCTGCCGGTCGGACCACCGTCGAGCAGCCAGTAATAGATCGGGAATTCGTCCGCGACCTCGAGGCCGACGCGCGCGAGCAGGCGATCGAAATAGGCGCGCGATCGGATGCGGTCAACCCAGCTTCCTTCGCGCGGTAGATCATGCGGCTGAGCGCCGTGCCGGCGCCGAGGCATCCCGCTTCGTCGAGCGAAAACGTCTGGTAGCGCTGGTCCCAGTGACGCCGCAGATCATCGCGCGTCGGGGTGGCCGCCGGATCGCCCACTACCGGAGGGACCTCCGGAAGATGACTTGCGAGCGCTGCGTGGGCATCATGCGGCGTAGAGCGTCAAGTAATCCCGGGCAATGTCGTCCATCGTGCGCATCGGCGGCAGCGCCACTCTCCAGCGATCGATCGTCTGCGCCGGAGACGTGGCGATCTCGGTGAGCGCGCGCGCCCAGCCCTCCACGTCGCCCGGTGCGACCAGCCGGCCGGTGATCCCGTCGTCGATGATCTCGGCGAGATTGCCGACGCGGCTGGCGACGACGGGCGTGCCGGCGGCCATCGCTTCGAGCGCGATCGTCGGTCCATTCTCGAACCACATCGAGGGGCAGACCAGCGCGTCGATGCCTGCGAGCAGCGCCGGTATCTCGGTCCCCGCCACGCCGGGCTGAATGACGACACGTGCGTCCCCGCCGGCGATCGATCCGAGCTCGGCCGCGAACCTTCGAGTGGCGTCGTCCAGCATCGGACCGCGTACGTTGAGCAGGAACCCGACGCCTGCCGGGATCGCGCGCACCGCGCGCATCAGTTCGACGAGCCCCTTGGTCGGATGCAGCCGGCCGACATACGCGAAGTGGACGGGAGCGACGGTCGGATGGACGGCGACCGGCGGCTTCGGCGTGAGGTTCGCATGGCTGATGCCGAGCCGGTTCAGCACGATCTTGTGCTCGGGCGAACCGTTCGACACGAGCATGCGGCGGCCGGTGTCGTTCAACACGACCACGCGCTCCGCGAGCGCAAACATTTCGCGCTGCATCTGCTGGTTGGCGTCAATCGAGGCGGCCATTCCGAGCGCGGTGCCCGCCTTTCCCGGAAGCGCGTCGAGCATGCGGCTGACGCCGACCGGCACCGAGCCGACGACGCGCGCCGGCGCACGTGGCATGCCGAGCCGGACAAGGTTGCAGGCGGCGCACTTACCCGGTTCGACCACGCCGTCGCACGGTTCGGTCCCCCACTGCATCAGCGTGCCGTTGCGGCACATGAACCCGAAGCTCGGAAGGTGACACGTCACGATCACGCGGATCCCGAGCCGAACCGCTTCCCTGATCTCCGGCAGCCCGCATCCGGTGGTGATGCTGTGCACGTGCAGAAGGTCGGGGCGCTCGACGGCAAGCCATCGATGCAGTTGTTCGGCGCCGCGCACGACGCCGCCGTGACAGGCTTCATCGCGTGTCGGCACGGCGGGAACCGGATAGCGAAACACACGGACGTCGTCGTGCTGGTACGACGGCGGCGCGACGCGCCGCGCGTCGGGGGCGGCGATCAGCACGTCGTGCCCGGCGGCGCGGAGCCGGCGGCACAAACCCTCGACGTACACTTCGGTCCCGCCGACGCTGTCCGGGAAGTACCAGCCGAGCAGATGCGCGATCTTCACGTCGTTGCGATCGGTGTGCCGGCGCATGTGCTCCGGCGCGGCGGCCGCAGGTAGCGCAGCCACGCGCCCAGGTCGAGGCCGGCGTAGCGGACGATCGCCGCAGCAGACGCGAAGTTGCCGCTTCTCATGCGCCTCAGCACGCCGCGCGCCTGGACGTACGCGAAGTTGCGCTTCGCCTGCTCGCGGCCGGCGGCGTCGAGCGGACAGTCGGCCGCGTGCAGCTTTTCCCACACGGCGCGGGCGGCTCTCGCGTACTCGACGCCGGCGCGCGGATCCGACAGTTCCTGTCCGGTGTGAATGCGGTAGTAGAAGAGGTCAGCGGAGACGAGCAGCACGTTCACCTTCGCGCACGCTTCGATCCAGAAGAGATAATCGGACGCGATGCCGTTGAGCGGAAATCCGCCAAGCTCGCGAAACGCGTCGGTGCGGAACAGCGCGGCTGCCGGCCCGAGGTGAAAGAGTCCCGAGCCGAGAAATTCCCGTTCGTAGGCCAGCTTCGGCGTGAGCAGCATCGGGCACGGTCCGCCCGGCCAGTGTTGACTGCCAGACAGCGCAAATGCGGCGGAGGACGCCGCCTCGAGCGCGTTGACCATGACCGACAGACAATGCGGGTACATCACGTCGTCGGAGTCGTGGTACTTGACGAAGCGCCCGCGCGCGAGCGACAGCGCCTGCCGGCGGTTGCCGTAATCGCCGAGGTTCTCAGCGTTGACGCTCACGCGCACTCGGCGGTCGCGGCGCGCGTAGTCACTGGCGATCGCGACCGTCTCGTCGCGGGAATGGTCGTCGCTCACGATCAGCTCGAAGTCCGTAAACGACTGCGCGAGCACGCTCTCGATCGATTCGCGGAGGAAGTCCTCACGGTTGTAGGCGGTGACGAGCACGCTGACAGCGGGCGACGCGCTCATCAGGGGGCCTTCGTGCGCGCGCGCCGGAGCGCCGACCGCACCAGGCGCACGACCGGGTTCGGCATCCAGCGTTGGTCGAGGCGGCTGCCGAAGGTGCGGGCCGGTTCGAGCGGGCGTGGGCGATAGAGCTCGCGCCAGCGTGCGAAGAGATCCTGATACGCAGCGGCGCGGATGCGGATGTCGAAGCGCTCGGCGACCAGCGCCTGCGCCGCCGCGCGCATCGCGGCCAGGCGATCGCGGTCGAAGGACAGGCATGCGATCGCGTCGGCAAACCCGCGCGCGTCGCCGACCGCCGCGCGAAGCGCAGTCCGCCCGCCGTCGGCGAGCTCGGCCATCGCCGGCAGATCGCTGACGACCGGGACGGCGCCGCTGCTCATCGCCTCGATCGTCGCCACCGACAGACCCTCCGCGTGCGAGGGAAGGACGAACACGTCGTGCCGCGCACACAGCGTGCGTACGGCCGCAGGCGTGGCGACCGTGATCCACTCGACCGTGCCCGACTCGCGCCAGCGCTCGCGAAGCGTATCGCCGGCCGGTCCGCTGCCGACGATCGTCCACGTCACGGTGACGCCGGCATCGCGCAGCAGACGATCGATCGACGGAAGCAGCAGCACACCTTTCGATTCGTCCAGCCGTCCCACGAAAATCAGGCGCAGCGGGCTCCCGGCTGCACGGACCGGATCGCGGCGGTCGTCAGACAACGGAATCCCGTAGGGCAGCCAGAAAATCGAGTCACGCCGATGCGGCAATCGCTCGCGCAGTTTCTCGTACACAATCCGGCTGTACGCCACGAACGCATGCACCAGCGGTTCGTGGGTGACGGCGAGGTTGTAGTAGTAGTCGTAGTCGCCGTGAAGAATTTGAACGACCGTCCGGCCTGGATCGATCAGGCTGACGAGGAGCAGCTCGACGAAGTCGTTGCACACCAGCACGCCCGGACCCGGCCCGATTGTCCGGGCCAGACGGCGGGCGACCGCGTACATGTTCTCGTCGGGCAGGGCGTACTCGAACGTCGCCTGCGCGTCGGCCGCCAGCGCAACGGTCGAGCGTGAATCGCGGTCGAGGACGTTACGGGTGAGCACGGCGCGATGGACGAACCCGTCGTCGCGCCGATGGGCGAGCAGGTTCGCCACGATCGTGAACACGCCGCCGAGCTTGTCGGGCAACACGTAGACGATGCTCGGGTGCGCGCTCACGATCGCGCCTCCCGCCAGGCGCTGACCGCCTGAATCCAGACGCTCGAGCGGCCGGGAAAGTGCGCCATCGCGCCGCGGCTCGCCTCGCGCCAGGGCAGCGGCGTGACGTGCGTGACCGCGTACGAGAACCCGCAGCGCTCGAGCAGCCGCAGGACGTCAGGACTGCGCCGCTCCGCCGGGTCGAATTCGTGCACTTCGAGCAGCATCGCGCGGACGTTGCCGAGGGCCGTCTCGCAGTCTGCCAGGACGGAGAGCTCGGCGCCCTCGATGTCGAGCTTCAGCAGATCGATCGGTTCGCGAGCCAGCCGGTCGGCGAGTCGTACCGCCGGCACGCGGAGGGAATGCTCATGCGGCTCCAGTGCGTGCGCGGCGAGCGTGCCGCAATCGGCGCCGTCGGCGTGAAAAGTGACGACGCCGTTCTCGGTCCAGACCGCCGCCTGCACCACTTCGACATCAGCGGCGCCGTTGACGCGGAGGTTGCGGTCGAGGAGCGCGGCGATCGACGGATCGGCCTCGAAGGCCGTGATGCGCGCCGCCGGATAGGAGCGCTTGAAGAACAGCGACGCCAGGCCCAGGTTGGCCCCGCAGTCGAGAATCCGCGGCGCCGCTTCGCTCGTCGTGAACGCCAGCGAGCCGCGCACGAAGATGTCGTCCCACTGCGGACAGAGCGACAACAGGTCGGAGTACTGCAGCGTGTACGGCCCGAGGGCAATCTCGCCGCGCGTGTAGCGCGGCGTTCGCTCCGCCATCCGGCACGCGCGGCGCCACGCGGCCACTTCTGCCGACGGCAGGAGGCGACGCTTCGCCGCGCCAGCAGCGCGGCGCATCGGCACCAGCAGCCGGTTCATGCCGATTCCGCTGCCGCGCCCATCTGATCGAGAAACTGACCGAGCACGCCGAGCGCCCACGGACGGCTCCAGTGCGCGCCGCCGCGTTTCCAGGCATCCCACACCGCGGTCCCGGCACCCGCCGCGATCCATCGCCGCTTCTCGAGGCAGGCGAGCCCGTCGCGGACGAATGGCTGCAGCGCGCGCTCCATCCACGTCGCGAACGGCAGCGTGAATCCCTGCTTCGGGCGATCGACGGCGTCGGGCGGCAGCGGTCGCGCCAGCGTTTCGTGCAGCAGCCGCTTGTTGCGCATCAACGCCGGAAACGCGCCGAGGTCCGGCCAGACGGCTGCGAGCAGCTCGTGATCCACGAACGGCACCCGCACTTCGAGGCCGTGCGCCATCGACATCACGTCGGTGTCGCGCAGCAGCTGCGCGCCGAGATACGCGCGCGTCTCGAGGCGCGCCACGTCGCCTTCCAGCGTCGACGCAGCGCCGCGAAACAACGCCGCTTCGGACTCGGCGAGCCGCGACGTCGCAGTCGCCCACCGATCGCGAATCGCCGGGCCGGCGACCTGCTCCAGCTCCCGCGGCATGAACAGACCGCGCTGCGTCCGGTAGGCGGCATCGATCTTTCCGTTGCCGCCGGCGAACTGCCGCCAGCGCTCGGCGAGACGCTCCGGCAGAACCGTCGCGACCACCGGCGCGATCAGCGGCGCGACGCCGCCGGCCGCGCGCTTCAGCCGCACGGCGGACGGCAGGCGCCGGAACGAGCGGTAGCCGCCGAACAGCTCATCGCCGCCGGTCCCGGACAGCACGACCTTGATGCCGGTCGCGGCGACCGCCTCCGACACGTAGAACGTGTTCACCGCATCGAGCGTCGGTTGATCGAGCCTCGCGAGAATCCGCGGCAGATCGCGCGTGATCCGTGACGAGTCGAGGACCAGCTCGTGATGCGCCGCGCCGAACGACGAAGCGACGAGCCGCGCGTATTCGTGCTCCGAGGATCGATCGTCGAACCGGACCGTGTACGTGTTCAGCGCCGCCGCGTCGCCGCGGGACGCCGCCGACAGGATCGCGGACGAGTCGATCCCGCCCGACAGGAACAGGCCGACGGGAACGTCCGACACCAGGTGCGCATCGACGCTCGCCTGGACCGCCGCGCCGACGCGGGCCCGCAGGTCCGACGCGCCGTGGGCCGACGGCGGCTCGGCGTACACCGAGGTGATGTCGGCGAACACGCCGCGTTCGTGGCGCCCATCCGCAGACCAGCGCAGCCACGTGCCAGGCGCCAGACTCTCGACCCCGTCAATCCAGGTCAGCGACGGCGGCACGCTGCCCCACGAGAGATACGCGAGGACGGCGGCCGGATCCACGACGCGATCGGCAAGGCGCGCATCGAGGAGCGCCCGCGTCTCGGACGCAAAGGCGAGCGCCCGGTTGCGTGCGGCGACATACAGCGGCTTGATGCCGAATCGATCCCGCGCGAGCACGAGCGTGCGCGCGTCCGCGTCCCACCAGCCGAACGCGAACATCCCGCGGATGCGGCCGAGCGATTCGACGCCCTCGCGGACGAGCAGGCGAAGCAGCACTTCGGTGTCGCTGGCGGTCGCGAAGCGTTCACCGCGTGCCTCGAGGTCGCGGCGCAGCTCGCGGTAGTTGTAGATCTCGCCGTTGAACACGATCCGGTGGCGTCCGTCGGCCGTCTCCATCGGCTGCGCGCCGGACGGGCCCGGGTCGATGATCGCGAGCCTGCGATGGACGAGCAGGACGTCGCCGTCAGCGGATCGCCACGCGCCGCGCCCGTCGGGTCCGCGGTGCGCGAGCGCGCGATCGAGCGCAGCGGCGGTGTCGGCGGCCACGGTGCCGTCCGCCGCGACTACGCCCGCGATTCCGCACATCTGCTGGTCAGAAGATTCGCGCGCGAATCTTGATCTCGTCGTTCGGCTGAACCTTGTCTTCCAGCTCGATCGGCAGCTCCACGCTCTTGCCGTTGACCGTCCGCTGGACGCGGACGCGTCGATCGGAGCCGCGATCGGACAGGCCGCCGGCGAGCACGATCGCCTGCGAGACCGTGGTCCCGATGTCGAGCACGTAGTAGCCGGGATTCTTGACGAAGCCCGAGATGTAGAACCGCTTCGCCTGCGGCACGTTGACGATGTCGCCGTCTTGCAGCACGACGTCGCGCCCGGCGCGTCCCAGCTCGAGCTCTTTGCGATTCACCGTAATCGGCTCGCTCGGTGGCTCGCCCGGCTTGGGCGGATGAATCACGATCACCTCGTTGGCCGCGTTGGTGGTCGGCGATCCGGCGAGGATGAGCGCTTCGAGGAGCGAAATCGTCGAGCCCGGCAGCGTCACCTTGCCAGGCGTTCGCACCTCGCCGTTGACGATCACGCTGCGCGCCTTGAACTGATCGACCTCGACGCGCACCTGCGGGTTTCTGAAATAGCCGGCCTTCAGGAGCGTGGTGATCTTCGACTGCGCTTCGGCGAGCGTCAGCCCGGCCACCTGCACGCGCTGCAGATAGGGCATCGAGATCGTGCCGTCGGTGTCGACGCGGTACTTGCCGGTGAGGTCGTTTTCGTCGGTGACGATGATCGAAAGGTTGTCCTGCGGACCAATCACGTACGACTCGGCCGGCGGCGTCTGTTCCGGCGGCGCGCCTTGCGGCCGGGGCACGACGAAATCCGGCGTCCGCGGCGGCTGAACGGCCGGCGGCGTCTGCCCCGCCGGCTGCGGCGACGGCGGGCCCTGTGCGCCGGCGCGGCCGGCGGCGGCCAGGATGATCGCGAGGACAAAGACCTTCGTGCGCATGACGTGATGTCCTTACTCCGATGACCGCGTGAGGGGAATGCCGAGCTGGCGTGCCTTGCGATAGAGGTTAGGACGCTGGATGCCCAGCGTGCGGGCGGCGTCGGCCATGTGCCAGTCGTGGTGCTGAAGGACCGACGAAATGTAGTCACGCTCGAACCGGAGCCGCGCCTCGCGCAGGTTGCCGGCCGGCAGGAACGGCGTCGCCGCGCGGCTCAATGGAATGGCGGGCAGCAGGTCCTCGATCTGGATCACGTCGCCGCGCGCGTCGGCGGCGACGCGCTCGATCACGGTGCTCAGCTCGGCCAGGTTGCCGGGCCAGGTCAGCGCGCCGATGAGCGCGAGCGCGGCTTTCGAGAAGCTCGCGGCCGGACGGCCGGCGGCGGCGCACACGTCCTCGAGCACGCGCATCGCAAGCGCCGGCACGTCGTCGGCGCGATCGCGCAGCGGCGGGAGATCGATCCTGATTGCCGAGAGGCGCCGGAACAGATCGCGACGGAATCGCTGGCCGTGCACGTCGCCGTCGATCGCGGGCGTGGCGCTGGCGACGAAGCGGACGGCGGTCGCGACCGGCGCGCCGTCGATGCGCACTTCGCCGTCACGAGCGATGCGGGCGAGCTGCGCCTGCGTCGACGCGCGCAGCTCGGTGATGTGCTTCAGGAACAGCGTGCCGCCATACGCCGCGGCGATCGCGCTCTCGCGCGCGACCGAGGCGAGGTCGGACGGCTCGCCCGGCGATGGCGCGCCGAACAGCACGCGGTCGAGGCTCGCCGCGTCCGCCGCGTCGCAGTCGACGGCGATGAACGGGCCGCCGGGCCCGCGGCTGCGAAGGTGGATCTCGCGTGCGACCTCGTCGACCGACGCGCCGGGCTCGGCCGTGATCAGCGCGCTGCCGTCGAGTCGTGCGGCGCGGCGCACGAGCTCCTGCACGCGCGCGATCGCAGGCGACCGGCCGGTCAATTCGACAGGCAGGTCCGGCTTCCGGATGAACCGCGCCGCCGCGTCAGCGATGATTGAATCTGGCATGGGCTGACCTGATCTGGGGGGATTGTGAGATACAGCTTCGCCCCGTCACTTACAGAAAGTGGCGAGGCAGGGCGTTTTCACGCCGCTCTAATTGGCACTAAGAGCGGCGTAATATGTCACAAAGGACTTCCTGTATCAACAAAGATACAGAAATCGATCGGCGACGATACAAATGGCCGACTCGATAGACCGGGTATCGGCTCGGAGATGTTGTATCAGCAGGGAGACGGGGGTGTGTCTGCAGAGAAACGGACTGGAGTGCCAGATTCACTCGCGCCGGAGGGGATCGGCCGGCGCGGCCGGGTTGCCCGACGAGGTGCCAAACGACTGGGGCGGCGGACCGCCGCGGAAGTCGGCCGGGCTGCCGCCGTCGATGAGGCTGTTGATGAAGAACGCGATGCCGATCATGATGAGAAAGCCGCCGACACCGATTGCCACCGATGTTTCGTTCGCGGTGAAGGCGATCAAGACGATGAGCCCGGAGCCCACGCCCATCAGCGTGACGCCGGCCCGGCGGTGACGGCCCGATCCGCGGCGATACTCGCGGCGCTCGAACCGGTTCATCGCGCGATCGAACCCCCGCGGATCCACCTCGGGCGCGGGCACCAGGCCGCGCTCGATCATCGCGATCCGCTCGCGGATTTCCAGCTCACGCACCCGCGCGCGCACCAGCGTCTTTACGATCATGAAGACGAACGCGCCGACGATCGCGGTGATCGGAATCAGGAACGGGCTGACCGCGAAGAGGTCGTCCAAGGGTCCTCCAGGGATTCGCTCGAAGATTAGACTGGCAGGCGTTGTGAATTGTTTCAACTCGCCCGCTCCACGTCGAACCGGTGACCTGAGCGGCGTCGAAGATCGAAACAATTTGCCGGGACGCGTGTTCTAATACGGTGGCGGATGGAGCCTGTCAACGAGCGCGCGCTCGTCGAGCGGTGCCGTTCCGGCGACGAGGGCGCGTTTGAAGAGCTGGTCGACCGCTACAAAGGGCTCGTTTTCGCGTTGATCGCGCGCACTGTCCAGGATCGATCGCGGGCGGAGGATCTCGCGCAGGAGGTCTTTCTCAGGGTGCACCGCGGGCTGCCGTACTTTCGCGGCGAGGCCCGCCTCTCGACCTGGATCTACCGGATCGTCGCAAACGTCACCGTGCAGGATCACGCGCGGCCAGTGCCGATGTCGCTCGACGATGCGCGGGCGGCGCCGGTGATTCCGTCGGCGTCGGATCGGCAGTTCGGAGACTTCGAGCTGCGCGACCGTCTCGAAAAAGCGATCGCGCGGTTGCCGGCGAACTACCGGCTGCTGATCGCGGCGCACTATCTCGACGGCGTCACGTACGAGGACCTGGCCGGCGCGCTCGATTTGCCGCTCGGCACGGTGAAGACGCAGCTGTATCGCGCCAAGCAGCAGCTGCGGCGAATGCTGGAAACCGATTTGAAATAGACAACACCAGGTCCCCACTGGGCACAGCCGATGTTCTGCGATGAAGCGCTCGACGCCGTGGAAGCGATTGCCGCTGGCGATCTGACTCCTGCAGGCCGTATCGCCGAGCATCTGTCGTCCTGCCCGAACTGCGCGGCGGCGCTCGTCAAGGCGCAGCAGCTCGAGCGCGTCCTCCAGCGCCGTGGCGTACCGCAGCCGCCGCCGCAGTTCACGGCACGCACCCTGACGCGCGTCCGCCGCGCGCGCTGGCGCAGCGATCAGTTTCTCGACGCCGGCTTCAACGTCGCGATCGTCGTGGTCGTGGTGGCCCTGCTCGGCGGCGTGTGGATGCTGCTCAACCGGACCGGGCTCGCCGCGGTGAGCAGCGATGCCGCGGATCTCTTCGGCTCCGCGCTGGTGCTGCTGGTGCGCCGGGTGGCGCCGTCGCTGCCGCTCTACGCGGGCGCAGCGGCGCTGCTCGCCAGCGCGCTCGGCATCTGGTGGTGGGCCGAGCGCGACGCGACGCTCTAGTTCCGGGATTTGGGAATCGGGATTCGGGATTCGCCGAACCGAGAACCCCGAACCCCGAACCCCGAATCCCGAATCCCGAATCCCGAGTCATCAGACGCCGGCCAGCGGAAGCGGCCGGGTGATAGCATAGGATCAGTCGCACAAACGCACCGCCGCGACGATGTCGCACGACGTCGCGTCATGCGCTGCGGCCTGTCCACGCGAAAGTGGCGGAACTGGCAGACGCGCCGGACTTAGGATCCGGTAGCCGCAAGGCTATGGGGGTTCGAGTCCCCCCTTTCGCACTTCGATCAGCGGGTCCGGCTGCAGCCGGACCCGTGATCCCGCGCAGGCAATACTGTATTCTGTCCTCTTGGCACCGATGAAAACCGAAGTCGTCGACGTCAACGCCACCCGCAAGAACGTCCGGGTCGAAATCCCGAGCGACATCGTCAGCGCCGAGATCGATCGGATCGCGCGCGACTACTCGCGCAAGGCACGCGTCCCCGGGTTCCGTCCCGGCAGGACGCCGCCGCGGGTCATCAAGCAGCGCTTCAAGGATCAGATTCTCCATGACGTCGCCCACGATCTGATCCCGCGCGCGGTGGACAACGCGCTTCGCGAGAACGGGTTCGAGGCCGTCGATACTCCGGATGTCCGCGACGTCAACATCGCCGAAGGCGAGCCGCTCACCTTCACCGCCTCCTTCGATACCGTGCCGGCGTTCGATCCCGGCGACCTCTCGACGATCGCGTTCACGCGCGCGTCGCGGGTGATCAGCGACGAGGCGGTCGAGCTCTCGCTGCAGCGCCTGCGCGAACGCGCCGGCCGCTTCGAACCGGTCGAGGGACGCGGTATCGACCACGGCGACACGGCGGTCGTCGATCTCGAGCGCCGCGACCCGAACGGGCCGCCCGACACGCACACCGACGTGAACATCGAGCTCGGCGCCAAGGCGAACCCGCCGGGCTTCGACGAACAGCTGCTCGGCCTCGAGGCGGGCGCCACCAGGTCGTTCGACATCCACTATCCGCCCGACTACGCGATCACCGAGCTCGCCAACACCGACGTGTCCTACACCGTCACCATCAAGGCGCTGAAGCGACGCGTGCTCCCCGAGCTGGACGACGAGTTCGCCAAGGACCTGGGCGACTTCGACACGCTCGACGCGCTCGAGGCGCGCGTCCGCGAAGACCTCGAGCACGAAGCCAGGCATGCCGCCGAGCGCGAGGATCGCGCCGAGCTGATGAAACAGCTCGCCGCGCGACTGCCGTTCGAGGTGCCGGCGTCGATGATCGAACGCGAAGCGGATCGGCGCACCGACGACTTCGCGCGCCGGCTGATCGATCAGAACATCGATCCGCGGCAGGCCGGCGTGGACTGGAACGCGTTCCGCGAGAGCCAGCGCGAGGTCGCGCGCGACAACGTCGCGGCGGCGCTGGTCCTCGACGAACTCACCCGGCGCGAACACATCGAGGTGAGCGACGAGGAGGTGGAACGCGAGCTCGCCCGGTATGCCGAGCGCAGCGGTCGCACGCCGGCGGCGGTGCGCGCCGCGCTCGAGAAGGAAGGCGGCATCTCGCGCGTGCACGCCGGCCTGCGCCGCGAGAAGGCAGTCGATTTCGTGCTCGCACGCGCCACGATCAGCTAGCCGGCCGGCCGGCCGACTGCCGGTTTTGACTGCTCGAACGGCCGGTTTCCTCCCCTATCGGGTGATTGACAACAGGGGGAGGCGTGCTACGATGGCTTGCAAGTACTCCGCACGCCATCCCCTCATTCACAACTAACATTCAGCGATTTGCGCCTATGCCTCATCAGATTCCGGATCCGCGGATGCAGCTTGTGCCGATGGTTGTCGAGCAGACCAACCGCGGCGAGCGAGCCTACGACATCTTCTCCCGGCTTCTGAAGGACAGCATCATCTTCATCGGCACCCCGATCGACGACGGCGTCGCGAATCTGGCCATCGCGCAGATGCTCTTCCTGGAGGCCGAGGATCCCGACAAGGACATCCAGCTGTACCTGAACAGCCCAGGCGGATCGATTACTGCAGGGATGGCGATCTACGACACCATGCAGTTCATCAAGCCTGACGTGCAGACCATCTGTATCGGGCAGGCCGCGTCGATGGCGGCCGTGCTGCTGGCGGCCGGGGCGAAGGGAAAGCGGTTTTCACTGCCAAATTCCCGAATCGTGATCCACCAGCCCCTGATGTCTGGCCTGGCCGGCCAAGCGACCGATATTGATATTGCGGCTCGCGAGATCCTGCGGATGCGCGAGCGAATCAATGAAATTCTGGTCTACCACACCGGACAACCGGTGAAGCGCATTCAGGATGACACCGAGCGCGACTACATCATGTCAGCAGACCAAGGCAAGGAATACGGTATCATTGACGATGTCATCCGCAAACGTGCCTGATGGCTGCTGCAAAGGGCGACAGGCGAAGAGCTTAGGGCTGTAAATGGTGAAAAAGGCCGGGGAAACCGAGGTCCTGCGCTGTTCGTTCTGCAACAAGGACCAGAATGACGTCCGGAAGCTGATCGCGGGCCCCACCGTCTTCATCTGCGATGAGTGCGTCGAGGTCTGCAATGACATCATTGCGGACGACAACCGGTTCGAGAACCGCGGCACCCGTTCCTCGCTGCCCACGCCCCAGGAGATCAAGAAATTCCTTGATGAGTACGTCATCGGCCAGGAGCGGACGAAGAAGAAGCTCGCCGTCGCCGTTTACAACCACTACAAGCGGATCGAGATCCAGAAGCAGCCGCGCAGCCGCAACGACATCGAGCTGACCAAGAGCAACATCCTGCTGATCGGTCCGACCGGCACCGGCAAGACCCTGCTCGCCCAGACGCTCGCCAAGCTGCTCTCGGTTCCCTTCACCATCGTCGACGCGACGACG
>DATFWL010000555.1:0-10487 GCA_035259385.1 Vicinamibacterales bacterium | reverse complement strand
GAAGAAGGTGAACATCAGGTTGAACGGCGCGGACAGACCGAAGTTCGGCGTGATGTTCGGGATGAACAGCGAGTTGGTCGGGTCGGCCGGATCGGCCGGCGCTGGCGCCTGGCAGACGAAGCCGCCGACGCCGCACGGGCGATCGTGCGCCGCCTGCGCCGCCGGGTTGTTCGCCGACTGGTCGACGATGATGTTGCTGATCATGCGCGGCTGCGCGTCGAAGACGTTGCCGGCGTTCTGCTTGTACGACGTCGGCAGGTGCGTCACCGGGTCCGGATCCGCGTCCCGGAAGTTCGGCGTCAGCAGGCGCGGGAACAGCCGATCGGCCGCACCGAACATGTGCTGATCGGGCGACGGCACGAGGTTGTTGTACGAGCCGTCCACCGTCCGCAGGCCGGACGGCAGCTGCGGGTCAGGGATGATTTTGCCGGTGGTGTTGAGGCCCGCACCGACGCCCTGCAGGACGCCGCCGGCGGCGTGATCCTGGGCCACCAGGATCTGCGCATAGATGAACCGCAGATCCTCGGCGTTGACGATGAACCCGTTGCCAACGGGCGCCGTCTGCGCCTGGATCGCCGGCACGAACGAGGGCGCGATGCCGGACACGAACATTGCGACGACCATGACCAGCGGCCACCGTTTGTGCGCGCGTACCTTTCTCAAAGACATGTGATCCTCCTGCCTCTGCCGTGTCGATGTTCGAGCGATGCAGTCGTCGAGCGGGACGCGCGCGTCCCGCATGAAACAACCGTCGAACGCTTTTCTCGTGCGCGACGCGCAAGCGGTTGTCGCTCGCACGTCGTCACGCGAATGACGACATCGGAAGCAGGGAGAATCTATTCTCGAGGTGTGAGACGAAACATTCCTCGTCGGCGGGGGGGTGACGTAAAAAGATCGTGCGCCGGTCGCAATCTAACTAATCGATCATCATTGATGTCGCATCAAACTTATCGCGTCTTCGTACTTCCTAACTGACAGTCATATAACTCGCGTTGAATGTTACGCAGTTAATATCGTCAGCTGGTATCACACTTATCATCGACTCGTACTTTTCTAACTTGTCATCATCAGATCTTCACGCACTCTCTAACGCGAGCTGAGGCGAGCAACCAGGGGCAACGAGCGGCTGGAACGTCTTCGTATCAGTCCAACGCAAGAAAGTCATTACAGAAGTACCAGCATTCGGCGCACACGCTGGCTGAATTCGTATAACCAGAGAGATCCGCAACAGACATGGGTAAAGAAGTCGTCGCCGACGACGCCCTGGACGATGCGCTCGTCAGGCGCCAGCGGCCGACGCGAGTCGATGAAGAGTGCAGAAGGCAGTCACAAGTAAAGAGAATGATTGGATGTCATAAAGCTCGCCACATCGGGTGACCCGAACTGGCGGTCGAGTCATCCCGGATCGACCTCAGCGGGACGGGAATGCGTGGCACTTCGTTTGCGATTCTTCCTCTGGAGACCACTGAGGAGGTTCTCGATAATGTTGAAATCGATCTGTACGGGAATCGTCGTGCTGGGTTTCGCGGCTGCGCCTGCGTTCGCAGGACAGCGACCGACGCCCACGCAATCGCCGACTCCGACACCCAAAACGGATAAGCCGACGATGGACAAGGCGGCCAGCGCCGATCAGTCATTCGTGATGAAGGCGGCGAAGGGCGGTATGGCTGAAGTGCAGCTCGGCCAGCTCGCCACGGAAAAGGCATCGAGCGAGGAGGTGAAGAAATTCGGCCAGCGGATGGTCACCGACCACGGCAAGGCCAACGACGAGCTGAAGAGCCTTGCGCAGGAGAAGCACGTCACGCTGCCAACCGAGGTCGACGCGAAGGCCAAGGCGACGCACGATCGGCTCGCGAAGATGTCAGGCGCGGAGTTCGATCGCGCCTACATGCGGTACATGCTCACCGATCACCGCACGGACGTGAACGAGTTCAAGCGGGAGTCGACGAGCGGCAAGGATCCGGAGGTGAAAGCGTGGGCGGCCAAGACGCTGCCGACGCTCGAAGAGCACTTGAGGATGGCCGAAGACGCCGACAAGGTGGTCGGGACGTCCGGGACGAAGAAGTAGCGAGCACGGGGCCGTGGAGCTGGTCCGCGGCCCCACATGACCTGCCCGACGCTCAGCGCGCCTTCGCCTGCAGCTCTTCGTCGATGATTTTCTTGAACACGTCAAATGGCTGGGCGCCGCTGATCGCCCGGCCGTTGATGAAGAAGGCCGGCGTGCCGTTCACGCCGGCCTGCTCGCCCTCGCGGATGTCGGTGTCAATCTCCGGCTTGGACTTGTGCGAGTCGACGCAGGCATTGAACTGCGAGGCGTTCAGGCCGAGATCGGCGGCGGTCTTCTTCAGGTCGGCCGTGCTCAGCTTGGAGGGATCCGCGAACAGTCGGTCGTGGTAGGGCCAGAACTTGCCCTGCTCGTTCGCGCACGCGGCCGCTTCGGCGGCCGGCCGCGCGTTCGGATGGTTCGGCAGCGGGTAGTGGCGATAGACGAAGCGGATGCGATCGCCGTAGGTCTTCAGTACCTGCTGGACGGTCGGGTCGGCGCGCAGGCAGAACGGACACTGGAAGTCGGAGAACTCGATCATCTCAATCGGCGCGTTCGGCGATCCCTTCGCGGGGCTGTTCGCCGACGCGACTTTCTGGCGGGGCGGTTCGAGCATCGTCCGGACTGGCGTCTTCGCCCGCAGCGTGTCGAGGTATTGTTCGCGCACCACCTCCATGCGCTCCTGGGTCAGATACGCCTTGATCGGCTGCCGTACCTGTTCGAGCGGCGCCCCCTGCACGCGGTTCTGGTTCGCCTGGTACCAGGCCGAGATTTCCGCGTCGGTGACGCCTGCGACCTTCGACGTGATCTCTTTCTCGATCAGCGCCGATCGATCCACGCCCTGCGCCTTCGCCGCCGCGTCGAACAGCCGGTTCGCGATGATGTCGTCGAGCGCCGCGCGCCGCGCGTCGTAGAGCGCCTGTGACAGCTTGACCCCGGCAGGCGCCTGCTGCTCGAGCGCTTTGTCGTCGACTTCGGCGAGCGTGATCTCCGACGACCCGACGGTCGCGACGACCTCGGCCGGCCCGGGCCGTTTCGCCTGCTCGGCCGACGTCGGCGAGCACGCCGTGAGGGCCACGATCACGGCGGCAGGTATCAGGTTCCGCATTCGAAAAGTATAGTCTGCTTTACTCGCCAAGCCGCTGCGGCAAATCGGCGACGACGTAGGCCATCACCGCGACCGCAGCCGCGCATTTCGCCATCTCGACCGGATCGATCTTGTCGACGGTGTCGGCCGGTGTGTGGTGGATGAGGAAGTACTTCGACCCGTCCACGTCGAGCGACATGCCGGGAACGTGCGCTTCCTGCATGCTCGGTCCGATGTCGGCGCCGCCGCCGCCCGGGCTGATTTGGTCGGCGGCAATGCCGCTCAGCAGCGTCGCGATGGTCTTCACGGTTTCGCGTGCGCCGTCGCTGCCGGTGAACCCGAATCCCTGCGGGCGGAAGACGCCGCCGTCCGATTCGAGCATCAGCACGTGCTTCGACAGCTCCGCGCGGTGCTGATCGCGATATCCGATCCCGCCGCGTCCGCCGTTCTCCTCGTTCGTCCAGAGCACGACGCGCACGGTGCGGCGCGGCCGGAGGTTCAGCTTCTTCATCAGCCGCACCGCTTCCCACGTCACCACGCACCCGCCGCCGTCGTCGGTTGCGCCGGCGCCGACGTCCCACGAATCGAGGTGGCCGCTGACGACGACGATCTCGTCAGGCCGCTCGCGCCCGCGAATCTCGCCGATCACGTTGGCCGACGCCACGTCGGCCTCGAAGTGCGCCTCCATCCTCAACCGGACGACGACCGGCGCGCCGCGGTCGGTCATGCGCTGCAGGCGGTCGGCGTCCTCGGTGGTGATTGAGGCGGCGGGAATTTTCGGCGCGTCGGCGGTGTAGCTGAGCGCGCCGGTATGGGGCGTGCGCAGCCCGCTCGGACCGACGGCGCGCATCAACATCGCCACCGCGCCGTGACGCGCCGCGCGCGACGGTCCCATCGATCGAAAGCGCACCGTCTCGCCGTAGCTGGTGAATGGGACGTTGAACAGCACGATGCGTCCGCGCGCCGCCGATGCCCTCGCGTCGAGCTCCTCGAAGCTGCGGACGACGAGCACCTCCGCCTGCACACCGTCGCCGGCCGTGCCGACGCTGTCGCCGAGGCCGAGCATCACGATCTGATGGCGCGCCGGCTCGACGATCTCCGCGCTCTCGGCGCCACGCACCCACTTCGGCACGATCACACGCTCGGCGTGGACGTTCTCGAGGCCGTCGCGCGTCATTTCGGCGACCGCCCACTGAATGGCACGGTCGAGCGCCGGCGAGCCGCTCAGGCGGTTGCCAATCGTGTCGGTCAACGTCGCGAGGCGATCCCATGCGAAGGTGCTACTCACCGCTTCACCGATCAGCCGGCTCGCCGGTGCGCGGTACGCCTCGAGCCATGCTGGGCCGCCGGCGGGAGGATCGCGATGTGCGCCGGGCGCCTTCTGCGCGTTGAGGGGTGTAGTGGCAAGCATCAGAAATGGAAGAGCGACGGCAACTCTGACACGACGACGCATCGGCTTCGGTCCTCCGGTGGTCATCAGCGTACTTCAGCACGTGCGTTTTGTGGCGATCCGGTTGTGGTCTGCCGCTTGCACAACGGCACTCACAGAGCCGCGCAGGGCGGCCACAACGTGCCGGCGTTCGGAGGTTTCCGGCAGTCAGACGACGGCAGGTGCAATGGTGGCCCCGATGAAGTTCTGCGCGTGTGCTCTTGGAATGCTGATGGCGGCGACGGCGCCGGCGGGCGCTGGGGAGCCGATTACGATGAAGATCTCGCCGGCGGTGGCCTTTGCCCCGGCGAATCTCGTCGTGCGGGCCATCGTCGAAGTCAACGCCGCGAACCGGGCCATCGAGATCGTCGCCGAATCGAGTGACTTCTATCGCAGCAGCGAAATCCAACTGGAGGGGGAGAAGGCGGCGCGCACCAACATGTTCGAGTTCCGCAGTTTGCCGCCGGGCATCTACGAGGTGCGCGCGAGACTGCTGGGCGCAAACGGCCATCAGCGCGCGGCGGTCCGCCAGCAGGTGAACGTCTTCGGCGGCGGAGCCGGGGACAAGCACTGACGCGTGAATTCCTAAGACGTTTGCCGAATCAGCTCGAGGCGGGTCCTGTCCGCGAGCAGCCCCACTTCGTGCTCGCCGGAAACGCACTCGTCGCGGCTCCGGCGCCCGGCGGGGCCTCGTTCGCGGCGACCCGCGAGCGAGCTAATTCTGAACGTGCTTCAAGTCTCTGTTGCCTTCGCGAAGTGCCACGCGCGATTCCACTCGCTGCTCGCGAGTTCAACCGGCCGTGAGCGTGCGTCCGCTTCCCGAGGCGGCGTCGATTCGATGATCCGCATCACTTCACGAGCGCACCGGTCGCAGATGTAGCCGCGCGCGCCGGCGACCAGCTTCTCGACTTCGTGATCCGACCGCCGGCAGAACGAGCAGCGAAGCGTTCGAAACCACATACAGCCTCCGTCCATTGGGTGAGTAGGACCGATAGGCCCATGGGCCTACACACTCACACTCCCCGTCACAGCGCGTTGCTGACGCGCGCCGCCGCGACGACCTTCTCGGGCTCCGGCGTGAAGTCCTCGCCGGGGTTGATGAAGCGATCCTTCTCGAACCGGTACTGCTTGTCGTACAACTGGCGGTATCGGCCGTTGACGGCGAGCAATTCCTCATGCGTGCCGCGCTCGACGATCTCGCCGTGCTCGAGCACCAGGATCTGGTCGGAGCTGCGGATGGTCGAGAGCCGGTGGGCGATGACGAAGGTGGTGCGGCCGGCGCGCAGCGCCTTCAGGCCATCCTGAATCATCGCTTCGCTCTCGCTGTCGAGGCTCGAGGTCGCTTCGTCGAGAATCAGGATCCGCGGGTTGGCGAGAATCGCGCGCGCGATCGCGACGCGCTGCCGCTGCCCGCCCGACAGCCGGACGCCGCGCTCGCCGACGATCGTGTCGTAGCCCTGCTCGAAGCCCTCGATGAACTCGTCGCAGTGCGCGATCCGGCTGACCGCCTTGATCTCCTCGCGCGACGCGTGCGGCTTCGCGTAGGCGATGTTCTCCGCGATCGTCCCGTCGAAGAGGAAGTTGTCCTGCAGCACCACGCCGAGGTGCTCGCGGTAGTCGCGCAGCTTGATCGTCGTGAGGTCGTGCCCGTCGACGAGCACGCGGCCCGACTGCGGGCGGTTGAACGTCATCACCAGGCTGATCAGCGTGCTCTTGCCGGAGCCGCTCGAACCGACGAGCGCGGTGGTCGATCCGGCGGGCGCCGTGAACGACACGCGCTTCAGCACCGGCACACCCGCGTTGTACTCGAACATGACGTGCTCGAACTCCACTTCGCCGCGGATCTCGGGGAGCGCGGCGCGGCTCTCGTCTTCCTGATCTTCGGTCGCCATGCGGCGGATCTCGCGGATGCGATCCAGGCCCGCGAACGCTTCGCTGAGCTGCGTGCCGATCGACGCAAGCTGGATCACCGGCATCGTCATCAGCGCGGTGAACGAGAGGTACATGACGAGATCGCCAATCGTCATCGAGCCGTTCCTGATCGAGCTGCCGCCGATCAGCATCATCGCAATGCCGGTGACACCGATGACGACCGACGAGAACGCGGTAATCGCCGAGACGCCGGTGAGCGATTGCGCGACGTTGCGGAGCAGCCGGTGTGCGCCCTTGGCGAAGACGAGCTCCTCGCGCTTTTCCGCGACGTAGGACTTCACGATGCGGACGCCGCCGAGCGATTCCGCGAGTCGCCCGGTGACCTCGGCGTTGATCTGGCCGCGCTCACGGAAGAGCGGCCGCAGCCGCTTGAATGCGGTCGCCATGCCGCCGCCGAAGGTCGCCAGGATGACGATCGTGACAATCGTCAGCTTCCAGTTGAGGTAGAGCAGAACACCGAGCGCGATCGTCGCCGTCAGCAACGATCCGGTGAGCTGCACGAGGCCGGTGCCGACGAGGTTCCGGATGCCCTCGGCGTCGGTCATGATGCGCGAGATCAGGATGCCGGTCTTGGTCGAGTCGAAGTAGCGGATCGGCAGGCGCATCACGTGCGCTTCGACGTCCTTGCGCATCTCGGTGATGGCGCGCTGGGCGGCGACGCCGAGGACTTGTGAGTTGGCGAAGGCGGTCGCTGCGTCCAGCGCGGTGGCCCCCGCGGCCGCGAAGGCGAGCTTCGGCAGCAGGTCCCAATGGCCCTGCTGGATCACGTCGTCCATCAGGTATTTGGTCGTGGTGGGCAGCACGAAGCCGGACAGGCGGTTGACGAGCATCAGGCCCAGGCCAAGGACGAGCCGCTTGCGGTGTGTCCAGATGAGCGCCCGCGCTTCTTCCCACGCGCCAGGCGTCAGGGCTTTCTTCGGAGGACTTGGAGGCGCGCCGGGCGCAGCGGCGGCGGGCACGCGCGTTCGAGGAATCCGTTCCGCGTGAGGCACGGATGAAATGATACGTCGGGCCGACACCACGCGACCTCCCCGAACGGGCAGGCGGCCGGCACGCACGAATCGGGGCGCGTTTCCGGCGCAGATCGCGGCACGGTCGAGTTCTTCACGCGGCCCGATGGCCAGGGCCCTAGAAACCCCCGCAAATTCCCGAACGACGTGTCGAATCCCGGCGTGCGAGGCGTCCACCCAGGCGTGGCCCCGACGCATCACAGCCGTAGCAAGCGGTACGCCACCGAAAGGCGCGCGCTCGTGGCCACAAAACAGGCCGGATTCATGGCCGCCGCGGCAGCGACCCGCGCGGGCGCAGGTGCTCGGCGGGTCAGCCGCGACACGCCTTGTCGCTTCGGCGGCGAGATCTTTCAGAGCCAGCGCAGAAGGAATGGCCTGCGGACTGGCTCGCGTCAGATTTGGAATTTGGAATTTGGAATGCGTGAACCAGGAACCAGGAACCAGGAACCAGGAACCAGGAACCAGGAACCGAGAACCAGGAAGCACGAACCGAGAACTTTAGAACTTTAGAACTTTAGAACCTCTGTGATTGCTTCCGCGAGGCCGCCGGCGTCGTGCGATCCGGTGAGTCGGTAGCCGCGTGATTTGAGCGCGTCGGTCGCATTGCCCATCACGAACGCCGTCCCGGCGAAGTCGAGCATCTCGACGTCGTTCAGGTTGTCGCCGATCGCGGCGACCTCGTCCCGCGTCCAGCCGCGCGCGGCGACCCATTTCGCGAGCGTCGTCCCCTTCGAGCAGCCGGCGCCGTTGACGTCGAGCAGCGAGAAATCGCGCGCGGCATATTCCGTGACGGCGACGGTAAAGTCGCGTGCGATCGGCATGGCCCGCAGCATCGCCGCGAGCGCGCGCATCGGCGCGACGCTGCCGTTGAACATCACCTGGATTGGATCCTCGGTGAGCATCTCGGCCAGCGGGGCCGGCGCCTCGGCGATGAACGCCTTGTTCTTTTCGTAATAGGCGCGCCGGTTGGGATGCGTCCAGTCCATCCGCTCGAAGACGATCTGCCGCTCGTCGAGGCGATCGAACACGATCGCGACGCTGTCCTCGAGATGCCGCGTCTCGGCGAGGATCTGACGCGCCGCCTCGCGCGGCAGCACGTGCCGCATGAGCGTGTCGCCATCCGGAGCTTTGACCAGCGCCCCGTTGTTGCAGATGAGCGTCAGCGGGATCGGCAGCAGCGCGACGACAGGGCGCGCGAAGTGGAAGCTGCGGCCCGTGACGAGCGCGATCTCGACGTCGTGCGCCGCCGCCGTTACCACCGCGTCGCGATGCGCGTCGGGCAATCGGCCGCGGCTGTCGAGCAGCGTGCCGTCGATGTCGATCGCGATGAGACGGATCATCAGGGCAATGAGGGGCTACCGGGCAGGCAGCGACGTGTATGCGACGACGGCGATCTTCCACGCGCCGTTTTCGCGGACGAGCGTGAACTGATCCACGCCTTTCGACTGCGCCTGTCCGTCGCGCACGACCTGAAAGTCGGCCCTCAGGTAGGCGAGACGGTCGCTGTCGATCGTCACCGCGACGTTTGAGATCGGCTCGCGGAACATCACCGGGTTCGGATTGCGCTTCAAGGTAGCGAGCCACTCGTCGCCGGTCTGATAGCTGTTCGACCATTCGCCGTTGCGATCCCGCGTGACGACGATGATCGCCTTCGGCGCAAGGTCTGCTGCCACCTTGTCCCACACATGGTCGCCGAGATGGAGGAGGAACGCCTCCACCGCATCCTGGACGGCCTTCTTGTCGGAGCCGCTCGGCTCGAGACGTCCAGCGACGCCGTCCGAATCGTTCGGCCGGAGCCTTTCCCCCGTTGCTCGCGCGTCGTCCTGGCGAGCTTCCGCCGATCGCAACTCTGTCGAGCGAGCTTCAGTGGAGGAGCGCCGCGCATCCGACCCATCCGACCTACCTGACCCACCCGACCTACCCGGCCCACCACCCGACCTACCTGACCCACCCGACCGACGGTCCACCACCACCTCGCCGCCCTTCATCACCCAGCGGACCTTGCTGATGATCACATCCACGTCGGCGAGCGGATCGCCATCGACCGCGACAAGATCGGCGAAGGAGCCGGGCGCGATCGCGCCGAGATCGCGCTCGTGGCCGAGCAGCGCGGCCGGAATCGTCGTCGCCGAGGCGAGCGCCTGCGCCGGCGTCATGCCCGCCTTGACGAACCAGGCGAGCTCGCGCGTGTTCTGGCCGAACATCGTGTAGACGGCATCAGATCCCATCGCGATCCTGACGCCGGCCTTCACCGCCCGGCGCGTCGACTCGAGGTTCTTCTCGATATACGCGCGCAGCGGCGGGATCGTCTCCGGCGCGAATCCGAACTCGTCCTTCGCGTCGACGTAATAGCGGTTGTGATCGATTGTCGGCACCCACACCGTGCCCCGCCTGGCCATCTCCGCGAGCGTGTCGTCGTCGAGATCGATGCCGTGCTCCACGGAATCGGCCCCGGCGCGGACCGCGTCCCTGACGCCAGACGGCCCGTAGGAATGGATTGCGACGCGGTGATTCCTGGCGTGTGCGGCATCCACGGCCGCCTTCATCTCGTCGTAGGTCAGCGTCTGCGTCGTGTCGACGCTCTGATAACTCCCGCGCGATCCGTAGACCTTCACCCAGTCGGAGCCCGCGGCGATGCGCGCCTCGGCCTGCTGGCGGTACATGTCGGGCACCGGCACGGTGCGATCGCGCGCCGCTGACAGGCCCTGGCCCGCGACGAACATCCGCGGGCCGACCATCCGCCCCATGTTGATCAGATCGCGCATCGCGTAGTCGACCTCGTTCGAGGCGCCGAGATCGCGCACCGTGGTGACGCCGGTCTCGAGCGTCAACCGCGCGTTCTCCGCCGCGAGCACCGTCGTCACGCCGGCCGGCCGCCGCGGCTGGCCGAGCGGCCGCGTCCCCGGCGTCCTGTCCCAGTAGTACGTCATGTGCGTGTGTGCGTCGATCAGGCCGGGCACGATGGTGAGTTGGCCGAGATCAATG
>DATFWL010000554.1:0-3424 GCA_035259385.1 Vicinamibacterales bacterium | reverse complement strand
CGCGAAACGTCGAAACCTGGGACGACGTCCCGCCGCAGGATCTGCCGCGCGCCATTGCCACCTGGCGCCCGCTCTGCTCGACCTGCGCGCTCGCGGAGATCTTCCGGCAGCGGTCCCCCGATCGTGTGACCGATCGGCCGCCGCATTGATCGACTTGCGGCGCCACTCGCGCAGTTCGGCGCGTCTTAGTAGTTTCCGCCTTCAGGCGGAAGGTGGACCGCTCCTGTAGTTTCCGCCTTCAGGCGGAAACTACAAGGTCGACGAGGCGAGATCACCGCGGGAGGTAGCGGTAGTGCCCGGTGATCGGGTACTTGAACAGCGTGTCCTCGACTTCGGGTCCGCGGCCGATGTTGTGAACGACGAGCGGCGTGCCGGCGGCCGACTTCTGGTCGGTGACGATGCCGATGTGCGGGAGATTTCCCGGCAGCATCCATGTCACGAGATCGCCGGGCTGATACGCAGCGGCGTCACGTGAGACCGCCACCTCGGCGCCGGCGCGGCGGAAGAACGTCTGCAGGTTCGGCACGCGCCGGTGATCGATGTTCGCGTCCGGCGCCGTCATGCCCCACTGCCGCGGGTACGACGTGAACGACCGCGTCATGTCCTCGTGTACCTTCACCTGCAGATCGACGCCGACCCGGCGGTAGGCGCGGATCACCACGTCGGTGCACACGCCGATCGTCTCCGGCACGTCGCCGCCGGGGTAGGCGATCCGGCGATACGAGCCGTCGTAGATGACGCGCGTGTGGGTCTGCGCGATCGCCGCGGCGACGAGGTCGGCGGGGCCGTACGCCGGCACCCCGGGCACGGCCAGTGCGAGAAGGAGCGCGGTGCGGATGTCCTATCCTACACGGCGCCGGCCGGCGTGTCGTGCTTCCACGGCGGCAGCAGGCGCAGCAGGACCGCGAGAATCCCGAACGGCAGCATCATCAGCAGAATCGCCGGCAGCAGCCCTTCGCGCGTCGCGAATCCAAGTTTGTAAGTGGTGTAGCCGAGGAAGCTCTTCGAGAAGAGCTGCCCGCCGATGACGACGTTCCAGCGCATCGCGAAGATCCCGATCAGCGTGAGTACGCCGGCCGCCATGTACATGCGTACGCGGGCGCGCGGCGCGAGGCGCACGACCTGCGTGATTGCGAGGAGCGCGATCGGCACGCCGGTACCGAGAATCAGCTGCAGCACGATCTGCGACAGGAACAGCTTGGTGTGGACCATGAAATCGAGCGCCCGGAACGATTCGTCCGCCTCGTAGATGCGGTGAATCAGGTCGAGCATCTCGAGGGCGAAGTCGACCAGGAAAGCGTAGAACAGGTACTTGGCGACCATGTCGACGCACACCATGTCGACCGCCGCGCGTCGCCACCAGTTCAGGACCAGGTACAGGACCATCACCATCGCAATACCGGACACGATCGCGGAAAACAGAAAGACGATCGGCATCATCGGCGTCGACCACCAGGGGTTCGCCTTGACCGAACCGAAAATGAATCCGACGTAGCCGTGCAGCATGAAGGCCGACGGAATGCCGATGATGGTCACCGTGCGGCCGACCCTGTCGTCGATGCGCAGCGACTCCGGGCTGATGTTGTCCGACCCGAGCGTCAACGCGCGGTAGAAGATCCGCGTGATACCGGCGCTGGACCGCGCCGCGAGCACGAGCTCCTTGCGGTAGTCGAGCCAGATCTCGACGAGCAGCACCACCATCAGGTACCACAGATACACGAACCCGAACATCGCCATCGCCGACGTGCGGTGCGGCGTCAGGTACATCTCGAACGACCGCTCCGGGTGGCCCAGGTGCAGTTGCAGCGGCAGCGGGGCGACGAGCAGGAACGCGAGCGCGGTCAGCAGCGCGAGCCGGTAGGTCGGCCGCACGGCCTGTACGTTGAACACGCGCTCGAGCGACGCGAGGATGAACGCGCCCGCCACGAGCCCGGTGATGTACGGATACAGCACGATGAGGATGCTCCACTGGAGCTCGACCTCGTTCGGGTACATGAATCCCTGCACGCCTGGCATGGCTACCTCACCGATCCGTCGAGACCGTTGTAGTACACCTTCGCGCCAGTCGCCATCTGCGGCTTGAGAATCTGAATCTGGTGCGACCGCAGGAACGCGTGGACTGGATCGGACGGGTTCTTGAGATCCGCGATCTGCCGCGCGCCCGTCGGGCACGTCTCGCAGCACGCCGGCCGGAGACCCTTCGTCAGCCGGTGATAGCAGAGCGTGCACTTGTCCGCCGTGTTCGTCCGCGGATCGATATAGCGGCACCCATACGGGCAGGCCTGCACGCAGTAGCGGCAGCCGAGGCAGTAGTCCTTGTCGATCAGCACGACGCCGTCGTTGGTGCGGAACGTCGCGCCCACCGGGCACACCTGCGTGCACGGCGAATCCGCGCAGTGGTTGCACATCTTCGGCACGAAGAACGTCTTTCCCGTCGTCGTGCCGTCGGGATAGGTCTCGGGAAACCCGTCGATCCCGCCGTTGGGCGAATCCACCTTCGGATGATCCATGTCGAGCGGATCGACGTGGTAGCGCTCGACCCACGTGCGGAAGTAGAACGGCTCGTCCACGACGTTGTTCTCGAGCTTGCACGCGCGGACGCAGTGGCCGCTGCCGATGCACTTCTCGATGTCGATGACCATCGCCCACCAGTGGTCGGCGGTGTTGTACGTCGAGGCCGCCTCCGGCGCCCCGGCGAGCACGTGCTCGAAGGCTGCCGCGGCGACGCTCGTCATGACGAACATCTTGCTGCCGAGGATCAGGAAATCGCGACGGCTCGTGTCCATGCTCGGCCTCACGAGAGCCTGGGATTGTGCGGCTTGTGGCACGTGATGCAGCTCTCGTCGCCCGCGTGATCCTTCACGTCGACGACGGGGTACCGTTTCGACTTGCCCGTGTTGGCCGCGTGGCAGTGCACACAGAGCGGACGGGCCTCGGGGCGTTTCGGCGTCATCTCGCCGGGATCCGCGGCGTGCTTCGCCAGCGGACCGTGGCACGACTCGCACGCAATGCCTCTGTGGCGCGCGGCGGCGCGCAGATCGACGACGTCGGCATGGCAATCGGCGCAGGCCTTCTGGCCGGCATAGGCGATCAGCCTCGCGCGGACGTCGTCAATCGCTCCGGGCCGGTAGTGCCCGAGCGTGCCGAAGCCCTTCGGCACGAGAGCGGCGCGGGCCACGCTGAACACCAGCAGGCCGGCGGCAAACAGGACTGCCAGGCGTACGAGGTGATCGACGTCCTTGAACCGCTTCATGCGGGCGCCTCCTCCGCTGCGACCCGGTTTTGCAACCAGGGGGCCGCGGCGGAAAACCCGGAAAACCGGCGGGTTCCGAGCCGGTCCGGCGTCGGCGTGCCGGAAATCCGGCACCCGGGCGCTAGGGGGCGATATAGGCCGTCTTGACGATCGTGTAGAACTCTTTCGCGT
>DATFWL010000553.1:0-3913 GCA_035259385.1 Vicinamibacterales bacterium | reverse complement strand
ATCGTCAGCGGCAGCACGATCTCGGGCAGCGTGCTGTGTCCGAACGTGCGGGTGCACAGCTTCTGCACGATCGAGGACTGCATCCTGATGCCGGGCGTCCGCGTCGGGCGGCACGCGCGGATCCGCCGCGCGATCATCGATCGCGACGTGCTGATCCCGCGCGGAGCGCTGATCGGCCATAACCTCGACGAGGATCGGCGGCGTCATACTGTCACCGACTCCGGCGTCGTCGTCGTGACGATCGACGACGAGCCGCTGATCGGGCCGCTGACCGATGAGGCGCTTCGCTTCGAGGCCGAGGCCGATCGACGCGGCGGATAGTGCTTCGCTGACAAGGGCGCAAAGGGCGACAAAGGGCACAGAACAAGAAACCGAGGCGAGATTGTGAAGATTTCGAAAGTGCTGGGCCGCGAGATTCTGGATTCGCGCGGCAATCCGACGGTCGAAGTGGACGTGACCCTCGCCGACGGCGCATTCGGCCGCGCCGCCGTGCCGTCCGGCGCGTCCACGGGCGAGCGCGAGGCGCTCGAGCTGCGCGACGGCGACAAGGCGCGCTACGGCGGCAAGGGCGTCCGCAAAGCGGTCGCGAACGTGAACGGCGACATCGCGCGCGCGATCACCGACGCCGATTTCGACCAGCGTGGCCTCGACCGCCGCATGATCGCGCTCGACGGCACGCCGACCAAGAGCCGGCTCGGCGCCAACGCGCTGCTGGGCGTCTCGATGGCCGCCGCTCGCGCGGAAGCAGCATCGAAGCGCGTCCCGCTCTATCGCCATCTTGCGGCGCTCTACGGCAACGATCAGTTCACGCTGCCCGTGCCGATGATGAACATCCTGAATGGCGGCGCGCATGCCGATTCGAGCGTCGACTTCCAGGAGTTCATGGTGATGCCGCTGAACGCCCCGTCGTTCGGTGAAGGCCTGCGGTGGGGCGCCGAAATCTTCCACGCGCTGCGCGGCATCCTGAGGAAGCGCGGGCAGTCGACCGGCGTCGGCGACGAAGGCGGCTTCGCGCCGAACCTCAAGTCGAACCGCGAAGCGGTGGAAGTGGTGCTGAGCGCCGTCGAGGCGGCGGGACTCAAGGCGGGCGGTGACGTCTCGATCGCGCTCGACGTCGCGTCGAGCGAGTTGTGGGCCGGCGGCGGGAAGTACACGTTCAGGAAATCGGGCGAACCGGAGCGCACGTCGGAGCAGATGATTCGCCTGTACGAAGACTGGGTTCGGCAGTATCCGATTGTCTCGATCGAGGACGGCGTCGCCGAAGGCGATTGGGAGGGGTGGCGCGAGCTGACCGCCGCGATTGGCGATCGCGTGCAGCTGGTCGGCGACGACGTGTTCGTGACCAACCCGGAGATTCTGCGGAAAGGGATCGCCGACGGCGTCGGCAACGCGCTGCTCGTGAAGCTCAATCAGATTGGCACCGTCACCGAGACGCTCGACGCAGTGCGGATGGCAGCCGACGCGCGCTACGCGACGATCATCTCGCATCGCTCGGGCGAAACCGAGGATTCGACGATCGCCGATCTCGCGGTCGGCACGGCGGCCGGACAGATCAAGACGGGATCGGCAAGCCGCACGGATCGGGTGTGCAAGTACAACCAGTTGCTGCGGATCGAAGAGGAACTTGGCGCGGCCGCGCGCTTCGCGGGGCGCGCCGCGCTGCGGGCGTGAGTCCGGCTGAGCCGGACCCGATAATCAGGGCGGACGGCCGTCGCGGTCGTGTCCGGCCCTCAGGCAGACCATGCACAAGCTCGTTCTGTTGCGGCACGGTGAATCGACCTGGAACAAAGAGAACCGCTTCACGGGCTGGACCGACGTCGATCTATCCGAGCGCGGCCGCGAAGAAGCGGCCGAATCCGGCAGGCTGCTGAAGGACGGCGGCTACGATTTCGACGTCGCCTACACGTCGGTCCTCAAGCGCGCGATACGCACGTTGTGGATTGCCCAGGACGTGCTCGACCTGCTCTGGATCCCGGTGATCAAGAACTGGCGGCTGAACGAGCGTCATTACGGCGCGCTGCAGGGGTTGAACAAGGCGGAGACCGCCGCCAGGCACGGCGAGGCCCAGACCAAGATCTGGCGGCGCAGCTATGACATTCCGCCGCCGCCGCTCACCGCCGACGATCCGCGTCATCCGTCGAACGACCCGAGATACCGCGACGTTCCGCGCGGCGATCTGCCGCTGACCGAATCGCTGAAGGATACGGTCGCGCGATTCCTGCCCTACTGGCACGAGACGATTGCGCCGGCGATCCGCTCGGGGAAACGTGTGCTCATCGCCGCGCATGGCAACAGCCTCCGCGCGCTCGTGAAGTACCTGGACGACATCGACGAGCAGACGATCGTCGAGCTGAATATTCCGACCGGCATTCCGCTGGTGTACGAGCTGAGCGACGATCTCGTGCCGATCCGCCACTATTATCTCGGCGATCCGAAGGCGGCGGCGGAAGCGGCCGCGCGCGTGGCCGCGCAGGCGGCGCAAAAGACCTGAGCGGGGACCCTGCCGCTCGGCTAAAGCCTTCGCGCTACGAACAAAAAGCCTTCGCGGTGCGAAGAAGAGGCCTTCGCGGTACGAAGAAAAGGCCGGCGCGCGAGAGCGCAGCCGGCCTTCACGAATTCCTAATTCTTACTTCCTAATTCCTAATTTCGCAGTTCTCTATTCCACCGGCTCCGCCGTCTCGTCGGCGGCGATGCGCAGCGACCGGAGGAAGCGGCGATCGTTGGCGGTGACTTCGAAAGTCCGACGTGGTTGTACGACGCGCGCCGGCGCGGCGACCTTCGTCAGCGCGGCGGTTTGCGAGCGGCTCACGAAGCCAACGACGGCCTCGAGCGTGACCTTCATTTCGAAGCCGGCTGCACGCGCCTTCTCGCGGCAGGCTTCGACCTGCGGGTTTTCTGCGACCGCGGCGGCGATCGCGTCGGCCAGCTCTCGTGCGAACCGATTCACGACGTCGTCCATGTCTGGTTCCTCCTACGCCGCCGGGCCGGGCTCCGGGGCGCCTCCCGCTCGATCTGCCTACACCAAGGCGGTGAACAGGGACCGCGCGCCTGATGCCACTTATGTCGGATTGAACAGTCGGTCACTTGAGTGTACGGTCCAGTACCTGTTCTGTCAAGCACTTACGGGGGTTAGAGTTACAATCTGACGTGCAGCAGACCCGTACATCCGGCGGACCGGTGAACTGGAACGCGACGACCGAGCTCGGCTTCCCGGGGGAGTTTCCGTTCACCCGCGGCATTCAGCCGACCATGTACCGCGGTCGCCTGTGGTCGATGCGGCAGTACGCCGGGTTTGCGACGGCCGAGGAGTCCAACGCCCGCTATCGCTACCTGCTGGCGCACGGCGTCACCGGGCTGAGCGTCGCGTTCGACCTGCCGACACAAATGGGCTACGACTCGGATCATCCACTGGCGGCCGGCGAAGTCGGCCGCGTCGGTGTCGCGATCGATTCGGTCGAGGACATGGCGGCGCTGTTCGATCGGATCCCGCTCGACCGCGTCTCGACGTCGATGACGATCAACGCGACCGCGATCATCCTGCTCGCGCTCTACGTCGCAGTCGCCAAGCGCCAGGGCGTTCCACTACGAACGCTCGATGGAACGGTGCAGAACGACATCCTGAAGGAGTACGTCGCGCGCGGCACCTACATCTACCCGCCGCGGCCGTCGCTGCGGATCGTGACTGACATCTTCGCGTTCTGCGCGCGCGAGCTGCCGGAGTGGAACACGATCTCGATCAGCGGATATCACATCCGCGAAGCGGGATCGACGGCGGCGCAGGAAGTCGCGTTCACGTTCGCCGATGCGCTCGCGTACGTGCAGGCGGCGATCGACGCCGGCCTCGACGTCAACCAGTTCGGCCAGCGGCTGTCGTTCTTCTTCAACGCGCACAACGACTTTCTCCAGGAGATCG
>DATFWL010000552.1:0-48177 GCA_035259385.1 Vicinamibacterales bacterium | reverse complement strand
CCGCTTAGGAGGCGGGTGCTCTATCCGCTGAGCTACGGGCGCTGACGCCGTGAACCGTTAGTGTAACGTGCCCGATGCGTCGGGCGGTGACGTCGGAAGCACGACGTATCGGGTTACGATCTTGATACTTTCCAGACGTTTTCGATCGACGCGGCCGTCAATGCCGCAATCGTCTGCATCGACTCCGGTCAGTTGAAGTTCGTCACCTCGCCATTGTTTACCAAAACAACCATCCCAACCAGTAGCTCGGCAACGATTGTGCACTTATGCCAGTTTTCGTTATCCGGTCACGTTACGGTTGGCCGCTCAGGAGGGTGGCTGCATGGCGAAGTGCGGCTTCGGTGTACCTGCGTTGTCCCTGAAATCCGCGCGGCGTGCGATCCTGACCTGCCTGGCCGGTGCGTCAGGCATCGTCGCCACGGCTGTCATCTCCGTCCCCTCCGCGCGCGTGGCCGCACAGGGTGGCGATTCCCTTGTGCGCCCGTGGTCGTGCCTCGTGAGTTCGGCGGCGTCCGGTTCGATCTTCTCCACCACGATCAATCCGGCATGCGGCGCCATCGGCAAGACCGGCCGGCTGCCGCTCGGCGGTCGAGTCGCCGCGGCCGACGTGGTCGCGCCGCCAGGACCGCCGAGCAGTCTCGGTGCGACGGTCAGCGGCCAGACAGTCGTCCTGGCCTGGAACGTGTCGAGCGCCGGCGGGGCGCCGACTGCCTACGTCCTTCAAGTCGGATCGTCGCCCGGCTCCTCGAATGTCGTGGTCTCCAGCGTCGGTCTGACGACGAGCCTGACCGCGGACGGCGTGCCTCCCGGCACGTATTACGCGCGGGTCGTCGCCACCAATGCGAGCGGCACGAGCGCGCCATCCAACGAGGTCATCGTCGCTGTCGGCAGTGGTGGTGGTGGCGGCACGAGCTGCAACCTCGCGCCGGCTGTCCCGACGGGATTGACCACCTCGTCGAGCGGATCGAACATCACGATCAGCTGGCAGCGGCCGCCAGTCGGCTGCCCGCCGACGTCGTACATCCTGCAGGCCGGCTCGGCTCCAGGCCTGAGCAATCTCGCGAACTTCAACACCGGCAGCGACTCGACTGCGTTTTCAGCAGGCGGTGTCGGCGCCGGCACGTACTACATCCGCGTGATCGCGGTGAACGCCGGCGGCGCGAGCGGCCCCTCGCAGGACGTGGCGCTCGTCGTCGGCGGTGGCTCGTGCAGCGGAGCGCCGGGAGCACCCACGTCGTTCCTCGCCAGCGTGAGCGGTTCGACGGTCACCTTCGCGTGGCAGGCAGCGCCGGGCTCGCCGTCCACGTACGTGCTGCTCGCCGGCACCAGCGCGGGCGCGACCAACGCGGGCCAGTTCGACCTCGGGAACGGGCTCTCGTACACCGCGGCGGGTGTTCCCAGCGGCACCTACTACGTCCGCCTGCAGGCGAGAAATACGTGTGGCGCCGGCCCTGTCTCCAACGAAGTAGTGATCACGGTCGGTGGATCGGGCGGCGGTGGCGGAGCGCCTGCCGGACCCGGTTTCGCGACGCTTCACGGCTTCGCCGGCTCGCCAAACGACGGCAGCAACTGGTCCACGGTGACGCAGGGCTCCGACGGCAACCTCTATGGCACGGCGGCAACGGGTGGTCCATTCAATCCTGCGTGTGCGACGAATCTCACCGGGTGCGGGATGCTCTACCGGCTGTCCCCCTCCGGCGCGTTCACCGTGCTGTACAACTTCGAAGGCACGACGGCGGATCACCGGCAGACCCCGATCTATCCGTACGGTGCGCTGCTCCAGGCGAGTGACGGCAACTTCTACGGGACGACGAGCGAAGGCGCGTCGGTCTACCGGATGACGCCGGGCGGTTCGGTCACGACGATCACCTTCCTTGGGGGCGGCTCGTACGCCGACCTGATTCAGGGACAGGACGGGAACCTGTACGGGACGACGGCGCTCGGTGGTGAGGGGACGTGCCCGGCCGACCGATCCGCGCTCTGCCATCCGACGCCAGGTGAAGGCACTGTCTTCAGAGTGAGCCTGTCCGGCGGACTCACCACGCTGAAGGTGTTCTCGGGCGGCGCGGACGGTGCACGGCCGTACGGCGGACTGGTGATCGGGCCGGATGGCGCATTCTACGGGACCACGCGCGGTGGCGGCGCGGGCCAGGGCACCGTCTTCCGAATCACGTCGAGCGGCGCATTCTCGACGATTCATACGTTCGACGGCTCGGATGGATCGTTCCCGTATTCGCGGCTCACGGTTGGCGGCGACGGCAACCTGTACGGGGCGACGACAAACGGCGGCGGCGGCGCCAACGCCGGCGTGGTGTTCAAGGTGTCGCCGGGCGGAGTGTTCACCGTGCTGCACGTGTTCACCGGGTTCAGCGTGCCCGACCCGAGTCCGCGTCCGGGCGTGCCGCTCGACGGCGCATACCCGGCGGCGCCGCTGGTTGCGGCGGCCGACGGCACGTTCATCGGCGTCTCGGCCAGTGGCGGCGCGTACGCGGGCGGCACGGTGTTCAAGATTTCACCCGCCGGCGGCTATGCGCAGTTGTTCACCTTTGCCGGCAACGCGGAAGGGTCGAGTCCGATCTGGCTGATGCGCGGCGGTGACGGCGGTATCTACGGCAACTGTCAGTACGGCGGCGCCAGGAACATGGGCGCGATTTTCAAGATCACCGGACTCTGATCCGGCGCTCTCGCTCGAGCGGCTTCGGCAGTCGCATGTCGAAGCCGCTCACGTCGGTCGATGCCAACGGAGTAATTGGCGCGGCTAGCGCGTCGAGACCAGACGCAGGCCTGTCGGCGGAAGCTTTTCCGCCGTCGGCACGTCGGCCGATCCGCGCGCCTGGGCGGCTGCCGCGCTGTCGATCGACGCGGCGAGATGCGGTGCGACCATCTGCACCAGCCGCCCGGTGTCTTCGGCGAACGGCTGCGATCCGTAGAGCGTCAGCACACCGGCCAGCGCGTCACCGTGCACCAGGGGCACGCTGACGCAGTACTGGAGCGGCGCGAGCACGCTGTCGGTGCGGCCGGCAAGGTCGAGCGCTGCGTCCGAGTTCACGATCGGCTGCCGCTGTGCGGCCACCCAGCCGGTGAGACGCTCGCCGACGCCGACGCTGCTGCCGCGCAGCGCAGACGCCGCCGTGCCGAACGCATCGACGACGCTCAGCTGATCGCGAGAGGCGTTCGGCAAAAACCAGGCGCCGCTGACGCCAGGCATCAGGTCGGCGAGCAGGTGCGATTGGAGCGCGAGGACGTCGCCGACCGCCGCGTCGCCGGACGCGACCCGCGCCAGGCTGACGAACGCGAGCATGCGGGACGAGGCGCCGGTCTCGCGCGAGCAGTCTCCGGGCGCCGGGATCTCGGGCTGGCGCGACTGCGTGATCTTCTGCAGCACTTCGCGGTGCCCGGTGCTATCTGCCGCCGCCACGCTGATGCCGCGGTAGACCTGGACGAACGTATCGACGACCCGTGGATCGTACATCCGGCCGCGCCGTTCGAGCAGGATGTCGATGGCGGCCTGGTCGGTCATCGCGCGGCGGTACGGACGATCCGACGTCAGCGCGTCGAAGCAATCCACGACGGAGAGGATGCGCGCGCCGATCGGAATGTCGTCGCCGCGCGTGCCGCGTGGATAGCCGGAGCCGTCCCAGTTCTCGTGGTGCGCGCGGACGATCGGCACGACCGGGTACGGAAACTCGACCAGCGACAGGATGTCGGCGCCGACATCCACGTGCAGCTTCATCTTCTCGAATTCCGCCTCGGTCAGTTTGCCCGGCTTGTTGAGAATGTGCTCCGGCACGGCGAGCTTGCCGGTGTCGTGCAGCAGCGCCGCGGCTTCGATCGCCTTGAGCGACGGCTCGTCCTCGACGCCGAGCGCGCGCGCGAGGCCGACGGCATAGGCCTGCACCCGGCGGACGTGGCTGTGCGTGCAGTCGTCCTTCGCGTCGATCGCCATCGCCAGCGTCTCGACCGTCGACAGGTAGAGCCGGTCCATGTCGCCGAGGTGCCGCTTCGCGTCGTCGAGGCGGCCGAAGGTCGCGCGCAGGGTGAGATAGAAGACAGCGAAGAGCGGCAGCACCATCGCTGCGGCAGCGAGGCTGTGCTGCTGCAGGAGCAGCACGAGACAGAACGCAATCGACGCCGATCCCAGATAGCCGATCCACAGCCAGCGGAAGTTCTTGCGCCACACCTCGGCCGGCGACTGCCGCGTGTCGAGGCCGACGGCGATCGCGGTGAACGCCGAGTTGAGGACGAAGTAGACGATCACGTAGGCGACCAGCGGGCCGACCAGCGGCACGATCGAGTCGCCGCCGATCGCGAGCGGCGGCACCCCGGCGAGCGCGAAGAACACGCGCGAGGCCAGCGCCATCGACGTCGCCAGCGCCGCGGTGTTGAACACGATCTGCCGCGCGCGCTTGCGGCGCTGCCACGAGAACAGAAAGCAGGACGTGGCGATCGTCAGGGTCCCGGGGCCCGGGCCGAACAGCAGTGCCGTGCTGATGAAGAACGTGTCGTCGATGGCGATGTTGGCGGAGACCGACGAGAAATGGACGCGGAAGCAACCCGCGAGAATCGTCGCCGCGGTGAGCAGCAGCCAGCCGATCGGCCGCGGCATGCGCGCGGCCGACACGGCGGCCTCCGCCAGCACCAGGACGCCGGCGGTGGCGATCGCCTGCAGGTAGACGCGCATCGCGGGCGACGTTCCCGCGCGCTGACCGCTCCCGGCCGTCTTACCGTGGTCCATCGTCCGGGACCGAATCACCCCACAGGATCGCGTCTCCCTCCGTCGACGTGTCGCCCCAGAGAATCGCCTGTCCCTGCGGGTCGTAGATCGTGTCGCCCCACAGAATCGCGTCGCTGCTCGTCCACCCGCCGATCGCGCCGTACTGCAGCCACTTCGGGTGAATCGAGGCGAGCGGATTCAACAGGCCGAGGAGGTTCAGATCGCCGGCGCGCAGCAGCGAGGGGTTGAGCCAGACGAGCGGCGCCTCGAGCGCCGACAGCAGCCGGATGCCGAGGCCGCCGTACAGCCGGTTGCTGAGCGTGCCGTTGTCCCAGAACGACGCGCCGCTGGAGGTGACGCCGAGGCCGCCGACGACCGTGTTCAGCAAGGACGCGACGAGGCCGGTCGCGGCGAGCTTGCGCGACGCCCAGAAATTCACGCTGCCGGCGCCTGCGCCCATCAGGCCGCCGCTCGACACGTAGGTCGCGCCGTTCTGGATCGCGAGCTTGACCTGCGCCGGCGTCAGCGCGGCCGACCCCTGGAACAGCAGCGCGACGCCGCCGCTCACCATCGGCGCGGCCATGCTCGTGCCGCTCAGCCTCATGTACCCGTTGTTCCCGTTTCCGGCGACGTGCAGCGACGGATAGAACGTCGCCAGGAACGAGCCGTTCGCCTGCAGCGACACAATCTTGTTGCCGGGCGCCGCGACGTCCGGCTTCACGGCGAGATCGAACCGCGTCGGGCCCCGCGAGCTGTAGCTCGCGACGGCATCGTCGCTGCGGTTCACGGTCCCGAAGGTGTTCAACGCACCGACCGTGAGCGCCAGCGGCGAGTTGCCGGGCGAGGTGATGCCGCCGAGCACCGTCCGTCCATCGTCGGTCTTCCCCGAATTGCCGGCGGCGGCGACGACGACGATGCCTGCCTGAACCGCCTCGGCCACCGCCTCGCACAGCGGATCGGTCGCCGACGGCTCCATCACCGGATGGCCGAACGAGATGTTGATGACGCGGATGTTGTATTTCGACCGGTTGGCGATCGCCCACTCGATGCCGGCGACCGCGTCGCTCGTCAGCCCGGTTCCGTCGGCGCCGAGCACGCGCACGTTCACGAGATTCGCACCGGGCGCGATGCCGCCCGTGTAGAGCGAGGTGACGCGGCTCGCGGGGCTGCCGCTTCCCGTGATGATCCCCGCCACGTGCGTGCCGTGGCCGTACGCGTCGGCGACGCTCGGATCGCCGGTTACGAAGCTGACGCTCGCGATCACCTTCTGCGCCAGCGCCTGATGCACCGAGATGCCGGAGTCGATTACGGCGACCGTGACGCCCTGACCAGTCACGCCTGGAATCGCGCCGATGCCGAGGAGACCGGGCGCGCCCGCGCGCACCTGATCGGCGGCGGTCGACTGCGTCGAGATCGACATCGTCGTCCGCACCGGCACGTCACCGGACAGGTGATCGACCGCGCTGTCGGCACCGAGCGCGTCGAGCTCGGCGCTGTTGGCCGCGAACACGGCGCCGTGTTCGAGGCGCCGCAGCACCTGCAGGTGATAGCGCGCGGCGAGGGCGTCTATCGCCGCGGCATCGCCGTGCACGAACACCCGCGCGCGCGTCGAGGACTTGCGCTCGACGTGCAGCTGGAGGTCGGCCGAGAGGAGCGCGCGATGCGGTTTCGGCGCGCCGCGAAGACCGAGCGCGCCGGAGAGGACGAGAATCGCAACGACACCAGCAAACTTGTAATGTCTCTTCATGGGCAGCCGCGACACAAAGGACTCAATTGGACGTTTGTGCACCATACGAGCAATTTCGTCGCCAAACGTGATTTCGTGGCGGGCAGCGCCGCCAACCCGCTGCGATGTGATGACTTGAGAAGCGATCCAGAGCCCGTGGCAGGCGTGACGTCGCGTGCCGCAACCGCACAGAACGAAACACGCCGCGCCGGCCCGAATCGTTCAAGAGACTGGCGATGCGGAGGTTAGACGCGTCTGCACCGTTTCGAAACATGGATTGAAACGGCGCACAAGAACGTGCACGAAATTTTTGAATCGGCGCGATCAGGTCCGGCTGAAGCCGGACACCGCCGTTCAGTGCGGCTCGGACTGGAGCGCCTGGAGCGCCTTCGCGATGCGGACGTACTCGGAGTAGCGGCGCTGATAGAGATCGAGCTTCTCGTTCTCGACTGCGTCGAGCCGGCCGCGCGCGACGTCCGAAGGCGCCGCGGCGGCTTCAGCGGCTGCCGCCGCAGCCTTCAGCTTGTACTCGGCGTCGTGCGCGCGCTCCCACGCGAGCCAGTCGGTGGTCCACTGCGCGTGCGCGGCCTGCAGATCCGCAGGCGTGAACGGGAACGCGCCGCCGGCCGCCCGATCGATCGCCGCGGTCTCGGCCGGAAACAGCTGGCGCGCGAGCGCCGCGATCGGGTGCCACACCAGGTACGCGCGCGGATCGTGCAGCGCGGCCGCGCGCGCGGGCGCGAAGAGATTCATCAGGGCGAGCATCCGCGCGCGCGAGCGCTCCTCGCGGGCGGCGCGCAGTTCTGCCACGATCTGCGACGCCGCCCACGCGATCGCGGCGGCGACGATCAACGATGCAGCGAGAATCACGATGGCCGTCGATGCCGGCACGGCGAGACGACGTGCGGGCGTTTCCAGCTACGTCAGTACTTCAACGAGGAGTGGACGCGCTCCCCTTTGAGCTTTGCGCGTCCGTCGAGCGCGACGAGCTCGATGAGAAACGCCAGCGCGTGCACCTGACCGCCGAGCCGCTTCACGAGATCGGCCGTCGCCCGCGCGGTGCCTCCGGTCGCGAGCAGGTCGTCGACGATCAGCACACGCTGGCCGGGCTGCACCGCGTCCTGATGGATCTCGAGCGAGTCGGTGCCGTACTCGAGGTCGTAGGTGGCGCGCACGCTCGCCGACGGCAGTTTGCCCGGCTTGCGGACCGGCGAGAAGCCGGCGCCGATGCGGTCGGCGACGGTGGCGCCGAAGATGAAGCCGCGGCTCTCGACGCCGACGACGATGTCGATGCCCTGATCCTTGAAAGGTATCGACAGGCTGTCGATCGCGGCATGCAGACCCGCCGCGTCCTGGAGCAGCGTCGTGATGTCGTAGAAGAGAATGCCGGCTTTCGGGAAATCGGGAACGTGTCGAATCTTGCTCTTGAGGTCGTCCATGTTCATGACGTTGAGAAGCCCGTGTCGCGTCCGGTTGGAGGCAGCGAGTCGACCTCGACGTCCGCAACGCGCGCGCCGCGCGGGCCGTGGCGCAGCGCACGCTCGAAACGCTCGAGCGCTTCGGCGTCGCCTTCTGCTTGCGCTTCAACGCGGCCGTCGGGAAGATTACGCACCCAGCCGTGGACGCCTTCGCGTTCGGCCGCGTCCTGCGCGAAAAAACGGAAGCCGACGCCCTGGACGCGGCCGCTGATCAGGAAACGACGAGCCACACGCACGCGGGATGATACTGGGTGGTGGCGGCCGCGGCAAGGCGGGAAGGCGGAAGGCGGGAACGCAGAGATTCAGGGACGGAAGGTTGGAAGGCGAAGGCTGGAAGGAAGGAGACTGCAAGGCAGGAAGGGCAGGAAGGCTGAAGGACGGAAAGGCGAAATCCGCGGCGCGGCTTCAAAAACGTGGCAGAACCTTCAACAACGGCTCGCCGCCAAGTACGCGATTCCTTCCAGCCTCCCTGCTTTCCAGCCTTCGCGTGATCACCCTGCCGGCCTTACTAACGTCAAGCCTTCGTAACCTCCCTGCCTTCGTAAACCTTCCTGCCTTCGTAACCTTCCTGCCTTGAATTCCTGCCCTTCTGCCTTCCGCCTTCCCACCATTCAGGCCTTCACCGCGCCGTCTCCGACGTCGCCGCCGCGTCCGCTTTCAGCGCCTCTGCCTTGATCGGCTCCAGCTTCTGCCGCTGGAGCAACTGATTCACCGACGGCATCCGCGATTTCCTCGCCGTATCGAGCTGCCCGAGCTGCTCGTCGAGGGAGTTCGACAACGTTCTGAACACCGAGTACGCCTGCTCGGTCGGCTTCACGTCGGCGCTTTCGATCACGCCTTGCAGCGCCGCGATCTTGTTGTTCAACTTGATCGGAAAGTTCAGCGGATCCTGGCTGCTCTGCAGCCGCACCTGATAGATCTCTTCCTCGATCGCGCTCAACTGCTTCTCGAAGTCGTCGAGCGCGCGCGTCGTCCCCTGGTCCTTCACCTTGCCGCGGCGATCGGTGATCTGTTGCTTGATGCCGCGAATCAGGAGCACCGCCTCGTTGGCCTGGCTCGCCTTGTCGCGGACCTTCATCGCGAGGTCGAATTGCTCGCGCAGATCCTGATCCGACACGTCCTTGAGCACGTGCGGCTCGCGGCGGATGGCGAACGACTGCGTCGCCGTCTGCCCATCCACGTTGATTCGGACCTGATACGCGCCGGGCGGCGCGATCGGTCCGCGCGCGCTGGCGGCCCACATGATCAAACCCGGGAAGTCGGTCGCACCCGGATACCGCAGGTCCCAGCTCACGCGGTGCAGGCCGGCCGCGACCGCCGGATGCGGGTCCGGCGGACGACGGAAGCCGCCCTCGTCGGCAGCGGGCGCCGGCGGTTTGCGCTCGGCGTCGGCCGGCGTTCCGGCGAACGTGCGGATCGCCTTGCCCTGCCCGTCGAGGAACTCCATCGTCACCTTTTGCGCCGGCTGCTTCAGGTAGTAGTCGATCGCGAGGGTGCGATCGAGACCGCGCAGCGCGTCGTCCGGTTTGAAGAGGCGGAAGGTGTCGGTGGTCTGGACGCCGCCCTGACGCAGTGCCGCGATGCCGTCCATCACGTAGAAGCCGCGGCCGTGAGTGGCGATGACGAGGTCGCGCTCCTCCACGGCAATGTCGTGCACCGGCGTGTCGGGCAGGTTCTGCCGGAGCGACTCCCACTGCCCGCCGTCGTCGAACGAGACGTAGATGCCGTGCTCGGTGCCGAGGTACAACAGCCGTTCGCGGGTGCGGTCTTCGCGAATCGCCCGCGCGAAGTCGCTCGGCGACACGCCGCTGGTGATCGCGGTCCACGTTTCACCGAAGTCGTCGGTTCGGAATACGTACGGCTTGAAGTCGTCCTGTTGATACCGGTTCGCCGCGAGGTAGGCGCCGCCGGCGCGGAACGGCGACGCCTCGATCAGGCTGATGCGCGCGAAGTCGCCGATCCCTTTCGGCGTCACGTTCTTCCAGCTGGTGCCGCCGTTGCGCGTCACCTGCACGTAGCCGTCGTCGGAGCCCGCCCAGATCACGTTGCCGTCCCTCGCCGAGGGCGCGATCGTGAACACGGTGGCGTAGGTCTCCACCCCGGTGTTGTCCTTGGTGATCGGACCGCCGGACGACCCCATCGTCTTCGGATCGTGGCGCGTCAGATCGGGGCTGATCTTCGTCCAGCTCTGGCCTTCGTCGGTCGACTTCCACACGTGCTGCGAGCCGACGTAGACGACGTTCGGATCGGTCGGCGCCATGACAATCGGAAACGTCCACTGGAAACGCTCGGCGATGTCGGCCGATGCGTAGCCCATCGGATTGTCGGGATACGGATTGATCTGTCGCTCCTGACCGGTGCGGCGATCGAGGCGGGTGATGAGGCCGCCGTAGCTGCCCGCATAGAAGACATCGGGCGTCCGCGGATCGCTCGCGATGTAGCCGCTCTCGCCGCCACCGACGGAGTAGAACACCTGATCGGCGCCGCCGCCGGATCCGCCGGGGCCGCCCTGCGGCGGCCGGCTCGAGACGCACGCGGTGCTGTTGTCCTGCTGGGCCCCGCACACGTGATACGGGACGTGCTTCGTCGTGATCACGTGGTAGAACTGCGCCGTCGGCATCGACTCCGCCGTCCACGTCTCCCCGCCGGTCACCGAGACGTTCGCGCCGCCGTCGTTGGCTTCGATCATCCGGTTCGAATCGTCCGGTGCGATCCACATGTCGTGGTTGTCGCCGTGCGGCGGCCGGATCAGCGTCCACGTCTTGCCGCCATCAGTCGACTTGTGGACGTTGACGTTCAGCTCGTAGACAGTGTCCTTCACCTTGGGGTCGGCGTAGACGCGTGTGTAGTAGAACGCGCGCTGGCGCAGATCGCGGCGATCGTTCACCCTGGCCCAGGTCGCGCCGCCGTCGTCCGACCGGAAGAAGCCGCCATCGTCGGCCTCGATTTGCGCGTAGAGGCGGCTCGAGTCGGCGCCCGAGACGCTCAAGCCGATCTTGCCGAGCATGCCCTTCGGCAGCCCGGGGTTCCGCGAGATCTCGGTCCAGTGATCGCCGCCGTCGGTCGACTTGAAGATCCCGCTGCCCGGCCCGCCGCTCGACATCTCCCAGGAGTTGCGGTAGGCCTCCCACAAGGCCGCGTAGATCACCTGCGGATTGCCGGGATCGAGCACGATCTCGATTGCGCCGGTCTTGTCGTCGCGGAATAGCACCTTCTCCCATGTCTTCCCGCCGTCCTTCGATCGGAAGACGCCTCGTTCGGGGTTCGGCGCCGCGTGGTGACCGAATGCTGCGACGTAGACGAGGTCGGGATTGGTGGGATGCACGCGGATCCGCGAGATGTTCTGCGTCTCGGTGAGGCCGAGGTGCGTCCATGTCTTGCCGCCGTCGATCGTCTTGTACGCGCCGTCGCCCTGAATGATGTTGCCGCGGATGTCGGGCTCGCCGGTGCCGATGTACACGACGTCGGGATTCGAGGGCGCGACAGCCACGCCGCTTACCGACGAGCTGTGGATCTGTCCGTCGGTGACCGGCCGCCAGGTGGCGCCGCCATCGCTGGTCTTCCACAGTCCTCCGCCGGTCGCGCCCATGTAGTACTCGTACGGGCGGGCGACGCTGCCGGCGACGCCGAGCGATCGCCCGCCGCGCGGTGGCCCGAGACTGCGCCAGCGGAGCGCGCCAAACGGGCCCTGTTCGGCGGGCTGTGCACTGCCGCGGTCCTGCTGCGCGTGGACGACAGGGATTGCCAGCAGGCACGCGGCGAGCGAAATCTTCGCAATTCGTGACATCCGCCGATCTTATCGCTGTCTGGTGACGACGACGTACCGCGCAGGCGGCTGCAGCGCGCCGCGAAAGAGCGCACGGCCTGATGTCACGGCCATGCCTTCGCGCTCGAGCACGGGATGGAGGCTCGCGCCTCGCGCGACGAATTCCTCGTAAGCGTTGTGTCGCATGATGCAGTAGAAGGGCTCGGGCCGGCTGAAGAATTTCTCGGCTGCGGCCGGCTCTTCGAGCTCGTCCACGTGACGCCCGACGTAGAAACGGTACACGGGCGACCACCGGTTCATCCGGAAACTGCAGAGACGATCCGACGGCCGCGAGTGTTTCGCCACCCACTCCGCCATCTTCGGCACGACCTTCCGCTGCTCGAGCGCCGGCAGCACGAAGGCAACGATCCCGCCGTACGTGATCAACAGCGCGCTGATGACGAGCCACGGGACGCGCGGCGGCAGCGCGCCGCGCACGTTGGCCAGCGCGGTCAGCAGCGCGCCGGCGAGCGTCACCGCAATCGGGACGGCGATGGCGGCGCGCGGCAAGGCGAGCCGCGCGATCACGAAGTAGCCGCAGCCGAGGCCGACGACCACCAGGAGCGGACCGATCAGATACAACCCGAGGCGCGACCACGCCGTGGACGGCTGACGATGGTGGTGCCGGACGTCGGTCCAGGCGCGCGCGCACAGGATGCACAACGCCGGCGCTGCCGGAAACACGTAGTGATCGAGCTTGAACGTCGAGGCTGTGAAGAACCCGACGATCACCAGCGTCCAGGACCAGAGCATCGTCTCGACGTGATCGACGCGCTCGCCGCGCCAGACGCAGCGCAGGTCGTCGATCATGCGGCCGACCAGCAGGCCGGTCCAGGGCAGCAGACCGGTCGCGAGAATCTGAAAGTAGAACCAGAACCCGGGCTGGTTCGCGAAGCGGCTCGAGGCAAAGAGGCGGAGGTTCTCGTCGAGGATGTAGCTGTTGACGAACTCCTGGCGATAGCGCAGGTACATGTACACGAACCACGGCGACGACGCGACGATGATCAGGACGAGGCCGACGAACCAGCGCAGCCCGAAGAGCCGCCGGCGGAGATCCGCCGACGCGGCGGCGAGCACGAGCATCGTCAGCGCCGCGAGCACCAGCGCGAGCGGGCCCTTCACCATCACGCCGCATGCGAGCGAGAGGTAGCCGATCCACTGGAGTCGCGGTCGATCGTGCAGCGCGGCGACGGCCAGTGCGGCGGCCCCGCCGAACGTGAACAGCGTGAGGAGCGTGTCGAGGATGGCGTACCGGGACAGCGCGAAGACGCCGGGGCTCGCGCCGAGTATCAGCGCGGCGACGATCGCCACGTCGCGCGAGATCAGCGTCGCCGCGAACCAGTAGGTGACCGCGATCAGCCCGAGCGCGGCGAGCGCGGGGACGATGCGCGCCGCGGCCTCAGGATCCGCGATGACCCGCATCGCGCTCCCCTGCAGCTGGTGGAACAACGCTGGTTTGTCGAAGAACGGCGACTCGTTGAAGTGCGGCGCCCACCAGTCGCCGGTCGCGACCATTTCCCGTGACGTCTCGGCGTAGTGCGCCTCATCCGGATCCCAGAGTGTTGGCGCACCGAGACGCCAGAAGAGGACGACAAAGAACAGCGCCGCGGCCATGACGCTGATGAGCACGCCTTCGAGCGAAACCTTTCGCATGAGCGCTTTGGCCGGACTATATAATCGCCCGCGTTGTACGGCCGGCTGGACGGCGGGCTCCTGCAGAGCTTACATGATGGCGCGAACCGTCAGGCACTGCCCTGTGCTGATTGTCGAAGACGACGAGGACCTGCGCGAGATGATGGCGCAGCTTCTGACGCTCGAAGGATTTCAGACGGCGGCCGTCGCGAACGGCCGGGAGGCGCTCGAGTACCTCCACAACGCGTCCAGGCCCGACGTCATCCTTCTCGACCTGATGATGCCGGTGATGGACGGCTGGGAATTCCGCCGCCAGCAGCAGGCCGACCCGGCGATCGCCCCGGTCCCGGTCATCGTCCTGTCCGCTCTTGATCAGGGTCGCGCGACCAATCTCGAGGCCACTGCCTTCCTCAAGAAACCGCTCGACTTCGACCGGCTCCTGATGCTGGTCCGCGCGTACTGCCAGTCGAGTTAGCAGACGCCCGACTGAAGCCTCTGCGCGACGTCGCCAGCGATGGCCGATCGACGCGGGCCGCGCGTCGCCGGCACGAGCATTGATAAGCTTCTCGTCAGGTGGCACGGCTTCGTTGGCTCCGGCGCATTTCGGCAAGGTTCGCGAAAGTGCTCGTCGGCGTGGTGGCCGTCGTCCTCATGCTCGTCGGGCTCGGCATCGCGGCGATCGAAACCGGCTGGGCGAAGAACCGGATCCGCGACCTGATCGTCCGGCAGGCGAACAACTATCTCACAGCGACGCTCAGCATCGGCCGCCTCGGGGGATCGCTCTTCCGCGGCCTGCAGCTCGGTGATATCACCCTCGCGCGCGACGGCCGCACGCTGATCCATATCGACGAAGTCTCGCTCTCCTACAGCATTCGCGAGCTGATCGATCGCGGCACCGTGATCCGCCGCGTCCGGCTGGTGCGGCCGCATGTCGAGGGGGCGCGGCTTCCCGACGGGCGATGGGATCTCGGTGCCCTCGTCAGGCGCGAGTCGCGCGAAGAAGAGCGGACCGGACCGGGGCGTCCGATCTCGATTCAGTCAATCGAGATCGACGACGGCCGCGTGCTGCTGCACGATCCGCTCGACTTCGGCGCGGCGCATGTACCGACCGACTTTCAGCACCTGAACGCGGCGTTCTCGTTCACCTACGTGCCGGTACGATGGACGCTGAACTTCGACCGCATCGCCTGGATCGGCCACGCGCCCGAGCTGTCAGTGGATCCGTTGAGCGGGCGATTCGGCCGCGGCCCGACCGGCTGGTTCTTCGAGGACTTCTCCGTTCGCACCGCCCGATCGCAGTTCACGCTCGACGGCACGATCAAACCGGTGCGCGAAGGCGTGCCGACGCTCCTGGACCTGCGGGTGCGGGCGCCCCGCTTCGCGTTTCAGGAGTGGTCGGGCGTGCTGCGCGGACTGCAGAACATCGCGATCGAGTCGTCGTTCGACACGTCGCTCAAGGGACCGACCAACGGCATCGAGACCGACCTCGAGCTCGGCGGCACGGGCGGCGGCGTCGCCGGGCACCTCACGCTCGACACCTCGGTGCCGGGCTGGCACGGCAAAGGCGCCGTCGACCTCAACCGGCTGAATCTCGCGCGCTGGATGAACCGCGAGGATCGGCCATCCGACATCACCGGGCACGTCACCTTCGATCTGGCGCTCGAGCTCGGACGCCGCTTCCCGCGCGGCGCCTACACCTTCAGCGGGCCGCACGCGATGTACATGAACTACGCCGGAGACAACGTGCGCGCGCGCGGTCAGATCACATCCGCGGCAGTGCTGATCGCTCAGGCAGCCGCGACGGCGTATGGCGCCAGCGTCACGCTGCATGACGGCTCGATCAATCTCGACGAGCCATTTGAGTACCGTTTCCAGGGGACCACGACCGCGATCGATCTCCGCCGGCTGCCCGCGGAGGTTCCGGTGCCGCACGTCGAAAGCCTTCTGACCTTCGACTACGACGTGACGGGTACGTTCAGCCAGCCCTACATCATCGGCCTCGCGACGTTCGCGGAGTCGCGGTTTCTCGGCGCGGTCGTCGGCCCCGGCACCGCCGGATCGATCGACACCCGGCAGAAACCGTTCCGCTACACCGGGGACGGCGACGTGCGCCGCATCGATCTCCGCCGCTTCGGCGATGGACTCAACGTCGCCTGGCTTCGCGATCCGCGATACGCAGGCACACTGTCGGGACATTTCCGGGTGGACGGCACGGGATCGGGCGCGGAGGCACTCGTGCTCACCGGCGGCGGCCACATCAGGCGCGCGGACATCTTCAACGGCACGCTGTCCGATGCGGAGGTTTCGATCGCCATCGACCGCGGCACGCTGCAGGCGTCGTACGACGGGCGCTTCGAGCATGTCGATCCCGCCGTCCCGTTCGCCGACTCACGCTATGCCGCGTCGCTCTCCGGTACGGCAAAGGTTTCAGTGACGATTCGAGATCTGCTCACGCGTGCGCCTGCGCTCGACGATTACGACGTCGAGGGAACGCTCACGGCGGCCGGCGCCGAGGTGCGCGGCTTGCGGATCGACCGCGGCCGCGTTGACGCGACGCTGCGCGACTCGACGCTGACGATCGCGACCGTGCAGGCCGCGGGACCGGCCTTCGAGGGCCGCGGCTCTGGAACGATCGCGCTGCTGGAAGACCAGGAGTCAGACTTCTCGTACGATCTGACGCGCGCGGATCTGGCCGCGCTGCGCGCTCAAACGGGGCGCGACATGCAGGGGATCGTTGCGACGACAGGACGTGTCACCGGTTCCGCGTCGGCGATGCACGCCGTCGGCGACGCGACGATCGCGCAACTCGACGCATTCGACATCGCTGCGCTCACGACGGCTGTCCACTACGATGCGACCATCCCGGCCGGCGACGCGGCGCGCACGTCGGTGCGCGTCGACGGCCATGGCGACTTCCTGACCATCCTCGGGCAATCCGTGCAGGAAATCAGCGGGACCACGACCTACGATGCGGAGCGCCTCGGCTTCGATCTGCGTGTGGCACAGCAGGAAGGACGCCGCGGGCAGTTGACCGGTTCGGCGCTGCTGCATGCCGGCCGGGCGGAGGCATCGATCCTCGACTTGACCGTCGCGCTCGGAAGCGCCTCCTGGCGGCTGCAGTCCGCCGCTACTGGAGCGGGGGACGGTTTCGCGGCGGGCCACGCACCCGCAACGATGTCGTGGAGCGACGATGGCGTCGCGATCTCGCCGCTGGTGTTCGCGGACGCGAACGGTGCGCAGCGGATCGGCGTGTCCGGCTCGTGGCGGCGCGACGGCGGCGGCGAGCTCCGCATCACCGCGAACCGCGTCTTCCTCGAAACGATGCAGACCGCCTTCGCGCGTCCGACGCAATACGCCGGCGCGGTCAACGCCGACGTGACGATTCGCGGCACTCGCGACCGCCCCGAGGCCGCCGGCACCATCACCATCGAGAACGGCCGCGTCCAGCGCGTCAGCTACGAGCGGCTGGAGGCGCGCTTCTCGTCTTCCGGCCAGGTCTTCGACATCGACGCGCGACTCGATCAGTCGCCGGGCGTCTGGCTCACCGCCGCCGGCAAGCTCCCGCTCGGCGTGGTCAACCGCGATCTGAAGGAGGAGCCGATCGATCTCACGATCAAGTCGAGCCTGATCGATCTGGGTCTCGTCGAGGGACTGACCAGCGTCGTCCAGCATGTGAGCGGCAAGGTGCGCCTCGACGTGAAGGCGGTCGGCACCAGCCGCGACCCCCACGCCGAGGGCACGGTCGAGATCACGAACGCGGCCTTCCTGGTGGCCGCGTCCGGAGCCGAGTACAAGAACGTGCGTGCCCACTTCGGGCTGGCGACCGACAGGATTGCCGTCGAGATGCTGCACGTCGAGGACGCCGACGGCCATTCGCTCGAAGTGCACGGCAGCCTCGGGACGCATGAGCTGCATGTCGGCGACGTCGAGATCGACGTGACCGCACGCCGCTTCGAGGTGATGCGGAACGCGCTTGGCCGCGTCGACGTGAACGCGACGATGCAGGTCCGCGGACGCTTCGAGGCGCCGCGCATCGCCGGCGACCTCGAGATCGACGCGGGCACGGTGAAGGTCGACGAAATCCTGCAGCGGACGCTGTTTCAGCCGTACTCGACGGAAGAGACTCCGCTCGAGGTCGATCCTTTCGCCGCGCTGAATCCATGGCAGCGCCTCGGGCTCGATATCGCGCTGCACGTGCCGGGGACGCTGCACCTCACCGGCGAGAACGTGCAGGTCTCACCAGGTACGCCGATCGGGCTAGGGGACATCAACCTTCGCGTCACCGGCGATCTCTACCTTTACAAGGATCCGGGCGAGCCCCTGTCCGTAACCGGTTCCTTCGATTCGATCGCGGGCACCTACGCGTTCCAGGGCCGGCGGTTCGACGTCGTGCCGGCGAGCTCGATCAACTTCCGCGGCGACCTGAATCCGGACGTCTACGTCACGGTGACGCGGATCATCCAGGGGGTCGAGACGCGGGTCAGCGTATTCGGACCGATGCGCCAGCCCGAGCTGCGGCTCGCGAGCACGCCGCCGCTCGACGAATCGGACATCCTCTCGCTGATTGTCTTCAATACATCCACCAACCAGCTCAGCGCGCCCCAGCAGCAGCAGCTGCTCGTGCGCGCCGGAACGCTCGCCGCTGGTTTCCTCGCCGGTCAGGTGCTGAACGCGGTCCAGAAGGAGGTCGGCATCGATATCCTCGAGCTCGAGACCAGCGGCGACTACGGAATCGGACCGAAGCTCACCATCGGCCAGGAGATCGCCCCGGGCATCGTGGCGCGCTTCAGCCGTCAGTTCGGCCCGGAGCCGTACGACGAGGCCACGGTCGAGTACACGATCTCGCGTATCCTTCGACTGCGCGCCACCTACTCGGATGCGCAAACGCTGAGCGTGCGGGCGCCCTTCCGCCGCATCGAACGCACGGGGATTGATCTGCTGTTCTTCTTCAGTTTCTGAGCGTGTCGGCAACGCCGCGTGGAAGGAAAAGCGCCAGGAGTTCCAGAACCTTTCCACTTGATGGCGGCGTCGCAGCCGGCGCGCCGCGGCTGCGGCGTGTCTCTTGGGCCATCTCGTTTCACAGCAACTACTTCTGATATCAGCAGCGGCCCCGAGCGTTGGCAGCGAGAGTGCAACGGGAACCCGCGCGAGGTATACCTCTGTGATTCACCTGAAGCAGGCGGCCCGGGGGGCCGTGTTCGTCGTCGCCCTCGTCGGGGTGGCTGCCGTCGCGGCCGCAATGTGGAACCAGTACACGCCCACCCGCGTGTGCCTGTACTGCGGCACGCCGGAACACTACGAAACCGCGCTGAACGCCACCCCGCGGGCCACCACCGGCGCGCCTTCTTCTCGTCGGTCCGATCTCGGACTGCCACCGAAGCCACAGGCATTACCTGAAGATCAGTCGGATCCGCCGTCGCATTCACAGACGATCGGATCGGCGCTGGCCGACGCGCCTCGCGGCTGGGAGCCCTGGGACGACAGCAAGAGCTTGGAATCCCCCGAGTTCAACCCGGCGGCGACTGGACCGCTCTGGTTCGGAAGGGGTGAACTGCGGCGGATGATGGCGGGCGGCGGTCACTTTGGTGAGCCGGCTGGCGGCATCGCGACTGCGGCGCCGAGGCGGTCCCATGACGAGGAATCGCAGCCTCACCTGACGAGCTCGGCCACGGTGCCGAATCCGGCGCCGTCGCCAGGTAACGACGGGTCGTCAGATAACGCCGGATCGAATCCGAGAAACCCGGGATCGAATCCGGCGCCGCCCAATCAAGGGTCACCGACGACGACAGCGACTCCATCGACGGCTCCATCGACGACTCCAACGGCCACGGCTCCCGTCGCGCCGGGAGCGTCGAGCGGAACGCCCTCTACCGCATCGCCAACGAATCCGTTCGTCGAGCACGTCACGCCGCCGGCCGATCCTTTCGTCGCGCCGCGACCCGTCGGCACGCTGGATCCCGCCGGTCCGGGCGGAACGGTGACGGCTCCGGGCGGCGGTCCTGCGGCAAACCCCGAGCCGGCATCGGTGTTCCTGATTGGGACCGGCCTCCTCGCTCTGCTCACCGATCTGCGACGGCGCCGCGTGATCTGATTGATGGTCGTACTCCTCGCGCTCGCCGTCGGGTGGGTGTACGCGAAGACGGCAGCCGGACTCGTGACCGAGTGGTTCTCGAGTCCGGACGCCTCGTACGGTCTGGTGCTCCTCTCAGTCGCGGCGGTGGTCGCATGGCAGCGGCGTACGCGCTGCAGGCAGGCATTCGCGGCCCAACGCGCAGACGATGCCATCGGCGTCGCCCTGCTCACTTGCGCTCTGCTTCTCTACCTCGCCGGGCAGCTCGGCGCAGATGTTTTCCTCACCCGCCTCTCGCTCGTCAGCGTGCTTGCCGGCTCGATCTGGTTCGTCGCCGGCGCGGCGGTCGTGCGCGTGCTGACGGCGCCGCTGGCCTTCGTCCTGATGGCCGTGCCACTGCCGACGCTGTTCGTGAACACGGTCACCCTGCCGCTGCAGTTCACGGCGTCGCGGATCGCCGAGGGGACGCTCGCCGCAGCGGGCGTCCCCGTATTCCGCGACGGCAACCTCCTCGAGCTGCCGTCGGCGACCCTCGAGGTCGCCGAAGCGTGCAGCGGACTGCGATCGCTCGTGTCGCTCATCGCGATCGCGGTGCTGCTCGCATGGTCGGCTCGAGCGTCCGATCGCCCGGCCGCCAGGCGGACCCTGCTGGTGCGCTCCGTCGCGATCGTCGCTGCCGCGGTGCCCGTCGCGATCGTGATGAACGGATTGCGAATCGCGGGGACCGGAGTGGCATGCGAGATGTGGGGCCGCGGGATGGCGTCTGGCGCGTGGCACACCTTCAGCGGCTGGGTGACATTCGTCGCCGCCGCAGGCGTGCTGATCGTCATCCAGCGCCTTCTTTCTCCTGCCACGTCCGCGACTCCCGCGGTTGAAGGAGCCGCCGCGGCATGACCACGGGGAGCCGCGCACTCGTCGCGACCGCGATGATCCTCGCCGCCGGTGCGCTCGCACGCGCGGCGCGGACGTCCAGCCATCTGCCGGCGGCGAACCTCGATGCGCTGCCGCTCACGATCGCGAACTGGACCGGCCGCGATGCGGGCGCGCTGGACGAAGAGTCGCTGCGAATCCTGGCCGCGGACGCGTACATCAACCGCAGCTACCAGACCGTCGATGCACGCGCGCCGGTGGGGCTCTACATCGCCTACTACAGCGAGCAGCGGCCGGGCGTCAGCATCCACTCGCCGCTGCATTGCCTCCCGGGGACAGGATGGGAGCCGCTCGACGTCTCGACGATTCCGGTGAACGGCACGGGCGACCGGGCAGCCCCGGCGATCCGGCGGATGACCGTGACTCGAAACCTCGACCGCGCCGTGGTCCTCTACTGGTACGCCGTCCATGGCCGCATCCTCGCCGGCGAGGTGGCGAGCAAGCTGTGGCTGTTGCACGACAGCGTCCGTCTTCATCGCAGCGACGCCGCCCTCGTCCGCGTCGTCGTCCCGGTCGGCCGCGAACCTGCGTCGCTCGAGAACGCGCAACAGCAGGGCCTCGGATTCGTACGTGATCTGCTGCCCTATCTACAGCGCGTGTGGAGTTGATCATGCGGTCCCGGTTCTCGATCCTGGTTGCGATCATGACGCTCGCCGCCGGTTGCGCCGATCGCCCGCAGGCGGCGCGCGCCGCGGCCGGTCGTGGCGACGAGTATCTACGGGCGGGCCGCGTCGCGGCGGCGATCATCGAATACCGCAATGCCGTGAAGCAGCAGCCGATGTGGGGCGAGGCGCATGCGAAGCTCGGTGACGCATACGCAGCGCAAGGCGACGCGGAGGAAGCGTATCGCGCGTATTGCCAGGCGATCGACCTCGACAACGGCGACGCCCACTCGCTCGTCGAGGCGGGGCGGCTGCTCTTCGCCGCCGGGCGCTACAGCGAGTCGCTGCTCCGGGCCGAGCAGGCGCTCGAGCACAACGAACGGAATACCGACGCCGCCGTGCTGGCGGGCCGTGCGCTCACGAAGATGAATCGTGCCGACGAGGCGCGTGAGCGTCTGCAGGAAACGGTCGCCACCGATCCGGCGCCGGCGGTCTACGCGGCGCTCGCCGACGTGTTGCTCACGACAGGCGATCGCTCCGGCGCCGAAGCGGCGTTGCGGGCCGGCGTCCGGCACTCGCCGCCGTCGGCCGAAGCACACATTGCGCTCGGGCACTTCCTCGCCGCGAACGGGCGCGGCGGCGACGCCGAGACCGAGTACAAGACGGCCGTCGCGACCAGCCCCACCAGCGAAGCAGCCAACCGCGCGCTGGCGGCCTTCTACATCTCGACGAATCGGAACGGCGCGGCCGAATCGTATCTGCGCACCGCCGCCGCGCAGCCGAACCAGACAATGCGATCGACGCTGGCGCTCGCCGACTACTACCTCACGGCGGAGCGGTACGACGCGGCGCGTCGTGTGCTCGAGCCTGTCACGTCAGGGCCGATGGCGACCGACGCCAGGGTACGGGTGGCGGCGATCGCCTTCCGCACGGGTGCGTTCGCGGAGGCGCGGCGCGTGCTCGACCCGGTGATGAAGCAGTCGCCGACGCCGGAAGCCTTCACGCTCGATGCGCAGATGCGCCAGGCCGAGGGCAAGACCGACGCGGCGCTCGCGTCGGCACGCGCGGCCACCGAGATCGATCCATCGCAGGTCGTCGCCCAGTACATCGTCGGCTCGATCGAGCTCGATCGAGGACACTACGATGAGGCCGAAGCGGCGTTCGAGGCAGTCGCGCGCGAGCGGCAGTGGGCCTCGGCGGGCGCGCTTCAGCTCGCGCGTGTGAAGCTCGCGTCGGGAGATGCGGCTGATGCCGTCGCCTTCGCCGAGTCCGCGGGAGACGGCTACCTGGCGCGATTGACGCTCGCGCGCGCGCTGATCGCGGACGGACAGGACGCGCGAGCGCGCAGCGAGTTGCGGCGGCTCACCTCGATGAATCCGGCCGCGCCCGAACTGGCGGTGCTCCTTGGATCGCTCGCGCTCGCCGAAGGCAAGGTTCCTGACGCGCGCGTCGAGGTGGCGCGGGCGTTGGCGCTCGCCCCGAGCGGGACCGACGGGCTGATGCTCGCTGCCCGGACCGCGCTCGCCGAAGGCAATCCCTCGTCCGCCGAGGCGTACCTGACGCGGGCCATCGCCACGCCGGGCAACCCGTTCGACGCGCACCGTATGCTCGCCGATCTCTACGCCAGCCGCGGTGACCTGGCCGCCGCGGAGAAGACGCTCGAGCAGTACATCGACAAGCACGGCGACGTCGCCGCGGCGCGCACAGCGCTCGGCATCGTGCTCCAGGCAGCCCATCGTCCGAAGGACGCCCGCGCCGCGTACGAGCGGGCGGTCGCGCTCGATCCCGCGGACTCGCGCGCATCGGTCAATCTCGCCCGCCTCTATGCCAGCGACGAAGCGTCGGTGCCGCGGGCGCTGGAGCTGGCGCGGTCGGCAGCCGCGACCCTCCCGGACGACGCCGGCGCGCACGACACGCTCGGCTGGGTCGCCTTCAGAGCCGGACGGCTCTCGCTCGCCGCGACCGAGCTCGAACGCGCGGTGGCGCTGAACGGACGCGAGCCCCTCTACCAGACCCATCTGCGCACTGTTCGTACCGCGATCGCGGAGGCGGCGAAGGTCGCCGCCGACGTGGAGGCGGCCAAGGCGGCCGAAGCGGCGCGCGCGCTGAAATCAGAGCAGTAGCGTTTCCACGCGGTGCGCGTGGACCATCGCTTCGCAGGGCGACCAGGCGAACACGGTGAACCGGCCGTCCTGCGACGCGACCAGCGCGACCGCATCGCGCTGGTCGTGCACGAACTGCGCGGACGAGAGATGCCGCGTGCCGCCAAGCTCCGTGGGATGGACGGTCTGCGCCACGTCCCCCTCGATCGGCTCGGTCACGGTCACCTGCTCCACCTGCGGCGATCCCTTGCGCCGCGCGATCTTGGCGCCGAACGCCAGGAGCTCGTAGTCGCTGGTCATCACCGTCGCGCCGTCGACCGCCGTCAAGCCGGCAACCGCGTCGACCGTATCGATGACCGACTCCTGCCACGCGCGCGTCCGGCGCAGTTCCGGCGGCTCGCGGTTCAACACGGCCAGCTCGGCGAAGGCCGGCACCACGGCGTACGGCAGCGGCCGCACGATCGACTCCTGCCAGCCGTCGCTGCCCGGCGCGACGATCAGCAGCACGCCGCCGCGCCCGTGCGCGCGCATCGAGACCGCAAGCTGCACGAGGACGTTCACCGAATCGGGGCCGCCGATCCACGACGCCGGCGAATCGAACCCGAGCAGCGACGTCAGCAGCGGCGGGCAGTCCGGCAGGCTCGACGCGCGCTCGTCGATCACCTTCACCCGATCGCCTTCGAGGACCGCCACGTTCACGAACTTCCCCGGCTCGCCGCGATGGTGCTTGACGACGAGCAGTCCCGGCGCGGCCACCTCGACGACGATCGACAGCGGTGGAATCGCGCGGATCGTCCCCCAGACCGCCAGCGCGTCGGTCGCGCCGGCCATTTCGCGCCAGACGCCGAGGTGGATGCCGGCGCGCTCCACGGCCGGCGCAATCTTGACCAGCGCCGCCGGCGACAGCGGGAGCGGGCGATCGAAGAGGAGCGGATGCGGCGCGGTGTCCGGCGGGACGAAGGCGAGCGAGATCTTCGGAATGTAGCTCTCTTCGCGCCGCAAGCTCGCCCAGAACGCGGCGTCGATGAGGGCTTCGACGACGTCGGCGTCGGGCAGCAGAGACGAGGACCTGTCGCCGCGGTTCGCGGCGTCCTGGCTGTGCCGCGCGAAGTGCTCCACCACTTTCGGCGCGACGAGACGCGCCGCCGGATATGCTGGACCGATGATCATGACCAACCGCTGCCGTGTGGAATTTCATCCGCTTCAAGCGCGGCCGGCCGCATGAAGCCGAGGTCCTTGACGCCGTTCATCAGGTCGGCGGAAGCGCGAACGGCACGGATCATTATGACAGGACGCCTGACTCGTCGTACAATCAGGACGTGAACAAGTCACGGCCATCACAGCAGAAGCGCCAGCGGGAACGGCAGCGGCAGGAGCGCCGCAACGAGAAACAGGCACGCCGGCAGGAAGCCGCGGCGCAGAAGGCGAACACGCCCTCGCGCGGCGACGGCGTCGACCCTGACCTCGAGGGGATCAAGCCCGGGCCGCAACCACTTCAGGACTGGCAAATCGAATAGCCGTCAATCGGCATCGCGTCGATTGGCGTCCGCTCACCGATCGATCCGTACGCTTCCGCCATCATCTCGACCGCGGTTCCAGGCATGTGCCTGGCGCCGCACACCGATTCGCGCGAGCCGTCACGCCCGATTGCGAGGCACCGGGCCGACGACGAGCTGGGCAATTGCGGCGGCGAGCGCGCCCGCGTCAACCGGCTTCGGAACGTGATTCTGGTAGCCGGCAACCAGGGCACGCACGCGATCCTCCGGGTTGGCGTAGGCGGTGACGGCAATCGCCGGCAGTCTGCGCAGCTTTTCGACCGGGAGCGAGCGGATCTCCCGGACGAGCGCGAAGCCGTCGGTCCCCGGCATCCCGACATCGGACACGAGGACGTCGGGCCTGAACCGCCCGCCGTTCAGCGTCTCGAGCGCCGCCGCGGCCGATCCCACCGCGCGAACCTCCGCCCCATAGTCTTCGAGCATCGTCACCATCAGCTCGCGCGCATCGCTCTCGTCGTCCACGATCAACACCGAGACGCCCTTCAAGGTCACCGGGTCGTGCGACTCGACAGGCGCGGCTGTGACCTGTGCGCCGAGCGACGGAACCGCCGGCAGCGACACCCAGAACGTGGATCCCTTGCACACGCCCGCGCTCTCCACGCCAACGGTGCCGCCGTGCAGTTCGACGATCTGCCGGACGAGCGCGAGGCCCAGACCGAGGCCGCCGTGGCGGCGGCTCGCCGATGAATCGGCCTGGCGGAACCGATCGAACACGTACGGCAGGAACTCGCGCGAAATCCCCTGGCCGCTGTCGCGGACCGAGAGCCGCACTCTCCCGTCGTCGCGCTTGACCTGGAGTCGAACCGAGCCGTCCGAGTCGGTGAACTTCACCGCGTTCGAGAGCAGGTTCCACACCACCTGCTGCAGCCGGTCGGCGTCGCCGGTCACGGTGGGCAGCTCATCGTCGAACCAGACTTCGACGGTGATTTGCTTGGCGGCGGCCGCCGGAGCCACCACGTCGACGGCAGCCTTGGCCACGTCCGTGATCGAGACCGCGTCGACGTTCAGCCGCAGCTTGCCGCTGATGATGCGCGCCATGTCGAGCAGATCCTCGACCAGCCGCATCTGCGAGATGGCGTTGCGCTCGATGACCTCGAGCGCGTGCGCCTGCGATCTGATCGCCGGCTGCGTCCGGAGAATCCGCGTCCAGCCGATCACGGCGTTGAGCGGCGTCCGGATTTCGTGCGACAGCGTGGCGAGAAAATCGTCCTTGAGCCGCGACGCCTCCTCGGCGAGACGGCGCGCCTGCTCCGACGCGGTGATCTGATTGCGCAGTTCGCGTTCGGCGATGACCCGCTCGGTGACGTCCTCGATCAGCGTGATCGTGCCGACGATCGATCCGTTGTAGACGAGCGGCTCGATCCGTGCGGTCTGCGCCATCTCGGTGAAGCCGGCGCCGTGGAAATTGCGGGTAATCGGCAGCAGGAACCTGTGAAAGCGCTCGGAGAGAATCCGGACTTCACCAGCCAGCGCGTCGCGGTAATAGCGATCGACGCCGCGGTCGGAGAATGCCGGATAGAGGTCCAGCAGCGGGCGCCCGACCATCTCCTCGGCCCGCCGTCCGGTCTGCGCGGCGAGCCACCGGTTCCATCGCCGGACGATCAGACGATCGTCGGTAATCAGCACCCCGCGGTCGTCGAGCTCTTCGAACCACTGTTCCGCGGCGGCATCCAGCGCGTCTTTCTTTCCGGTGGTGGCCATGGTTACCGTTGCGTGCTCTCCCAGTCCTCGACCGCGCGGATCAGCCGGTCGAGCGACGCAACGCTGAGCACGATCATCAGGTACCCGGTGACCTGCGTGTCGCGCAGGCGGAAGGCGGCGTGGACGATCAACGCGTAGCGGATCCCTTGCTGGCTGACCATCAGCGATTCGAGCAGACCGGCCACGTTCTCGATGCTGAGGTGAGGGACGGAGAACGAGACCTGCACCTTGAGCAGGTTCCCGAACGTCCCGAGGCAGGCATTGAGCAGGATGTTGCCGACCTCGGTGATCACTTCGCGCGCCGACGCGTCGATCGACAGCGGCAGCGCCGGCTCGCTGGTCAGCAGCTCCTTGAGGATCGCGGCGCCTGACTCGTCGAGAATCAGCAGCGCATCGCCGCCGACCGGGCCGGTGAAGATCTGGTGGACGCTCGCGACGTGGCCGTGGATCGTGCGCTCGAGCGCGTCGCCGACCTCGTCAATCGCATGCAGCGATACCTGCGGCACGTCGAGCAGCACGCGGTGACCCGTCAGCTGGGACAGCGAGGCGGCGGCGCGGCCGAACCCGATGTTCAACAGCTCGACGAGCGCATCCTGCTGAGCGACGGTGAGCTGCATTACGCGTTTGCTCCGAGCACGTCTGCTACGACTTTCAGAATCGCTGCCCGATCGACCGGCTTCGTGATGAACCCGCTGGCCCCTCCGATCTCGGCCATCTCCCGCGACGAGTCCTGGACGTCCGCCGAAACGACGACGACGCGCGCGGCGCGATCGAGCTCCTGCAGCTTGGCGAGGACGTCGAACCCGGGCATGCCGCGCATCACGAGGTCGAGCAGTACGAGGTCGGGCTTCTCGAGGAAGTAGCGCTCGAGCGCCGTCATCCCGTCCTCGGCCTCGACGATCTGATACCCGACCGGCTCGAGGATGGCCCGCATGCTGCGCCGCGCCAGGCCGGAGTCGTCCACGACCAGGATTTTCGCGCTCATAGGCGGTCGAAGAGAGCGTCCACCATGCGATCGAGTGCGATCGCGCCGTCGCTCAGCCCAGCTTCAACGATCGACCGCGGCATCCCGTACACGACACAGCTCTGCTCGGCCTCGGTCAGCACGGTTCCACCCTTGGCCTTGATCCAGGCAGCGCCTTCGCGGCCATCCGAACCCATTCCGGTCATGACGATGCCGAGCACGCGACTTCCATAGACCTCGGCCGCCGATTGGAACAGCGCGTCGACGGACGGCCGGTACGGCGTGTCGATCGGCCGCACGTCGAGCTGGGTCATCACCTGGCCCGCGGCGTTACGACGGAGGGTGAGATGGCGGCCAGCCGGTGCGATGTAGACGTGGCCAGCCGCGACATGCTCCGCACCCTGCGCCTCGATGACGGTGAGCTGCGACTGCTCGTCCAGCTTCCGCGCGTAAAGCTCAGTGTAGCCAACCGGCATGTGGAGGACAATCGCGATTGGCAGCGGAAAGCCGAGCGGCAGTTTCGGGATGAGCGCCTTCAGCGCCTGCGGGCCACCGGTCGAGATGCCGATCACGATTATGTCGAAGGCGGTCGCGGAGACCGCCCGCCGCAGTACCGGCGCTTGCTGTGCCCGGTCGGCGATCGGCCGCGCCCCGGCCGCCGTCTTCACCTTGTCGACCAGGTCCTCGGTGATTTCCAGCAGCCGCTCGGTCGCCAGCGCCGTCGGCTTCTGCACGAAATCGACCGCGCCGGCGTCGAGCGCCGAGAGCACGAGCTCCCCGGACTCGGGTGCCACGCTGACCACCACGATCGGCACCGGCTGGCGCGCGAGCTGCTCGCGGATGAAGCCGACGCCGTCGAGCTCGGGCATAATCAGGTCGCAGATGATGACGTCGGGCTTCAGCTCCGCCGCCATCTCGAGCGCTTCTCTCCCGTCGCGCGCTGCCCCGACGACGTCGATGAACGGGCTGCGCGACAGCATCTGCCGGATCACTTTCCGGACATACGCCGAATCGTCGACGACGAGGACGCGGACAATGTCAGGCATCTGCTCCTCGTTTGACGTAGACGAACGCACCGTCGAGTTCCTCGAGCGTGAACGCCGTCGTCAGGTTCAGGAGTGATTCGGATGCGCCGACGCACAGATACCCGCCGGCCGGCATGGTCGCTGCGAAGGTCGCGACGACGCGGCGGACCGCGTGCGGTGAGAAATAGATGAACGCGTTGCGGCAGAACACGATCTGACTCCGTGCGAACGGCGTCACTGCGTCGGCGTCGAGCAGGTTCACGGCCGTCCATGCCGTCACCCGACCGGTGAGCGCCTGATCCGGGACGAACACGCCGTCCATGGCGGTGAAGTATTTGTCGACGAGTGACGGCGGCAGCGCGCGGAGTGAGCGGGAGCGATACCGTCCCGCACGGGCGCGATCGAGCGCCGCCGGGCTCGCATCGCTGGCGTAGATCTCGATGCGCGCGCGATCGAACCAGCCGGCCTCGTTCAGCGCCATCGCAATGGTGAGCGGCTCCTCACCGCTCGCGCAAGGCACGCTCCAGATGCGCACGACGCCATCGGGCGCACGGCTGACCAGTTCGGGAATGGCGCCGCATGCGATGGCCCTCACTTGATCCATTTCCCGCCAGAAGTAGGTCTCGGGGACTGCCAGCGCGTCGAAGACTTCATGCCACGCCGCTTTCGACGCCGCCTCGTCGTACTTCAGCAGGTAATAGAGGTCGAGATACGAGCGGAAGCCGCGGCGCAGGACGAGCGGCGCAAGCCGCTCGGCAAGCAGGTCGGTTCGGTGCTCATCGAAGAAGATTCCCGTCCGCTCGTGCACGAGCTCTCGAAGGACCGGCAGCCCGGTTTCCGGCACGCCAAGGGTATCGCGCTCGACGCGGATCATTGCGTCGCTCCCGCGTCACCCGGCGCCGCCTCGTCCAGCCGCTCCCGCCGGAGCGCCGCATCCGCGGCCCGCCGCACGGCCTCGGCCGGATCGCGGCGCGCCAGGTCGGCGAAGGTTCGTGTCACGCCTCGGGATCCAAGCCGCGCGAGCACCACCACGGCGTGCTGACGGACCGTGGCATCGCTGTCCTCCAGCGCGGACCGCACGTACGCAGACGCGACCGGATGAGAGAGGCGGCCCAGCGCCTCGACCACGGCATGCCGCACATGTGGATCGCGGGACGACAGGCATGCGCCCACCCGCGGGATCGCGGCAACCGGCAGATGGGCAAGCGCCGCCACCGCCCCGCCGCGCCTCGCCGGATCGCTCGCGAGCGCGGCAAGCGCGGCGATCGCAGAGGCCGCAGCCGGCGACACGCCGCCGCCGATCCGGCTCAGACCGGCGATCGCGGACGCGACAACGGCTGGATCGCCGTCGGCGGCCGCCGTCCATTGCAGGAGCTCGACCGCCGGCTCGTGACCCCAGCGCGCGATCGCGCTTGCCGCGGCGGCGCGCTGCGCGGCGCTGCCGCTGGTCAGCGCGCGCCGCAAGGCCTCCTCGGCACGCGCCGAAGCCGTCTGGCCGAGGGCCGCAATCGCGCCGATCGACACCTCGGCGACCTCTGAACCGGTGAGAGTGGCCAGCAGGTCGGCCGCGGCGTCGCCGCCGATCGCGCCAATCGCCTCGACCGCCGCAATCCGGACCGGCGGATAAAGGTCATCCCGCGCCGCGCGTTCCAGGATCGTCAGCGATCCGACGTCCGCCTGCCGGCCAAGGCTGGTGACGCTGAAATAACGCACCCACGGGTCGGCGTCCTCGGCGGCCCGCCGAAGAACCGGCCGCACCTCGGGCGAGGTCACGTGCGCCAGTCCCTGGACGACCGCCGCCCGCGCCCGGGGCGTGTCATGCTCGAGCGCGTTCACCAGCAGCGGCAAGACCCGTTCGTCGTCCAGATAAACGATGTGCTCGAGCGCGGCCGCGCGGACCGCCTCGTCGGCGTCGTGACACCGCACGAGGAGCCCCTCGGCGCAGTCGCGGTAGCCGAAGTACCCGGCGATCATCACGGCCGACTCGCGGACGTGCGCGTCCGGCGAGTCGAGCAGCGTACGCATGCACGCCGCCATCTGCGGATGACCGATCGAGTTCAGCGCGGCGATGGCGGCGTGGCGGACCCGCAGATCGCTGTCGCCGAGCCGCGCGATCAGCGCCTCGAACGCACGCGCGTCGCCGAGCCGCGCCAGCGCTCCGGCGGCGGTCACCAGCAGGTCGCGATCGTCCCCCTCGAGCGTCTCGACGAGCGCCGGCACCGCCCGACAATCGCCGATGTGTCCGAGCGCGATCGCGGCGGCGCGTCTCGTCGCCAGATCGGCGCCGCGGAGCTGCGCGATGAGCCGATCGACCATCGATGAACCGAAGCGGACGATGGCCTCGATCAACTCCTGGTGGACCTCCGATGCGCCGAGGAGATGCGTGAGCGCGCGCTCCACCTCGGGCCCGCGCAGCCAGCCGAGCAGCACGACCAGGTTCTTGAGCGACGCATCCGCGGTGGTCCCGGCCGCATCGATGATGCGGCGCGCGCCGGCGGGCGATATCGTGCGGCGCACGATGTCATCGATGTGCCCCTGCACGCCGAGCGTGTCGCGGTAACGGTGCGCGATCGCCACCAGTGCGTCGACGACGCTGGTCACCGACGAATCGGCTCGATCGAGCGCCGCCACGAGCGGCACGACCGCGTCTTCGTCGCCAATCTCTCCGAGCACCTCGGCTGCATGATCGCCGACGAGCGCGTCCCGCAGCAGCGGCACCACGCGCGGCGCCACCGCCGCGTCCCTGATCCGCGCCAGCGAATCCAGCGCCGGGAACGCCAGGAAGAAGTCGTTCGACTCGGTGATCGACGCCAGCCGATCGACCGCGGACGGCGAGCCGAGCTTGCCGAGCGCCTCGATGGCGTGAAACCGGACGTTGACGTCGGGGTCGTCGAGCGCAGCGATGAGCGCGTCGATCGCCGCCGGCTGCTCCTCCTGCGTGCCGAGCGCGAGCGCCGCCTGGATCCGCAGGTCGGCGTCCTCGTGACGCAGGAGGTCGACGAGCGCGCCGGTCAGGTCGATGCCGGTGGTCGTCAGCAGCTGCAGCGCGCTGCTCAGGACGCTGAAATTGCGATGGTGATCGCGCAGCGCGGTTACGAGCGCCTCGACGATCGACCGGTCGCGGCGGGCGGCGAGCGCGCGCACGGCCGAGCGACGCACCTGCCAGTCGTCGTCGGCAAGCGCCTCCCGGAGCGGGCCGACGCCGTCGACCGGATCGTGCTGCTCGAGCGCCTTGATCGCCCGCAGCCGCGACGCGGTGTCGGCGTGACGCAGCTCGGCGGCGAGCGCCTGTTCGCGCTCGAGGCGCTCGGTGACGTCCTCGACGGTGATCGCCAGGCCAACCGTTCGATCCGTGTCGCGCAGCGGGCCGATCACCACACGCTGTCGCATGTGAGCGAAGCGCGAGCCCCGTGGCGGCGGACAGCAGATCAGGAAGCCGTGCAGCGCCGGGGCGAGCACGCGGCAGGCGCCGGTCTCGAGCGGCTCGCGCACGACGCCGAGCAGATGCCGGCTCTCGAGGTCCGGGATCAGATCCGTGAGCGCACGCCCGACCGCGGCCTCCCTGGAGATGCCGGTCATCGCGGCCAGCGCCGCGTCCCAGCTCGTCACCAGCAGCGACGCGTCGGTGGTGAGGATGCCGAGACGGCCGCTCGCAGGGCTGCCATCGGAGGAAGGCACATCGATCACCCGCGTCCGTTTGGTCGTTGCGCCTTCCCGTTGCCGGAGGTCCGCGTGCGGCCGCCGCCAGTTCGCCTCGTCATGCGATCCGTCACGAGACCTGAAAGCTCATTGGCCTGCTGGAGCAGCTCGGCGGTACCGCTGCGCGTCTCCTGGACGTCACGGGCGTTGCGGTCGGCGATGGCGCGGACGTTCCGCAGCTGGTCGAGCACCCGCACGGCCGTCGAGGAGTGCTCGCGGTTCGCCTGGGTGATCAGCTTGATCTGCTTCGCGGTGTTCACGGTCGCGCCGGCCACGTCCTGCACGCCACGGCTCTGCTCCTTCAGCGCCCGCGTCGCCTGCTCTGCCTCGCGGCGCATCGCCGCCATCGAGGTCGCAATCTGCGTGGCTGATGTGGTCTGCTCGCTCATCGAACGGTTGACCGTCGCGATCAGCCGGGTGAGCCCTTCTGCCGATTTCGTGATCTGATCCGCGGACTGCGACTGTTCGGCGAGCGCCCGGGCGGTCGTGGTGGCGCCGCGCCGCATCGAGTCCGTGGATGAGGTGATCTCGGTCGCGGAGGCGGCCTGCTCTGTCGACGCCTTGCGGACCTGCGCGGCAATCCGGGTCGTCGCCTGCGCGGCCTTGATGATGTCGCGCGCGGCGCTGCCCTGTTCGCCCATCGCCTTGGTCACCTCCTGCGCCACCTTGCGCATCTGGTTGGTGGCTTGCACGATGCCTGCCGCACCCTTCGCCTGCTCCGCGGTGGATGCCGCGACAAGGCGCGCCTGGTCGGCGGTGGCGTTGACGCTGCCGACGACTGACTGCGACGCGGATCGCTGCTCCTCGGCCCCACGTGTGATCTCGCCGACGACGCCGGCGATTTCAGTCACGCCGGTCAGGATCTTCCGCAGGCCCGACGCACCGGTCTCAGCCACGGCGTTGCTCTCGTCGGCAACCCGCAGACCGTCGTTGGCCGCCGCCACCGCGTCCTGCGCCACTTCCTGAAGCGCCTTGATGATCGCCGCGATGTCCGCCGTCGCCTTCGCCGACCGATCAGCCAGGTTGCGAATTTCCTCCGCGACGACGGCGAAGCCGCGTCCGGCGTCGCCGGCGCGCGCGGCCTCGATCGACGCGTTGAGCGACAACAGATTGGTGCGCTCGGCGATCAGGTTGATGGTGTCGACGATCGTGCTGATCTCGGACGTCCGCTTGCCCATCTCGCGCATCACCGTCGCCGACTGCAGCATCGAGTCACGGAGCCGGCCGATTCCCTGGATCGACCGTTGCACTGCCGCGCCGCCCTCTTCGGCGTCGCGCCCGACGCGCCGCGTCACGTCGTCGCCGTGGCGGGCGAGCGTCGCGACGCTCTGGCTGGATCGTTCCATCTGTGCCGCGCTCGCCGCCGTGCCGGATGCCGTGTCGGTAATCCGCCGCGCGCTTTCGGCGACCGACTGAATCGATCGCGACATCTGCTCGATCGAGGTGGAGTTCTGCTCGATCGCAGTGCTGAGCCCCTCGGTCATCGCGCTGACCTCCTCGATCGACGCCGCCATCTCGTTGATCGACGACGAGGTCTGCTCGGCCGAGACGGCGAGGTCGCTCGCGTTCTCGGCGACGGCGGCGATCGACCGGGATATCTCTTCGATGGCGGCGGCGGTCTCGGTCACCGACGTGACGAGGGCGTCGGTGTCGCGCGTGACGCTCTTGCTCGAGCTCGCCATCTGCGACACGGACGTCAGCACCTGCTGAGCCGACACGACCATTTCGGCAGTGGTCGTCGTGACCACCTGAATCGAATTGGTGCCCTGCTGCGACGCGGTCGCCGTATCCGCGATCGACGCGGAGAGGCTCGCGGCGTTTCGGGTGACCTGTTCGATCGAGACCGCGAGCTCGTTCGAGGTCGACGCCAGCTCCTCGGCGGACACGGCGACCGACTCGGCCTGCGTCGCGGTTTCTTTCAGCGATGCCGTCATCTGGTTCATGCCGGTCACCGCTTCGTCGAGCGATCGGATTTGCGTCTCGGCGCCTTCGGACACGGCGTCGGCGATCCGGGCGATGCCGTTCGCCAAGCGTGTCACCCGGTCAGCCCGTTCGCGCATCCGGTGCACGTCGAGGATCGGCGCCCGCTTGCCATTCCTCCGGCCGTTCGCCCTGCGCGTGCGTGTCGTGGCCATCACCGTCTTCCTTCTTCACGCCGCCGGATCCGCAGGCAGCGGATCGGCAAAGCTCAAAATACGCTCGAGATTCAGGATCAGGATCAAACGATCGCCGAGCGACGCCACCGCTTCGACGTAGCGCCCGCTCATCCCGGCAAGCGCCTCGTGCGGCGGCTGCACCGAGTCGGGCGGAATGCCGAGGAACTCGCGCGCGCCATCCACCAGCAGGCCAATCGTCCGCCCGCCCGACTGGACGACGATCAGCCGCGTCTTCAGATCGTACGGCGCGCGATCGAAGCCGAATCGCGCGCGCAAATTGACCACCGGCACCACCTGGCCACGCGAGAAGGCGACGCCGTCGACGAACCACGGCGCGTTCGGCACCCGGGTGACGTCCTCGATCATCTCCAGGTGCCGCACCTCGGCCGACGGCAGCGCGTAGGTCGTGCCCGAGACCGTGAACAGCACGTAGCTGCCGAGTCCTGCGCCCGTGGCCGCGCTCGTCATCGTCCGGCTCCTCTTGCAGCGTCGACCCGGTCCGGGCGTTCGCGCACGGTCCGCGTGAGGACCGCCGGATCGAGGATCAGCACAACGTGTCCATCGCCGAGGTCCGTCGCGCCCGAGATGCCCTCGACGCGGACCAGCGGATCGCTGATCGTGCGAACCACGACCTCGCGCTGCCCGACGATCCGATCCACTGCGATGCCCAGTGCGGACGCGCCCGCGCCGACGACGAACAGATGCAGGCGATCGCGTGTGCCCTCCGCGATCCCGAACAGCCGCGACAGCCGCACCACCGGAAGCGCGCCGCCGCGGTACGGGATCATCTCGTTGCGCTCGACCTGCAGCAGCGCCGCCGTCGCAATCTCCATCACTTCGCGCACGGCGTTCTGCGGCACCGCAAACGTCTCGCTGCCGACCCTCGTGATCAAGGCGTCGGTGATCGCCAGCGTGACCGGCAGATCGAGGATGAACCGCGTGCCCGTGCCGGGTTCCGTCTCCATCGACATCGCGCCGGAGAGCTCGCCCACCGCCGACTTCACGACGCTCATCCCGACGCCGCGCCCGCTCGCCCGATCGGACTGATCGCGTGTCGAAAATCCCGGCGAGCAGATCAGGCCCAGCAGCGCCGCCGCGTCCGGCGGTCCGGCGGGCACGGACAGCCCCGCCGCATGGGCGCGCGCGACCACTGCCGCGGCATCGACGCCGCGGCCGTCGTCGGCGATCTCGATGCGGACGATGTCGCCTGCCGTCGCCGCGCTCAGGACGATCGTCCCCTCGGGACGCTTGCCGGCCGCGATCCGCTCGTCCGCCGTCTCGATCCCGTGGCTCACGGCGTTGCGCACGAGATGCAGCACCGGATCCATCATCCGCTCGATCAGGAACTTGTCGATCTCGGTCGCCTGTCCCTGCAGCTCGAGGCGCACGCGCTTGCCGGTCTCGCGCGCGAGATCGCGGACCACGAACGGCATGCGGCGGAAGATCTCGCCGACCGGCACGAGCCGGACGCGCATGATCCCCTCGCGCAGCGTCCGCAGCTGACGATCGATCGCGACCGCGTTGTCCTGAATCGCCCGCCAGTCGGCCGCCGCCAGCCGCTGTTCGACGCGCGCCAGCGTCTCGCCGAGCCGCGCCCGGCTGATCACCAGGTCGCCGACGTTGCGCATCAGATCGTCGAGGCGGGTCAGGTCCACGCGGACCACGTGGGATGGCGCGACCGCGCCGGTCGACGACGTGCCGTCCGCATCGATCGGCAGCGGTTCGATCGCGTCGGACATCGCCGGTGGCGCTGGCGCGTCGACCATCGGCTCCACCCGGATGCCGTCCTGCCGCCACGCCGCGGCCGTGGACTCGTCGACCTCGCCGGCCAACACGAAGTCGAACGCGATCGTTCCGCCTGGAGTGACGCGCGGCGCCGCGGCGACGATCTCGCCGGCCGACGCCAGCCGCTGACGGATCGTGTCGACGCGCACGCCGCGTGCAACCAGGTCCTGCGACGGCGTGAAGGTGATCTGCCAGCGCCGCGAGGCATGGGATCGGGCACCATCGGCCGCTGCCCGCTGCGGGAGATCGGTGCCCGACGCGGCGCCGGCGGCGACCACGCGTCCGATCCGATCGGCAATCGCATCGATCTGCGGAAGCGCGACACCAGCCCGGCGAGCGGCAATCACCTGCTCGAGCGTCTGTGTGCCGTCGAACAACGCGTCGAGGCCCTCGCGCCTGAGCGGCGCATTGCCGGCCCGCAACAGGCGGAGGTAGTCTTCGAGACGGTGCGCGAGCTCTTCCGCCGGCCGCACCTCGACCATCCCCGAAATGCCCTTCAGCGAGTGGAAATGGCGGAACAGATCATCGAGGACCGCGCGGCTGACCGCATCGCCGCCAACCGAGGTTTCGAGGGAGAGCAGGTGGCGCCGCACACCCATCAGGTGCTCGTCGCACTCGGCGAAATAGTCGTCGAGAAAATCCGAAAAGCTGACCTCGTCGAGCGGAGCGCCGTCAGGTGCCACGGCTGCCTTCTATGCCAGAGGCCGTGCGGGTGTCGCAGGCACGAGCTCGCGTGCGGTCGACAGCAGGACCTGCGGAACGAACGGCTTCGTCAGGTACTGGTTCGCGCCGGCCTGCATCGCCGTATCGCGGCTGGCATCGTCGCCGCGCGTCGTGAGCACGATGACCGGCACGTCGCGGCAGCCGCGGTGGCGCCGGACGAACCTGAGCACGTCGACGCCGTGCATGTCGGGCATGTTCAGGTCGAGCACGATCAGCGCGATCGGACCGAGCGCAATCTGCTCGATCGCTTCGAGGCCGTTTCCCGCCTCGACGAACTCCGCCTCAGGCAGCGGGCGGAGGCAGGCGCGCACCATCTTGCGAATCGTCGCCGAGTCATCAACGATCAGGATCTTGGACAAACGTTTTGAATCTGTACGTCCACCAGCCAGCACGGCCGTGTTCGCGACGTTTTTTGCCGCAGCCGGGTTTGACACCCAGCTAGTCAGCAAACGGCGTACCCTGGGCGCGCGTTCGTCGATCGGTTGCGATCAGGTCGCGCAAGAGCTGTGGCCTTCAGAAGGCCACGGTCGGGATGGCGGCGGCCGGCTTCGTGCGCGGAAGTGATCAGCGAGCCCCCGCGGTCGATCCGCCGCCAACGGTGATCGTCACATCGGCTTTCGTCGAGAGCGCGCCATCGTTTGCCGTCGCGCGCAGCACGTAGGTGCCGCGCTCGCTGAACCGCACGGTGGTTTCCGCTTTCCCGTTCTCGACAGTGATCGGCCCGCTGCGATCGAGGCGCGCCTTTGCCGGTCCGCGCAGCTGCATCCAGCTCACGGTCAGCCCGCGTGGACGCGGTGCCGCGGACGAATTCGCCTGCGCCTGGATGGTCGTCGCGTCGCCGGGCTGCGGCGTTCGAACGGGCGCCGCCGCTCGCGGCTTCGGCAGCCCATCGTCGGAAACGTTCGCGGTCAGCGTGAGCGGCGCGTCGAGCGACGCCGTGCCGGCGGGCGCGATCGACAAGGTCGGCGGCTTGTTCGGATCGTCGTCGCCCGGATTGAGATTGCCGCGGGTCATGATGATCCGTTCGGTAATCTCCTCCACCGGGAGGAGCTCACCGTAGGCCTTCTCGGTCTTGCCGTTGGCCTTGATCGTCCAGGTGACGACGCCCTTGCCGAAGTCGGCTGGCACACGGAGGCGATAGACCCAACCCTGGCGCCGCGGGAGGAAGTAGGTCGGCTGTCCGCGATCGGCGGGGCCCGGGTCGATCGCGTTGTCGGGCCCCGGAGGAATTGCGATTTCTTCCTCCCAGTTGCGATTGAAGTAGCCGAAGACGAGGTCGAAGCTGCCGTCCTTGTTCCGAATCCAGCCTTCGAAATACGGAACGATGTCCTGGCCGCTCTTGAACTTCGTCGACGGCAGCTCAGTCGGCAGCTGATAGGCAGCCCTGAGAGGCTGCACGATCGCGGCCGGGCGCACGTGTTCGCGCCGTTGACCGTTCGCGTGCAAGTCGTGCAGTCCTGCGGGGCTGGCCGCCACCAGCAGAAACGCCGCGACGAAGAGTCTACTCATTGGCCTTCTTGCGCGCCGCCGTGCGCTGTTCGTACTCGTTATCGTCGATGTAGAAGAGGCTCACCCAGGCGAAGCTCATCTCGTCGATGGTGCGCTGGCCGTAACCGACCCAGTTCCGCGGGTTCGGGTTGTACTTGTTGGCCGCCGTGTTGTCGTGCCACGCGGTGATGTGAATGATCGTCCCCGCCGGCAGGATCGGCGCGACATCGTCCGCGTACGGATACGTGATGTGCCAGCCGAACTGGTAGTTGCTCACGCAGTTCAGGGTTTCGGTCCGGGCCGGCCCCGGACGCGCGGAATCGGCGCGAACGTCGGGATAGATCGCCTCCATGCACATCGCCTTGCCACGGTTGTGCATGTGCGGCTGAAACGCCGAGAGCACGGCGGGGCGCGGCAGGCGGAAGTACCCGTCCGTGCGGACGACCTGCCCCGGCGGAATGTCGAGGTCGGTGTTGTCGCCCATGTGCTGCGTGAAGGCGACGTGCTTCGGCACCTGGCCCTTCGGATACAGCTTGAATCCGATCGATACGTTCACGAGCGAGCGCTCACCGCTCGGATGCAGATGCAGGTTGAAGTGGATCTTCGATCCGGCCTTGATCAGGCGGCCGGAATCCTCGGGGAAGATGTCGCCGTTCTTCCCGAGCGCGTACTCGTTGAAGAAGAAGCCAACCGGATCGGCCTCTTCGTCCTCGATCATGTTCGCGGTCGCATGATGAACCACCTTGAAGCTGTACGGCTCCGGCTTGGTCTCGACCGCACTGATGTACATGTCCTCGGTGAAGTTCGGATCGACGTCGACGTCGTAGAACTCATCGGGCCCGTTGGCCTTGAGCTCGTACGGCTTGGGCAGCGAGACGATCATATCGGGCTTGCCGATGTGCCACTTGTCGTTGTCGGTGAACTGCCGCGGCGACGGCATGTCCTTCGCGTTCCCTGCCGGCGCGCCCTCGTCGACCCATCTGACGATGGTGGCGATCTCGGCGTCGGTGAGCGACGGATCGTCCTTGAACTTGGTGATGCCGATGTGGCGATCGATGTACCACGGCGGCATCTCGCGCGCGGTCACTTTCGTCTTGATCGATCGCGCCCAGGGGCGCGCGTCCTGGTAGGTGAGGAGCGACATCGGCGCAATCGCGCCCGGCCGATGACAGTTCTGACAGGACCTCTGGAGGATCGGCGCGACGTCCTTGCTGAACGTGACCGTCGGGCCGGCGGGGGCCTGCCCGCCCAGCGCGGCGTGAGCGAACGCGGCTACGAGAGCGACTGTCAGCGTCGCGCGCATAAACACCTCATCGGACAAGGAGTGGAAGGCGTGAGACATCGGCCGGCCGCGGGCGGCTCCGCAGGTAGGCATGCACGTCGGCGAGATCCTGTTCCGCCATGACCTTCGCGGTATACGGCGGCATATCCCCGCGCGGCGCGCGGACGTAGGCGACGAACGCGCGGAACGGCAACGGGTTCGGCGCGATGCGCGCGCCCGCTGCTCCGCCCTGCCCTTCGTAGTTGTGGCACTGGTAGCAGCCGTTCTTCACGAACAACGTCTTCCCGCGTTCGGCATCGCCCGGCGGCGGAGCGGTCGGCGGCTGCGCTGCCGACGGCGGCTGCGCGTGCAGAGCGGTGGCGAGGATGGTTGCCGCGGCGGCTGTGACGAGGAACGTTCGCATCGACGTCACCGCGGCTGGCAGACGACGTCGACCAGCGCCGGCTCGCCGCGCTTCACCGTGGCGATTGCGCGAGCGATGGCCGGTCCGACGTCCTTCGGATTCTCGATCGGACCTTCGGCGTGGACGCCGAGCCCCTGCGCCACCTTGGCGTAGTCGATGAACGGATCGACGAGCTCACTGCCAATGCGGCCGCGATCGACGCCGCGGCTGTGGCGGTTGCACATCTTCTGCACGTGCATCAGCTCCTGATGGTACGCGCGATTGTTGTGCATCACGCTGAGAAGGGGAATGCGATGGTGGGCTGCCGTCCAGAGCACGCCCGGCGCGTACATCAAATCGCCGTCGGTCTGGATGTTCACGGCCAGCCGCCCGTGACGCTTGTGCGCGAGCGCCGCGCCGACTGCCGCCGGCGCTCCATAGCCAACGCCCGCGCCACCCGATCCGCCGATGAACTGGTAGGGCTTGTCGAAGTTCCACAGCCGAGGCGCCCAGCCGCCCGTGCCGTTCACGAGCGCCCAGTCCTCGCCCTTGATCTGGCCCCACAGCTCCGCGCAGAGCCGCGCCGTGCTCACCGGGCTGGCGTCCCACGCGTAGGACGCCTCGAACCGCGCGCGATCGAGCGCCGCGCTCGTCGCCTCGGCCAGCTTCGCGCCGCGGCTCTCGAACACGCGCCTGCGATCGGCGGTGGCGGCGCGCTTCACCGCATCGACGAGCGACGGCAGCGTGGCCTCCGCATCGGCGGCGATCGCCAGATCGACTTCCGCGTATCGCTGAAAATCCTGGTAGTTCGCCTTCACGTAGAGATCGCCGCTGGTGATGCTGATCACCTTCGTCCCGGGCCGGGTGAGCGGGCGTGAGCTGCGATGCAGCTGATCGCGGAACGTGTTGAGCACGCCCCAGAGGTCGTTCACTTCGAGCGCGAGGACGAGGTCGGCATCGGCGATGGCGCGCGCCTGGGACACGTTGAGCGGGTGACGCGTCGGGAAGTTCAACCGGCCGCCGAGGCTGATGACGCCCGCCTGAAGACCCTCCGCGAGCTCGACGAGATGGGCCATCGCGGCGGGCGTGCGTGCGCAGCGGTCGGCGACGATCACCGGGTGCTCTGCCGCGACGAGCAGCCGCGCGACCTCTGCGACCGCGTGCGAATCGCCTTCCGGCGGCGCGGGAATCGCCAGCTTCGGGATCGGCAGTCGCACGTCGACGCCAAGCGGCTGCTCCTGCAACTCGGCGTTGAGCACGAGCACCACCGGTGCCATCGGCGGCGTCATCGCGATCTTGTACGCCCGGATGGCCGACTCCGCAAAGTGCGGCAGCGACATCGGCGTGTCGTCCCACTTGGTGAAGTCGCGCACCATCGCCGCCGCATCCTGGACGCTGTGCGCCCACTCCGCGCCCGGCCGCCGCAGCGTCGCGTCGAGCTGGTTGCCGAGCATCACGTAGACGGGCACGCGATCGCACCACGCGTTGTAGATGGCCATCGCCGCGTGCTGCAGGCCGACCGTGCCGTGCGCAAAGACGCCGAGCGGCTTGCCTTCCACCTTCGCGTACCCATGGCCGATCGCGACCGACGATTCCTCGTGGCAGCAGGTGATCAACTCCGGGCGCTCGTTGCCGCCGTAGTTGATCACCGATTCGTGGATGCCGCGAAAGCTCGACCCGGGGTTCGCGCAGACGTAGTCGATGCCGATCGCCTTCAATACGTCGACCATGAAGTCGGAGCCGGTTCGATCGGTCGTGAGGATCTCCGGGTCTGGCGGGGTGGCCGATTCGGCGGCGGCCGACATGATCGGCGTCGCCGGCGCCGCGCCGCGCGCCGCCGGCGCCTGCGGCTCCGCCGCGACCGACGGCGTGGCGATCGCCGCCGCACCGGCGAGCGACGCACGCTTCAAGAAGCCTCGCCGATTCATCGCGGACCTCCGAGTTCCTGTCTTACAGCCGCGCTTCCTAGTTCGCTCGTGCGGGCAGCCGGAACGCCAGCAGCTCGCCGCTGTAGTTCCCGCCGCTGATCGCGATGACGATGTACTGCCTGCCGTTGTGCATGTAGGTCATCGGCGATCCGCTTTCCGGCGCCGGCATATACACGGCGCCGACGTCCTTCCCGTCTTTCTTGTCGTACGCGCGGAGCATCGCTCCGCGCGCGCCCGAGGGCGTCGTGAACACGCCGCCTTCGCCCGCAATCAGCAGCGTCTTCGTGACGAGCGGGCCAATCAACCCGGGCCGGCCGGTCCGCGGAATCGTCAGGCCCTTGAGCGCCGGGTTGTTGCGAACGTTGTCGGCCGTCTCACCGTGCGCGATGAACCACAGAATCTCGCCCTTGTTCAGGTCGATGGCGCTGATTCGTGCGTACGGCGGCTTCAGCAGCGGCAAGCCGCCGACCGTGAGTCCACCGCCGCCCTCGCCGCCGGCGGGCGCAGCGGCTGCGGCGCGCGCGGCGGGGGCCGGGGCGTCCTCGCCGGTGCGCCCGCCGCCGGCCGCCGATCCCGATCCGCCGGTGCGCCGCGCGCCGGTGATCGCGCTGCCCTGGATGAAATTCATGTCCGACAGATCCGAGGGCGGCGGCACCAGGCCCAGGGGGCTCGCGCCGCTCTGCGAGTAGATGTACGCGACGTGCGTCTCGGGATCGTACGACCCGCCGGGCCAGTTCGTCGCGAAGCCGGACGTGAGCGTGGCCAGCGGACCCGGCAGCGTGCTGACGACCGGCGGCGTGAAGATCGGCCCGATCTTGTAGCGCTCCACGACCTTCGTCGCCTCCGCGCGCAGTTCCGGCGTGAAGTCGATCAGATCGTCCACGGACACGCCCTGCCGATCGTACGCGGGCGGCTTGGTCGGGAACGGCTGCGTCGGCGCGTACCACTCACCCGGCACGTCGCCCTTCGCGACCGGCCGCTCTTCGATCGGCCAGATCGGTTCGCCGGTCTCCCGATTGAAGACGTACAGCCATGCCTGCTTGGTCGGCTGCGCGACCGCCTTCACCAGGCGGCCGTTGATCGTGATGTCAACGAGGATCGGCGCGCACGGGATGTCGAAGTCCCAGATGCCGTGATGCACCAGCTGATAGTGCCAGCGCCGCTGTCCCGTCTGGAGATCGACCGCCACCAGGCTCTCGCCGAACAGGCCGTTGCCGGGACGATGGCCGCCATAGTAGTCGCCGGTCGGCAGTTCGACCGGCAGGTAGACGAGGCCGAGCTCTTCGTCCGCCGAGATCTGCCCCCACACGCCCGCGTTGCCGGTGTACGACGCGGAGTCCTTCTCCCACGTGTCGCGACCGAACTCGCCGGCCATCGGAATGGTGTGGAAGATCCACAGCCGCTTGCCGGTTCGCGCGTCGAAGCCGCGAACGTAGCCCTTTTCGTTGCGGCGGCTCTTGGGGTTGCCGCCGGTCTTGTGCGCGGCGCCGACGATCACGACATTCCTCGCGACGGTCGGCGTCGAGTGCAGGCCGATCTCACCGGTCACGAGGTCCATCTCCTGGTCGTCGTCTTTTTTCAGGTCGACGACGCCTTTGTCGCCGAACGACGCCACCGGGACGCCAGTGCGCGCGTTCAACGCGATCAACCGGTAGCCGGGCGTCACATACAGGATGCGATCGTCGGACGCGCCGTCGGACCAGTACGCGAGGCCGCGGCCCGACAACTGACGCGGCGCCGCCGCGCCGCGTGCGCCTTCGTTCTCGCTGTGCATCCACAGCAGCTCGCCGGTGGCGGCGTCGAGCGCGACGACGGCGCGCCGCGATCCCGCCGTCGAGTAGACGACGCCTTTGACCATCAGCGGCGTCCCCTCGAACTGGTACTCGGGACGCGGGCCGAGGCTGTCGGTCTTGAACCGCCACGCGATCTCGAGCGTGTTGAAGTTCGAGGCGTTGATTTGATCGAGCGGCGCGTAGCGGGTGTGGCCGATGTCGCCACCGTAGCTGCGCCACTCGCCGTTCCGCGCGCCGGATTGCCCGGCGACCCGCGCGATGAAACAGACGCTGATGCACGCGGCCGCGAAGATGATGCGCTTCACGCGGGATACCATACAATAAGTCGTCCTGCCCGGACCCACCTTTCGGTACTCGCTGCACGGGCCCGATGAAGCTCACCATTGCCGCTGAAAACCCGCTCGAACGCCTCGCGCTCGCGCTCGGGATTCCGCCGGTGGCGCTGATGGAAACGCACCTGAGCTTTCTGCGCGCGCGCGCGATCATGGTCGCCACCAGGCTCGGGGTGTTCGACGCGCTCGAGGACGCGGCGGCGACGGCCGACGCGGTGGCGGCGCGCTGCGCGACCTCGCCGCGCGCCACCGGGAAACTGCTGAACGCGCTCGTCGGCTGCGGCTATCTTCGCTTCGCGCGCGGCCGCTACCGCCTGGCGCCGCGGGCGCGGAAATGGCTGACCAGCGACTCACCGCACTCGGTTCGCGACAAGGTGCTGTTCGAGTTCATCGAGTGGGCGCTCGTCGAACGGATCGAAGACTACGTCCGTGACGGCCGGCCGCTCGAGATTCACGGCTGGGACTCGGACGATCAGTGGGCGCACTACCAGCGCGCGATGCGCGCGCTGTCGGCGCTCGCGGCGGACGAAGTCGTGCGGCGGACGCCGATGCCGCGCGGCGCCACCCGGATGCTCGACATCGGCGGCGCGCACGGCTACCTGTCAGTCGCGATGTGCCGTCGCTACGCCGGTCTGGACGCCGTGGTCTTCGATCTTCCCCCCGCCGTGAAACAGGCCGCGCCGATCCTTGCGCGCGAAGGCATGGGCTCGCGCGTCGTCCATCGCGCCGGCGACGCGCGAACCGAGGACTTCGGGGTCGAGGCGTGGGACGCCGTGTTCGTGTCGCTGCTGCTGCACCATTTCGACGAAGCGACCAACCGCGACCTGCTGCAGCGCGCGGCGCGCGCGCTGCGGCCGGGCGGCGCGTGCGTGGTCCTGGAGATCGTGCGTCCCCGGTCGCCCGACGAAGCCGGGCAGGTCGGTGCGCTGCTCGATCTCTACTACGCGCTCACCAGCGAGTCTGGCACCTGGTCGATCGACGAGATGACGCGCTGGCTGCGCGATGCGGGCCTGACGGCACAGCGGCCAATCCGCCTGCGAACCGTGCCCGGCGCCGCCGAAATCGTCGGACGCAAGTGAAGGGTGGGGACCCCCTATAATGCCCGCCATGATCACCAGACGAGACGCACTCGCATCACTCGCGCTGTTTGCCGAGCTCATCGCGTCGACGCACGACGCCGACGCGGCCACGCAGCCACCGTCCGGCGCGCCTGCGGCGCCGCGGCCTCCGGTCTTCAAACACGATCTGCCGAACGTCTCGCTCGACGGCTGGGAAGTGACGGTGAGCCACGTCGATTACCCGCCCGGCCGCGTCGGCAACCCGCACCAGCATGCCGGCTTCGTGCTGGCGTACGTGCTCGAAGGCAAAGTCGTCGCGAAGGTATCGGGCCAGGGTCCCGAAAAAACCTACGCCGTCGGCGAGATGTTCTACGAGCAGCCCGGCGCGGTGCACGAAGTGTCGCGCAATGCGAGCCAGACCGAGCCGGCAAAGCTGCTCGCGATGATCTTCGCGAAAAAGGGGGCGACGCTGACCACGCCGGTGGCTGAGACCAGGCCGAAGGGCTGATGCTCGCGCGTATTTGCTTTTTCTTCGCTCGGCGATCTACCCTGCTGCGATGGCGTTTCGGGCCTGCACCGTCAGCGTGGTCGGGCCCACACACGTGCGGCACAGCGTCGAGGTGACCGCCGAATCTCTATACGAGGCGGCGGTCCTCGGCGTGAAACTGCTGGCGCAGGACGGTTGGGTTGGCGCGATTGCGCCGGGGACGCAGGTGGAGGTGCAGGTGCGTCCGCCGGCGATGCTGCACGTCGTGTCGGTCGCGGAGTTGCGCCGATGGGTCGATGCCGTCGGAACGAGTCCCGAAGAGACGATGCGCAAGCGGAAACTCCGATCGCTTCTGCATACGGCTATTCCGACTTCGCCTTCAACTTCGCGTCATTCTCCTTGATGAAGGTGCGGATGTCGTCGGCCATATCGAGCAGCCTGGCCCACTGTTCCTTGTAGAGCGTCACGGGAAATCGGCCGAGGCCGTACACCGATACGCCGCCTTTCTCGCTGACTTTCAGCGAGACGCCGCGTGTCTGGCGAGTCTTCAGCCGTTCGTTCTCCTGTCGCAGCCGTTCGAGCTCGGCCTTCATCTCCTCGTCAGTCACGGTCACCTCCGGACCGTATTGTGAACCAGCCTCCTACTTCTTCAGAATCATTGCCGTGAGTTCCCCTTGCAGCACGGTAGAGGAATCGCCGCTCACTTTCGCGCCGACGGTGATGCCGGCGACGCTTGCAACGCGGACCTCTACAGAGTGCGGACCCGCGGCGAGCGGAAGCGAGAGGGACATTTCCCAGGTCGCCCATCCGGTAGGTGCCGCGGCAGGGACGGAAATGCGGCGATAGGCGCCAGCCGCCGTGAGGCTGCCGTCCACGATGATCGCCACGTCGACGACCGTGGCCAACGTCGTCGACGAGGACTGCACACCACCGTCAGTGGCGAGGTACAGCACACTGTTGCTCGGCAGCGTGACGGACATCGAGAGTCCGGGAATGACCGTGAATCCATTCCCGGGCAACACATTCAGAGAGGTCGTCCCGAACACCGTGGTCGCGTTCTGACCGGTCGTCCCTGGATCGCCTTGCGGTCCCTGTGTCCCTTGCGGACCGGTGCCGCCCGTTGGCCCCGGGTCGCCCTTCGCTCCCGGCAGCCCCGGGATCCCCTGCGGTCCTTGCTCACCGGCTTGCGCCAGCACGTCCCAGGACTGGCTCGAACCGGGCTTGTTGCCAAGATTGTCGTCGACCAGAGAAATGAAGCTCGAGCCGTTGAAGCTCACGGCGTCGTTCTTGTCGTAACGAGTGTCCGCACTCCACGGCCCTCTCCAGGTGATCCCCTCGTCTCCCTTATCACCCTTCTCGCCGTGATCGCCTTTGTCGCCCTTGTCGCCCTTGTCCCCAGCCGACCCCTGTGATCCTTGCGCGCCGATGGCCCCTTGAGGGCCCTGATCGCCCTTCGGCCCTTGCGGTCCGATGGACCCACGCGGTCCCGGATCGCCCTGCGGGCCTTGCGGACCCACGGGGCCGACAACATTCCAGCTCACGCGCGATTCATTGCGCCGACAGCCCTGATCGGCCCTCACGATTCGGATCTCGTCTTCGTGAACGCAGGCCTCGATCACGGCGGGCCCGGCCGGCAGTTGAACGAACGACAACGGCGCCTGCGCGAAGGCAGGGACGGCTGTCACAATCAGGGCGCCCGTTACGGCGGACGCGATGGCGAAAACACGCATCAGCTGACTCCTTGGGTCACTCGATGCTGCACTGTGAAGCGACACCCGTCCGCTCAACAATGAACGAATGCGAGCTCGACGTAAACCGCTCGCACACGCACGTCGGCCTGCGCCGAATCCCTAATCGCAGCAATTTGGTCGAGGCGCCGAATACTGAAGGGCTTAAGCGCATTATAACCGACACTGACGCTCAATTTGGCCTAATCCAAGGGACAGCCTGGTAAGAAACTCGTCCGATCCGGCGTATTGAATCTCGGCGACGGTCGCCGGGTTGATCGCGAAGGATCTTGGCCTAATCCCTTGTCTCCCAGGGACTCACGAGATGGACGTCAGGCGCGCTCATTTTGCCTCATGAGCACCCTCGCAGCGCCCTGCAGAGGATAGCCATAGCCACACGCAGGCGCCACAGCATGAAATGTCAGTCCATTAGAAAAAGAACATGAGGTTTCCTTCGCGTGTTCGAAAACGGGAACGCCAACGCCTCATGTGAGACATTCTCACCACGATCCTGTGAGGCGCCCGCGCCACAGATCCACCGGCGCCACGGGCCGCGCAACGCACGTCTCGTATTTCGATCAGCTTGAACGTCGTCGCGGCATTCGCCAAGATGGTCGTCTTCCGTTTTGGTGGCGAAGGAGGTCGATATGGCAAAGGCAAAGAGTGCAGTTCCTGAAGGACACCACACGGTCACACCACAACTGGCGCTCGACAACGCGGTTCAAGCGATTGAGTGGTACAAAAAAGCGCTCGGCGCAGAGGAAGTCAGTCGCGCGGTCGGCCCCGACGGAAAGATCATGCATGCCGAACTGCGCATCGGCGATTCGCGCATCATGATGAACGACGCGATGATGGGGGCCAAGGGCCCGCATGCGATCGGCGGATCCCCGGCCTCGCTGTGGCTCTACGTCGAAGACTGCGATGCGCTCTTCAACCGCGCGGTCGCAGCCGGCGGTCAGATTTCGCACGGCGGCATGGGCAAGATGCAGGATCAGTTCTGGGGCGATCGCTCCGGGACCTTCACCGCTCCGC
>DATFWL010000551.1:0-9421 GCA_035259385.1 Vicinamibacterales bacterium | reverse complement strand
GCGGCAACGAGTACGGCTGGATCGGGCGGACCGCGTCGGCTCTCGATCCGACTGGCGCCCGGCAGAACATGATCGTGAACATCGCCGACAGCCAGAGCCTCGCGGTGAAGGCCGAGCATCATGTACCGCTGGTGTTCCTCGATCCGACCAGGTTCCAGCGCGGCGTGTTCGCGCAGGAGAAAGCGGCGCTCGACGTCCTCGGCGCACAGCCCGCAGCGGTGGGCGATGCACACAAGTACGCGCTGGAAGTCACCCGCAGTGCGGCGCAGGCCTCTGAAGTCGTCCGCGCCGCCTGGCGCACATACAAGGGAAAGGACAATCCCGATCTGCGATTGCTGGACCTGGATAAAGTCGCGGCGCTGATCGAGGCCGACTTTCCCACCCGGCTGTATTACGTACCGCTGCGCAACAGCCTGTTCGACACGCACGTGAACCAGGCGGCTCCGCATGACCGTCAGTTGGAATACTGCTCCGACGCCATCGCGGGGTTCTTGCAGGAGATGACGCGGATCGGCCGCGCCGACGACGTCGTCGTCTACGTCCACAGCGAGTTCGGGCGGCGTGTCCCGGAAAACACGAGCCTGGGCACAGACCACGGCACCGCCCAGGTGAACTTCGTGATCGGAAACGCGGTGAAGGGCGGCATGTATGGAACGCCGCCCAGCCTCACCAACCTGGTCCTCGACGGCAACCTCGAGAACACCACGGACTTCCGTCAGGTGTACGCGACGCTGATCCAGGAGTGGATGGGCGCCGACGCCGCGCAGGTCCTCGGTCAGGAGTTCAAAACGCTGGGAGTGTTCCGGGCTTAGGAGGGAGCATGGCCCGTCGCGTCGGCTGGTCTCCGGGACCGGCCATCTGGAAGGACGACCTCACACCGATCGCCGCTGCCGACTGGAACTACGACCGTGCTGCGCACCTGCTGGCCCACGCCGGGTTCGGCGGCACGCCGGCGGAGATCGAAGCGCTCGCGGACGCAGGCCTCGAGCACGCGGTCCGCTCGCTCGTGCACTACGAGAACATTCCGAATCCGAAGCTGCAGCCGTTCGTCGAATCGGGACTCTGGGATCCGTCGTTGAACGGTTTCCCCGAGAGCAGGCCCGAGGCGACCGATCGCGCGCTCAAAACCGGCGTCTCGATGGGCGTGGAGAACAAACCCGCCGGCAACCGGCCGGTGCAGCCCGTGTCGGACCGCTTCTTCTACTGGCTGCGCGCGACGATGCTCGAAACGCGCCGCCTCGGGTACTGGTGGGCGAACCGGATGCTGCAGACCACTCATCCCGTGGAAGAGAAGATGGCGTTGCTCTGGCACGGCCACTTCGCCACCCACGAGAACAAGGTCCGCGACTACCGCAAGATGCTGCAGCAGATCGCTCTCTTCGAGACTCACGCGACCGGCAACCTCAGGGATCTGACGGTCGCGGTCGCGCAGAACCCGGCGATGCTGTACTTCCTCGACGCCCAGTACAACGTCAAGGGCGCCGCGAACGAGAACTTCGCGCGCGAGGTGATGGAGCTCTTCACCATGGGCGTGGGGAACTATACGGAGAAGGACGTGCGCGAGGGCGCGCGTGCGTTCACCGGGTGGTACTTCGACGACCTCACGTTCAAGGTCGACCCCGCCAAGCACGACGACGGTCCGAAGATGTTCCTGGGACGGACCGGGAACTTCGACGGCGTGGACGTACTGAAGATCATCTTCGAGCAGCCGGTCGCCGCCGAATTCCTGGCGGGAAAGATCTATCGCTATCTCGTGCGGGAAGAACTATCAGAGGAGTTGAGAAAGAAGCTCGGGGCGATTCTGCGGAAGAGCAACTACGAGGTCAAGCCGCTGCTGACCGTGATGTTCTCGTCGAAGGACTTTTACAGCCAGGCCAGCTACGGTGCGCACATCAAGGGACCGATCGAGCACATGGTCGCGATGATGAAGCACCTCGGGGTGGAGGCCATTCCGGGCGTCCCCGATTTCAATCAATCGACGATCGCGATGGGCCAGCACCTGCTGAACCCGCCGTCGGTGGCAGGCTGGGCGGGCGGCAAGGCGTGGATCACCCCGGGCCTGCTCATCGCGCGCGGCAACGTCGCCCGCGACGTGCTGATCCCGGACATCACCGGGTTCAGGGACTGGAACTTCTCCGCCGGCAGCGACGACGTCCTCGGCCGCCGGCTGCGCGACGGATACGACATCGGCGCCGCCACCGCGGTGAACGATCCGTCGAACATGACGGCGTTCGACAGAGCCGCGCTCGAACGCGACGAGAAATTCAACACGCGCATTTCCGGCTATATCGGCTGGGAGCAGGCGGCGCGCCGGCTCATTCCGACGCCGCGCCAGGCGGCGCAGTTCGATCTCACGCGCATGGTGCTCGACGTTGGCTCGAAGACCGCCGACGAAGCCGTCGACTATCTGATGTGGCGGATCGTCCGAGTGCCGACTGCACAGGCGACGCGCGACGCGTTCGTCGGCTTCCTGACCAAGGAGCTGGGAACAGACAACCTCGATCGCGCAAAGACCTACATGGAAGATCCGCTGCGCATGGTGGTGCACCTGATCATGAGCACGCCGGAGTACCAGATCGTCTGATCACGGTCCGGCTTCAGCCGGACCGTGATCAGCACCCATCAGGGATTCGCCATCAGCCATCAGCCATTGACAGCGTCAGTCACCCCCGCTCGCACAGAACGACCGGCCCGTCCTGCCGGACGATCCGCCACCCGGGCGTCGGCACCGCCTGCCAGTCCTCGCGGCCCGAAAACGCCGCGTTGTAGTTGACCGCCGCGGCCTGCGTGGGTCCGACCATCGCGTGCATGCGCGAGGTCTCGTCGGAGTCGCGCGGATCGAGCGCCACCGGCATCGGCATGTTCGGATGCGCCGGCCCGTAGCGCGTGTACGACCACGTCGGCGCGTCGATCGGGACCATCTCGAGGCTGTCGAACAGCGCTTTGATGCACGACGACTCCACCGGTCCGGGGACCACGCAGCTCTGCATGGTGCCGCTGTCGCCGTGACCGGTCGCACCGGATGTGAAGAGCCCGGCGCCGCCTCCGGCCGCCTTGAACTCGACCGGGCGGTTCGACCGCCGGCCGGGCTGCATCGCCTCGGCCGCGCCCATCGGCTCGTTGTTGACGCACGCGTCGTGCGTGCCGGCGAAGCCCTCGAAGCCGCCGCGAATCTCCATCCCGTCCTTGCCGACTTTCCGGAACCAATCGGGATCGCGCGAGTTCTGATAGGTCGTGAATCCCAGCGACGGGAGGTACGGCGTCGTATGCGGATCCTGCGGGTTCGGCGCGGCATTGGGCCGACACATGCCTCGCGCGACCAGCAGTGAGCCCGGCCACGTGCGCGTGAACTTCGACGGCAGTTCGCTGTTGCCGTTGTACGGCTCGTTCGCGCACTCGCCAACAGTGTGATCGAAGTCAGCCAGGACGCTGAACGCGCGGCCGAGAAAGTCCTGCTGCGCCGAGAGACCGCCGGGAATCTGGTCGCAGATCGCCGTACCGAGCAGGCGCAGGCGCTGTGACGCGGTGAAGTCGCACAAGCGCCGCAGATCGTCGAAATAGGTCGGCACCTGCCGGAAGTCGAGACCGGAGACCTTCCAGTTCAGAAAGACCCGCCACCCGTTGCCGCCGATCGATCGTGTCCAGGCGGCGTAGTCGGTCAACTGCGCCGTCTCGTTGCGGATCATCAGGCGCAGTGCGTCGAACGCCGTGACGATCTTCCACCGCCACGGCCCGGCGTTGTCGAACAGCCGCGGCCCGTCGACGTGCAGCCGGCCGCGAATCTCCGGCCCTGTCACGGGCGTGGGAGGCGGCGTGATCGGAGTGGGTGGCGGGTCCGGCCGGTCGTGCCGCGCGTGCCACTCGGGAGTCTGCCGCACGAACGCGCGCAGATCGTCGCCGGTCTTCCCGTTGAGCGCCATGTTCAGCATGACGGCGCCGATGGAGTCGTTCGGGTTCTGGAAGTCCGGCACCCGGCCAAGTTCCTCTTGCAGGATCGCCATGATGGTGCCGAGAAACATCTGCAGATTGTCGACTGTCGGATTCACTGCAATGGTTGGCATGTTTGTTCCTCCTGTCGTCCGCACACCGATCGCGTCGCTCTCGCGTCGCGTGCTGGCAACCCGTGGTTCGAGACTCGGTGATGAAGACCCCGGCGCCGGCCGAGGCTACATCATGGTCGTCGCGAACCCAATCGCCGCGCAACCTGGATGCGCGGGCAGGCCTCGAACGTGCCTGGTCCCGAACGCGCGTGTGGACGACCGCGACGGACGTCGCGTGAACGACGGCCCGAGCACGGACCTCGATGACCGGCGGCTCGCTGCCGGTGGCTGTTCTCCGCGACGCCTGTGATTGTGTCGGCCCGACCATCGGTCCGTCCGTGCGGCAACGTACGGTTCGAGCCGCCCGATCCTGCGAGACAGTCGGGCTGCGCAAAAGGACCGTCAAAGGGGGCCGGAAACGATTGCGTCCTGCCGGTCGGCTACGGCTTGACCGCAAGCATCTGCAGCTCGACGCGGGCGCCGTCGTTCAGCCCGGCCACCTGCACGGTGGCGCGCGCCGGCGGATCAGTTGGAAACGATTCGCGGTAGACGGCGTTGAATTTCGCAAAGTCGTCGAAGCTGGCGATGTACGCCGTCACCGACGTCACGTGGCTGAAGTCCATCCCGGCCGCCCTGAGCACTTCACGAATATTGGCGAGCGCCTGCCGTGTTTCGCTCTCGATACCACCGCGGATCAGCCGGCTGGTGACCGGATCGCGTCCGAGATGACCTGAGATGTAGAGCGTGTTCCCCACGAGAATGCCCGGACTGAACGGCAATCCGGTGTTCGGGCTCTTCTCGGGACGGATGACTCTGCGGCTGCCCTGCGCCTGTGCTGCGTCGCCGTGCAGGGCGACGGTTGCCGTGCCGAGCAGGAATGCGGCAGCTGCGATATATGCGCTTCTCATGTGACGCCTCTCATTGAAAACCCGGCAATTCGGGGCGTAGTGCTGCGATCTATACTCCAGCGTGGACGCGTCCGGAAGGAGAAGCGTATGGCGAGAGCAACTGACCTATCGCGTCGCGCGTTTCTCGCGGGTGTCGTCGGCTTCGCCGCCGCGCGCGCGGCGGCAGCGGACGTGCCGCGCATCGCGAAGCGCGTCGAGAAGCTGTACAGGATCAAGGGCTCGATGCAGCCGAACGATCTGCAGTTCGTCTCCGACGGCCTCTGGGTTCTCGATCAGGTCGACCCCAACAAGGCGTTCAAGGTCAGGCCCGACGACGGCTCCGTGATCCGCGAACTGCAGACCGAGTCGATTCACGGCAGCGGCATCACCTACGGACACGGCGCCCTCTGGATTACCTCCACGAAAATGCGCGATCCGGCGGCCGCGCCGCGAACCTTGAAAGTCGATGCGGAGAGCGGGCAGACGTTGAAGTCGTGGGTGACGCCGGGATCCGGGCTGTACGGACGCGTCACGACGCCGTCGGGCGGCCACGGCGTGAAGTGGGTGGACGACAACTACTGGATGGCGGTGCCTGCCTCCGGAAAACTCTTTCTGATGGAGCCGGAGAGCGGCGAGATCGTCCGATCGATTCCAGCGCCCGGCGTGCGCACGCACGGCCTCGCGTGGGATCGCGGCTACCTGTGGTGCGTCGAGTCCGACGGGCGGATCGTCTACAAGCTCGATCCGAAAGACGGCGCGCCGGTGGCCGCGATCCAGCTCACCAGGGACGATCCGGAGCCGCACGGGCTGGACATCCGCGACGGCGTGCTGTGGTATTGCGACGCGGCGAGCGGCTGGATTTGCCGGCTCGTGTGATCGACTGAACATTCGTCATCGCCGGCAGCGCCATCGCGGTCGTTCGGCGGGTTCATAAGCGGCACGACGAGAGCGGTCGTCTTTCCTTACAACGAGGGAGGCGGGACTGTGACTTCGAGTCGAACGCCTTATGCGGCCACGATCACTCGCCGAGATTTTCTGGCGGCGACGTCTGCGTCTCTTGTCACCGCCTCGATCGGATCGCACCAGCCGACAGCACCGGACCGTCCGTGGTACACGACGATGCGGCGGTGCGGACAACTGAATCTGAACGAGCGCGATCCGCTGACGCTCGACGTGTCGAGCTGGCTCGATTACTGGGCATCGCTCAAGCTCGACGCACTGCTTCTCAACGGCGGTGGCATCGTCGCGTTCTATCCCACCGCGGTGCCGTACCATCACCGGAGCGAATTCCTCGGGTCGCGCGACCTGTTTGGAGAGCTGGCGACCGCGACGAAATCGCGCAATATCCGGCTGGTCGCCCGGATGGACTGCAACTACGCGTACGAGGATGCGCTGAAGGCGCATCCCGAATGGTTCGAGCGTAACCACGATGGATCGCCCCGCCCGCATGGCGAATCGCCCTGGCTCTACAAGACGTGCATGTTCAGCCCGTACTTCACCGATCAGATGGCGGCGATTTATCGCGAGATCAATCGCCGGTATCCGGTGGACGGCTTCTTCACGAATGGCTGGCCGAGCACCGGCGATCTGACGGTGTGCCACTGCGAGAGCTGTCAGCGCGTGTACCGCGAACAGGTCGGCGGCGTGCCGCCTGATCGCGCCGACGCATCGAGCCGGCTGTACCGGAAGTACTACGACGCGTACATGGCCCGCGTCCTGGACGTGTGGCGCGGGTGGCAGGCGGTCGTGACCGAGACCCGGCCCGATTCGGTCTACGTCGGCAATCTCGGCGGCGGCATCAGGACCGTGAAGAACGTGAAGCGCCTCGGCGAGGTGGCGCGCTGGTTCAACGCGGACCATCAGGGTCGCAGCGGCGATACCGTGATCTGGGACTGCGCGCAGCAAGGGCGGGTCGCGCGCGCCGTGATGGAGGACCGCGCTGTGACCAACGTCACCGGCGCGTACAGCAACAGCCGGCCGACCTGGCGTCACGTCACGAAAGCGCCCGCCGAAACGACGATGTGGATGGCGCAGACGGCCGCGAGCGGGATGGTGCCGTGGTTCCACTGGCTCGGCGGCGCGCCCGAAGATACGCGGTGGAAAGAAGTCGGCCGCGAGTTCTTCACGTTTCTGGCAGCCAACGAGCGTCATTTCCGCAACGTCCGATCGGTTGCCGACGTCGCTGTCGTGTATCCGCAACGCACCGTCGCGTTCTATCCATCCGGCACAGACTATCTGCAGGGCCTTTACTACGCGCTGCTCGAGGGGCGCTTCGTCTTCGACTTCGTCCACGAGGACAACCTCGCTCCGGACGTTCTGCAGAAGTACCGCGCGCTGCTGATTCCCAACGGCGCGTATCTGTCGGATCAACACTGCCGTCACGTCCGCGATTTCGTGGCGAGCGGTGGGTCGCTGCTCGCGACGTTCGAAACGTCGCGCTACGACGAATGGGGCGAGCGGCGGTCGGACTTCGCGCTGGCGGACGTCTTCGGCCTCAACGCGGCGGCAGAGACCATCGGACCGCTCGGCAACAGCTATATGCGCATCGAGCAGCGGCACGCCGTGCTCGCCGGCTTCGATGGCACGGCGCTGCTGCCCGGACCCGAAGCGCGCGTACCGGTTCGGGCGGCGGTTGCCAGTGGTTCGATTCCGCTGACCGTCGTCCCTTATTTTCCGGCGTTTCCACCGGAGATGGTGTTTCCGCGCACACCGCGAACCGATCAGCCGGCGGCGGTGCTCCAGGAGCGCGGACGATCGCGCGTCGCGTATTTCCCCGGGGACGTCGATCGCACGTTCTGGCGATCGGGCAACACCGATCTCGGCCAACTCCTGCAGAACACCGTGCGCTGGCTGCGCGGCGGCACGCCGGCCGTCACCGTCGACGGCGACGGCGTAATCGAGCTCTTCGCATGGGAGACCGAGCCTGGCTACGCGCTCCATCTCCTCAATTACACGAACCCGAACATGACCCGCGGGTTCTTTCGCCGCTTCTACCCGGTCGGCCAGCAGAAAGTGGCGTTCACCGTGACCCGCGGCCGGAAACTTTCCGCGGCGCGCGCACTCCGCGCCGGCCGCTCCCTCCCGCTCACGCAATCCGGTGAGATCGTGCGATTCGATGTGCCGTCGGTGACTGATTACGAGGTGATCGCGCTGACGTGATCCGGAGGAGACCCATGGACCGCCGCAGGTTTCTCGAGACGTCGCTTCTCGCGGCTGGCGCCGCCGCCCTTCGACCATGGGACGCCGCGGCGGCCGATCCCGCCATGATCGGCATCCAGGTGGGCGCTGTGTCGTTCGTCGACGAAGGGACCGAGAGGGTGCTCGACGGCTTCCGCGACATGGCCGGGATCAACACGCTGTTTCTCGCGACCTTCACCTACGGTCGCGGGATCGCTGGCCGGCAGCCGCGCGGCAACCCGCTGCCTGATCACGGCAGACAGGAGTACGACGACAACTTCCACGGCGGCAACTTCGCCACGCCGCATCCGCAGTTCTATCGCGACACATCGATCGCGCCGGAGAAGGCGCCGGATCATCCCGGCTACGACGTCATCGCCGACGTGCTGCCGGCCGCGCGCAAGCGCAACATGAAAGTCATCTGCTGGTTCGAAGACGTCTTCGCTCGGGACGTAAAGGGTCTCGACAAGGCGGTCGAGATCGATCTGCACGGCAAGCCGGCGACGCGCGTCTGTATGCGCAATCCGAACACGCGAAACTTCTGGCTGGCACTCGTCGAAGACTACCTGCGCTCGTACGACGTCGATGGGTTGATGTGGGGCAGCGAACGTCAGGGGCCGCTCGACAACGCGATCGGCGCCAACCATGGCGGCCGCGGCAATCCGGCGACCGTCGGCTGCTTCTGCACGTACTGTCTCGAGGCCGCGCGGAAGGCGGGCGTCGACGTCAATCGGGCGCGCGACGGCTATACGTCACTCGAAGCGTGGGTCACCTCGCTGCGCGCCGGCCAGCGTCCGGCCGACGGCGCGTTCGTCACCTTCTGGCGAATTCTCGTCGAGCATCCGGAAGTGCTCGCGTGGGAGCGGTTGTGGAACGAGGCGCTGCACGACACCTATCGCGAGATGTACCGCAAGGCGCACGAGATCACGCCGGCGAAGGGTATCGGGTGGCACATCTGGCACAACAACTCGTTCTCGCCGTTTTATCGCGCCGAGCAGAACTACGCAGAGTTCAGCGCCTACTCCGATTTCCTGAAAGTGGTGATGTACAACAACTCGGGCGGCCCGCGGCTTGCGCAGTACGTCCGCAACGTCAACTCGACGCTGTTCGCCGACCTCACTCCAGAGCAGACGCTCGAGCTCACCTACCGGCTGCAACAGTACGGCAGCGAGCAGACGCTCGATCGAATTCCGCACGAAGGATTGTCGGCCGACTACGTGCGCCGCGAGACGCGCCGCGCCGTCGCCGGCGTGTCGTCGAAGGTGAAGATCTGGCCGGGAATCGACATCGACATCCCGACAGGACCGAACGAGAAGA
>DATFWL010000550.1:0-85262 GCA_035259385.1 Vicinamibacterales bacterium | reverse complement strand
GCCGCGGGCAGCGACCGCATGATCGGCATGGTGCTGCTCCGTCCCGGCTGGGAGCGCGACTACGAAGGACGGCCGCCGATCTACCCGATCGGCTGCAGCGGGGTGATGACGCACGTCGAGAAGCTGCAGGACGGCCGTTACAACCTGGTGCTGCGCGGGCTCGAGCGCTTCCGCATCCTCGAAGAGGACCACGACCGCAGCTACCGCCGCGCCGCGATCGAGCCGCTGCACGAGCAGGCGCTGCTGCACGACGACCGCGCCCTCGTCCGGCGCCACCGCGAGAAGCTCGAACACCTGCTGGCGCCGGCGATCGTCGGCGACGCGAAGATTCCGGCGGCGATGTCCGACGAGGATCTCATCAACGCGCTGTCGCAGTACCTCGATCTCGAGCCGCTCGAGAAGCAGGCGCTGCTCGAAAAGCCGTCCCTCACGACCCGCGCCGAATCGCTCGTCGAGCTGCTGGAGATGAAGATCCTGATGGCCCGTACCCCCGGAGTATCCACTGTCACGCACTGACGATTGATCTGGCAACACTGAGCCGACTGCCAAGAGATCTGCCGGAGCCACGAAGACACGAAAACACGAAGAATTCTTTTGTAAGAAGTAATTTCTTCTTCGTGCTTTCGTGCCTGCGTGGGCGCCTTTCCGTGGACGCGTCACCGTTTCAGCGCGTCGGCGAGGAACTGCTTCGCTTCGGCTGACGCCGGATCGACACTGACGGCGGTCTGCAGGTACGGGATGGCTGACGTCTTGTCACCACGCAGGGTGAAAATGCGGCCCAGCAGCAGGTTTGCTCTGAAATGGCGCGGCTCGAGCTGGATTGCGGCGCGCAGCTCCGCGATCGCGTCGTCCACGCGATCGATCCGCGCGTAGACCGAGCCGAGCGAGTAGCGCGCGTCGGCCCACGCCGGCATTTTCGCGGCGACTACGGCGAACTGTATCGCCGCTGCCCTGGCGTCGCCGGTCTCGTAGAGTGCCGACGCGAGCTCGTAGTGGCTGCGCATGTTCTCGGGCTGGAGCGCGACCGCACGCGTGAGCGACTGGACCGCGCGTGCGTATTGCCTCTGCCGGGCGTAGGCGACGCCGAGATTGAGCTGCGCGATTGGAATCGCCGGCTCGCTCGCGGTGACCTTCTCGAGCAGCGGGACGGCGTGGGCGAACGCCGCGTCCTCGACCGCGACGATGGCGTCGTGCAGCGCGTTGGCCACGTCGATGCGATCCTTCGGATCGACGCCGGTCATCGGCACACTCCCCGATCCGCCGACGTATCCAAGCGCCGCCAGCCGTTCGGCGACTGCCGGATCGACCCTTGGTCCTTCCCGTCCCTCACTTCCCGCCCCTCCCGCCCCTCCTGCCCTGAGAAACGCTGCCAGCTCCGCTTCCAGTCCGTCCGCGACCCGCGGCCGCGTTGCCGCGATGTCGTGCGACGCGGCGGGATCGGCGACGAGATCGTACAGCTCTCGTCGAGGCGCCTTCACCAACAGGAAGCGATCCGACCGCCACGACGCCAGCGCGCTCCACCCGAACGCCTGCCGCGGATACACCGTTTCTGAATAAACCGGCCGATCGCCGCCGCCTGCGTCGGCCGTGCGATCCGATCGCCCTCGCTGACCTGCGGCCGCGTCCCCTCCAGCCCTTCCTGCCCGTCCTACCCCTCCAGCCACTCCTGCCCCCACCATCGCAACCGGCCGCATCGACGCGCCCTGCATCTCCGATGGGACCGGGACGCCAACCGCGTCGAGAATCGTCGGCGCGACGTCGGCCAGCCGCACGCGCGCGGTGACACGCGCACCCGCGCCGGCGCGATCGGGAAACCTGACCAGGAGCGGCACGTGCAGCGTCGCCTCGTAGAGGAACACGCCGTGCGTCGACTCGCCGTGGTCGCCGAGCGCTTCGCCGTGATCGGCCGCGACGACGATCAGCGTGTTCGCGGCCGCGGCGGCAATCAGCTTCGCCGCCACGCGATCCACGGCCGCGATCTCGCCGTCGTACGGCGCTGACGCGAAGCGCGCCCGCAGATCGCGCGGCGGATCGTACGGGTCGTGCGGATCGAACAGATGAACCCAGAGAAAGGAGGGCACTCCGCCGCCAGCGGCCTGCCATGCCAGCGCGCGGGCGGCGACCTGGTCGCCGCGACGCTCGATCGTCTGATATCGATCCTCGCCCGGCCGCCGGAGTCGAAACCCGGCGTCGTACTGATCGAATCCGCGGTCGAAGCCCTGCGCCGTGCCGTTCTTCGGATCCAGCACGAGCGAGCCCACGAACGCGCCAGTGCGGTAGCCGCTGCGCTCGAGAATATCAGGCAGGTACGGGATCGAGCGGCCGAGCGGCGCGCCAAGCTCGTCGACGCCGTGCGCCGGCGGGTACAGGCCGGTGAGAATGGTGGCATGGGAAACGGTGGTGATCGGCGCCTGCGCGTACGCGCGCGTGAACACCACGCTGTCCGTTGCGAGCGCGTCGAGCGACGGCGTCAGCCCGCGCACCGATCCGAGAAATCCCATCCGGTCGGCACGCGTCGTGTCGAGCGTGATCAGCAGGATGTCAGGCCGCCGAGCTTGCGCATGCGGGAGCGCGACGAGCGCGAGAAGCGCGGCTGCGGCGACCGCGACGTGCGCCGCGCCGGGACACGCGCGCCGCCCGTCGGGGCTGGGGCCTTGGGGCTGGGGGCTAGCTGTCACTGACTCGAGATTGTGCCATTCGACGCTGTGTCGGGACTGGAGGCCAGTGGCTAGCTGACGTCGCTGGTGACTCGGCCATTCGGCGGCGTGTATGCCGGGCCGCTCCATCCGTCACAGATCGCCCCGAGCCCCAAGCCCCTTCCTCCCGTTGCAGCTGGCCCCGAGCCCCTAAGCCCCAAGCCCCTCCCGCGTCAGAACAACACCTTCACCGCCCACTGCATCGCGCGCGCGCCGCCGGATCCGATCACCGGGTTGCCGCGATCGACATCAGGCGTCGAGCCGATCTGACCAAACACGCCGCTGCGCGTGCTGGTGCTGAGGAACGTGCCAAGGTTGACACGATTGGTGACGTTGAAGATCTCCCACCGCGCCTGGATTCGCGAGCTGCCGCTCAGCTTGAACTCCTTGAGGACGTTGAGATCGAGCTGCGCGAAGCCGGGACGCCGGCCGGTGTTGCGTCCGCACGTGCCGATCGTGCCGGCGGGCGGATTCGCGAACGCCTGCGCCGCGTTGGTGATCGCCGACTTCGACGTCTTCGCATCCGGGAACAGGTAATCGAGATCGTAGTTGTAGATCGGGTCGGCGAGGCAGTTCGCGCGGATCACGCCGATGTTCTGGCCGGAGTTGTCCGTGGTGCCCTGGCCAAACGTGAACGGACGTCCTGACAGCGCCGTGAACACGGTGCCGACCTGCAGCGGCCCGCCGCCAATCGCGGCGTGCGGAATCATGTAGCTGCCACCGATGTTGAAGTTGTGACGGATGTCGAAGTTGCAGGGCCCTTTGCTGTTTGTCGGGTCGTAGGGGTTGTCGGCCTGCGACGGTCCGGTGTCGCGGTTGCCCGAGTTGTAGTCGGTGCACTTCGACAGCGTGTAGTTGTACTGCGAGTTGATCCCGTGCCACGAGTTCTGCCGGAACGAGAGCTGCAGGCTGTCGTACCACGACCGGCTGTCGTTGCTGAACTCGAAGATGCTGCGGTACTGCGGGAACGTATCGTGGAACGGCCGGAGCAGATCGCCGCTCGACGTCGGCGATCCGAGCGGCGGCGCGTTGATCTCCTTGCGCCACACGAGATCCATGCCGCGCGAGCCGACGTAGGAGACCGTCACCGAATTGTTCCGCAGGACTTCCCGTTGGAACGTCGTGTGGAAGTAGTGGTAGTAGCCGAGGTGGAAATCGTCCGGCACGCGGAAGATGTTGTACGGCGGCACGCCGGTCGGTGAGGCGCCGAACGCCGGCACACCGGGCTGGAGGCAGACGTAGTCGCCGCCGAGGCTGGAGTTGTTCGGGTCGAGGCATCGTACCGAGGGATTGTCCGGCGCGATCCGCGGCGACTGGGAGAACGACACGCGGAACACGCCCAGCGTCGGCGTCGAGAAGAGGCCCGGATGCACGACGCCAATCTGCGGCGCGTCGTAGGTGAGCGCGTAGCCGGCGCGCAGGCTGGTGCGGCCGTCGCCGGTGACGTCCCAGGCGAGCCCGGCGCGCGGCCCGAAGTTGTTCTTGTCGGTCTTGTACAGCTGATCGTAGCCGCTGGTGCCGAGCTGCACCAGCCCGCGGTCGGGGAAGAAGTTCGTCGCCAGGTTGTCGCGCTCGCTGACCGGCGTGAAGATCTCGTAGCGCACGCCGGCGGTCAGCGTCAGCCGGCTGCTCGCCTTCCACTCGTCGTTGATGAACAGGCCGAGCGACTTCTGGCGCATGTGGCGCTCGGTCGCGCCGAACGATCGCACCGCGGTCTCGAACCGCGCCAGCAGGAGGCCGACGAGGGCGTCGACGTCGTTGGTGGTGCTGCCATTCGCGGTCAGCGTGGTCCGCGCCTGATTGCGGACGCTGCGGTTGTAGGCGTAGTCGAAGCTGCCGCCCATCTTGATCGTCTGCGATCCCTTGTTGTGCGTCAGCGCCACGGAGACCTGCGTCGTCGTCGTCGGCGCGGTGGTGATCGGGTAGCCGCCGATGCCGCCGATATGGCCGAACGGGGTGGTCACGCCGGGGACGCCGAGGTCGGCGGCGTCGAGCGGTCCGGTGTTGATGCCGAGGCTCTGCGGATCGATCTTGTTGTTCGGCTCGATGGTCTGCGAGAAGAAGTTGAAGCCGAATCGCGTCTCGAGCAGCGTCTGGTTCGACAGCGTCGAGTTCCACACCACGCCGACCAGCGACGCGATCGTCGGGTCGGTGACCGAGTTGAACATGTCGATCGGACCGACGCTCGACGGCGGCACGATCTCGCCGCTGTTGCCGGCCGGCGCCGACTGGAAGCTCCTGCCCCAGAAGACGCGCTCGTTGACCAGGTTGCTGGCGTTCAGCTGATGATCGAGCTTCACCGAGAAGGTATTCATGTTGGCGACGTTCGGCGCGTTCACGTTCAGGCTGCCGGACGGATCGGTCGGGTAGTACTTCAGGAGGTTCTCGCCGATCGAGTTGGTCTGCAGGCCTGCCGCAGCGATGCGCGCGCGTGCCGTCGAGATCTGCGCCGCCGTCGGCACGTGCACGACGTAGGGGGAGGTCACGTCGAGACGCTGTCCCTCGTAGTAGCCGAAGAAGAAGGTCCTGTCCTTCTGGAGCGGGCCGCCGAAGGTGCCGCCGTACTGCAGGTTCTTCACCGGCGTCGTGTCGCCGCCGGTGCGCTTCACGAAGTAGTTCGGCGAGTCGGTCCAGTCGTCGTGGCGGAAGTAATAGCCGGTGCCGTGCGGCACGTTGCCGCCGCTCTTCATGATCACGTTGATCGCCGCGCCGCCCTTGACGCCGTATTCGGCCGACGGCGTCTGCTGCACGGTGAAGTCGCCGATCGCGTCCGTCGGCACGAGCGTGGCCGGCACGCCGATCACGCCGGTCTGGTTGAGGACGGTGTCGCCGTAGTAGCGATCGTTGTTGGAGATGCCGTCGATCATGAAGTTGTTCGACGAGGTCCGCGCGCCGCTGACGTTGACGCCCTGGAACCCGCCGCCCGGGTTGTGCTGGACGCCGGGCGTGACGTTGAGCAGCGAAGTGAAGTCGCGGCCGCTCAGCGGCATCGCTTCGATGCGCTGGCTGTCGACGCGGTTGTTCAACTTGTCGGAGAACTCGACGATCGGCGAGACGCCTTCCACGGTGATCGTCTCCGACTGGGTGCCGACTTCGAGCTTGAAGTCGGCTTTGCTGACGCCGTTGGCGGCCACCTCGACCTCGCGCACGACAGTCTTGAAGCCGGCGATCTCCGCGATGACGCGGTAGAGGCAGATCGGCAGTTCCGGAATCGTGAACGTGCCCTGCGCGTCAGTGGTGGTGTTGCGCGACTGGTTCGTCGCCGTGCAGACGGCGGTCACCGTGGCGCCCGGCAGCACGCCGCCGGTGCCGTCGGTGATCGAGCCGCTGATGTCACCGGTGGTGCGCTGCGCGAACGCCGGCAGCGGGAAAGCGGAGAGAGCGGCGAGCGTCAGACAGGCGACCCAGCGTCCATGCGGCATGAAAGGCGCCCCTTGGAGTTCGCGCGTGGGACAGCCACGCGGAGAGTGGCAGCGGTTGTATGCTGTGCGCGCGCGGATGTCAATAGAACACGCGACGGAGTGTAGGACCGATGGGCCCATCGGGTGGGATGGGAAGGATCGATCGGGCCCGCCCTATACAGCCCGTCTGCCTATCGGTCTGACGCGACGCGCCAGCGTCGCGCCTACTGCAGTCGATCGAACCGCGGCGGACCTGGTTTCATCGCCAGGCGATGTGCGTCAGCTTCTCGGACGAGGTCGGCGATGATGTCCGGGTGCGCGGCGGCGACGTCGTGCCGCTCGCCCGGATCGTCGGCCAGGTTGAACAACTGCGGCGGATTGTGTTCGCGCCGCGGTTCACCCTCCCCGTACGCCCCGCTGGTGATGAAGTGCGCCTTGTAGTTGTCCTTGCGCACGGCTCGCAGCTCGTTGTCCCAGTAGTAGAACAGCAGGTGCCGCGGGCTGGCCGCGCCTGACGTCAACGCCGCCCGGAGATCCATGCCGTCGACGACGCGATCGGCGGGCGCGTCTGCGCCGGCGAGCTTCGCGCTCGTCGTGAAGAGATCCATCGCCGAACCGATGCCGGTGACGACCGACGGACCGATCGTGCCCGGCCACCAGAAGATCGCCGGTGTCCGCACGCCCCCTTCCCACGTCGTGCCCTTTCCTTCGCGAAGCGGCCCCGCCGATCCGCCGTGCGCGCCGAACGGCAGCCACGGGCCGTTGTCGCTGGTGAAGACGACCAGCGTGTTGCGATCGAGGCCGGCTGTCTTCAGCGCGTCGAGAATCCGACCGGTGCTCGCGTCGATCTCCTCGACGACGTCGCCGTAGATGCCGGCGCTGCTGTGGCCCTCGAACTCCGGCGAGCGGGCGAGCGGAATGTGCGGCAGGTTGTGCGCGAGGTAGAGAAAGAACGGTCCGCCGCGGTGCTGCTCGATGAATCGCACCGCCTCCTCGGTGTAGCGCTTGGTCAGCGTCCGATGGTCGGCCGGCCGCTCGATCTCTTCGCCGTTGCGCATCAGCGCGACATCAAAGTACGACGGCTTCGGCGCGTAATAGGCCGCGCTCTTGTAGCCGTTGTCGCGCGGCGCCGTCATCCGCATGTCATGCGAATACGGGAGGCCGAACCAGTAGTCGAACCCCTGGTTCATCGGCAGGAACGGTTTGAGCGAGCCGAGGTGCCACTTGCCGACGATCGCGGTGGCGTAGCCTCGCGATTTCAGCACTTCCGCGATCGTGATCTCCTCGGGCGGCAGGCCGTCCGCGGCGTTGTCGCGAATGACTTTCGGCGCCGTCCCCGCGGCGACGCCGTACATGCCGCTGCGAATCGGCAACCGTCCGGTCAACAGCGCCGCGCGGCTCGGCGAGCAGACCGGCTGCACGTAGAAGTTGGTCCACTTCTGCCCTTCGGCCGCCATCGCGTCCAGCCGCGGCGTGCGGATGTTCGGGCTGCCGAACGATCCGAGATCGCCGTAGCCCAGATCGTCGGCGAGGATGATCACGATGTTGGGCGGAGCCGCGCGCTGCTGAGCGGCGACGGCTGCGATCAATAGCGGCGTGATGAATGCTGCGACGAACCCGAATACTCGTTTCATAGGGGCCCGTGCGAGACAGTACACCGTCGTGGGGCGCGATGCCTGCGGCATCGCGTGACCATCCGCCCCATCCGTCCCATCCGTCCCACGCGCGGCCGAGAGTGTGGGACCGATGGGCCCATAGGTTGGGTAGGGTTGGACCGATCGGCGGAAGGGGGCCTCGCGCCCCTCCCCACCAAGCCCATGGGCCAATCGGTCCCACACACGCGAGCGACGTCAGAACGCGAGCTTGAACCCCAGCTGCGCCTGGCGCGACACGAATGCCGTTCCCGTGTTCTGGTTCGGCGTGCCGAACAGCGCCGTCGTCGCCGCGCTGGTCGCGCTCAACGTGGTGTTGTAGCTGCCGTAGTTCCCGTGGTTGAACAGATTGAATACCTCCGCGACCAGTTGCACGCGCGTCGTCCGCGCGAGCCTGATGTCCTTGGTGACGTGAAGGTCGATCTTGTGCAGCGGCAGACCCTCGAGCGCGTTGCGCGGGATGACGTCGCCCGAGTTGATCACCGCCGGCCCGTTCCAGCGATCGAGCACCGCGGCCGGGATCGCGATCGCGTTCGTCGGGGCGCCGGTCGCGGTCAGGTTGAGGCGATTCGTACCGGTCTTGCCGTACGGCGCGACGCCAATGCTGTCGTTGAAGCGGTTGCCCGACCCGTAGAAGTAGGTGACGCTGGTGTTGAAGCCCCACGGCAGCTGGACGAGCGCCCACGTGCGCAGCGTGTTGCGCTGGAAGTCCTGCGAGGTCGTCCACTCGCCGTTCAGGTAGTCGAACGGGTTGTTGGCAGGCGCCGTGCCGTAGCCGACCGCGCCGTTGTCCTTCATCTCGAGCATCAGGGTGTAGGTGAGCCCCGCCTGGAGCTTGTTCTTCAGGCGCCGCGTCACGCTCGAGGCGATCGCGGTCTGATCGCGCTTGCCGTCGGACACGAACTGGAACACGCCCGCGTAGTTCGGATTGGGGCGCACCGGCGCCGCGCCGTTCGCGAGGTTGTAGCCGCTGGCGGGGTTGTAGGCGAGGTTCGCGTCGATCGTGCGCGTGTCGCGGTACTCGGTCCAGTGCGTGAGGTCGACGTCGAAGCCGGTCACCGGGTTGATCTGCTTCTGGAAGCCGATGCTGCTCTGCCAGGTGTACGGCGCCTTGAAGTCCGTCGCGATGGTCCGCACCGTCTGCGGCGGCGTCCGCACCTGCCCCGAGAAGATCTGATCGGCGGTGATGCCGTTGGTCGGGTTGGTGATGTAGTCGGCACGGCCGTCGTTGACGAAGGTCGCCGCGACCAGGTGGCTGTAGAACTGCGGGCTGAAGGTGACGTTCGACACCGGCGAGGCGAAGTAGAGTCCGGAACCGCCGCGGATCACCAGATCGTTGCCGCCGCCGACGTTGTAGGTGAAGCCGGCGCGCGGCGCGATGTTCTTCCAGTCGCGGATGTCGGTCTTGTAGCCGTAGTCGTTGGTGCCGGCCAGCTGATGGCTGACGCTCTGAGTGAGCCCGTTGTTGATGATGATGTCGTTGGTGTGGATGTTCGGCGGCGACGCCATGTTCGGATCCGCGTCCCAGCGCACGCCGAGGTTCACCGTGAGCTGCGAGCTGACGCGCCAGTTGTCGCCGAACCACACCGCGTACGTCGGCCGCGGCACGTCGATGGTCCAGTCGGCTTCGTTCTGGGCGAAGTTGATCTGGAAGTCGCGCGCCACCGGATTGAGCGGCGCCAGATTCCACTGCGATGGATCGAGCCCGGAGCCCGGCGGAAGGACCACACCCATGACCAGCGGTGCGCCGTTGAAGGTGAAGAACCCCTGCCGCTGGATGAACCACGGACCGCCGTTGTGGACGTGGATGTACTCGCCGCCCAGCTTCAGATCGTGCTTCTCCTGGTGCACGCTGTAGTCCACGCGGCCGGTCCAGTTGTTCTGGTTCAGCGTCTGCGGATAGTTGTACGGCGCGCCGAAGGTGAGCCCGGGGACCCGGTATTCACGCGTGCCGAGGAGCTCGTCCTGCGGCGCGTTGGTCCAGTGGAAGCCGTTGTAGCCGCCCTTGATCTCGAGGACGCGGTTGCCGGCGCCCATCACCGACGACCAGGTGCCGAGCACGTTGGTCGCGTCCTTGGTCTGATCCGAGGCGTGTGATGGATGGTCGCCCGTCGGCAGCAGGTACGGATTCGCCCAGGTCCAGCGTGACGCGCGGACCGACAGCCGATCGCTCGTCGTCAGCTGATCGTCGACGCGGGCGAGGAAGCTCTTCTGCCCGTTCTGATACGGGATGCTGAAGGTCTGCGTCGGCAGCAGCGACGGATTCGCGAACGTCGTCCCCGGCTCTCGCTCGTATTCGTATGACGCGAAATAGTGCAGCTTGTCCTTCACGATCGGGCCGCCGAGCGTGCCGCCGATCTGCTGGTTCGAGTAGGGGAGGACCTTGTTCGCGACCAGATCGGGCGCGTTCAGCGAGTCGTCGCGGAAATAGCCGTAGAAGTTTCCACTCAGGTTGTTGGTGCCCGACTTCGAGATCGCCTGGATCTCCATGCCGGCGGAGCGGCCCTGGGTGATGTCGAACATGTTGGTGACGATCTGGAACTCGGCGATCGACTCGCGCGAGAACCGCGGCTGGCCGAAGCCCGAGCCCGCGACCTTCTGCGTGATCTGCTGGCCGTCGAGGTTGAGCTGCCACAGATCGTCCATCGCGCCGGTACCGATGCTGTTGCCGATGTCGTTGGCGGTCACGCCTTTCACCAGCTTCGACAGCTCCATCCAGTTGCGCCCCTGCAGCGGCAGCTGCTCCATCTGGCGGCGGTCGACGTTGCCGGCCACCTGCGACGAGGCGACGTCGACGAGCGGCGTCTCGCCGACCACGGTCAGCGTCTCGGTGACCGAGGCGAGCTTCATCGTGATCGGAATCGTCGCGTTCTGGCCGACGAGGATCTCGATGTCGCGCAGCACGACCGTCGTGAACCCGGAGAGCTCCGCCTGGATCGTGTACTTGCCCGCCGGCAGGTTGGAGAGCCGGTACTCTCCCCTCTCGTTGGTGACGGCAGCAATCTGCCGGCCGGCTTCCTGATCGGTGGCGGTGACGCTGACGCCCGGCAGCACGGCCTTCGTGTCATCGACCGCCACGCCGATGATCGACCCCTGCTGCGCATGGGCCACCGAGCCGACGAGTACTCCCAGTGCGACGAGGACCGCAACGCGAAGCCTTCTCACGGGTCACACTCCTTCTGCCGCGCAGCGAAATCAAGAATTAAGAAGTAAGAATGAAGAATTCGTCGCCACCAATCACGCATTCTTCATTCTGACTTCGTAATTCTTAATTGCACGAACGCACCGCTATTGCGTGGCCGACGTCGGATGAGGGTTCAACAACTGATTCATCTCGTACACGTGCCCGTTGGCGATCACACGCTGGACTTTGCGCGTGGCGGTGATATCGGCGAGCGGATCGCCGTCGACGACGACCAGATCGGCGAGCTTGCCGGGTTCGATCGTGCCGGTGTCGAGGGCGAGCGCCTTCGCCGGGTTCACCGTCGCGGCCTTCAGCGCTTCGAACGGCGTCATCCCGGCCTTCACGTACGCGGCGAGCTCCGCGTGCAGATTGATCGCGTTCGGCGTATCCGTCCCGGAGACGATGACGCCGCCGGCGCGCATCACGTCCACGACCATCTGCCCGAGCCCTGGCGGCGCGTCTGGCCCGCTCCCCATGGTCCGGACCTGCGCCTGCATCCACGCCGGATAGAGCTTGAACCGCGGGTCGTTCTTCAGATCGGGATCGCGCTCGAAGAGCAGCTTCGCGGCGCCGAACATCGTCGGCGTCAGGAATCGCTGGCTCTTGCCGAACAGCTGGATCACGTCGTCGTAGGCGCGTGACAACGTCGCCATCTTCGGCGAGTAGCCGCGGCGGCTCGTGGCGGAGGTGTGCTCCGTGTTGTCGACGCCGACCAGCGCGGCCGGGAAGATCTCGTGCGTGGCAACCGGGATCCCGATCGAGTGGGCGAACTCCACCATCCGCTTCTGCTGGAGATCCGGGAGGCGGACGTAGCTCTTGAGCATGTCGTACTGCAGGACCTTGGCGCGCTGCAGTTCCATCTCGAAGTGCGCCACGCTGGAAATCGCGATCCCCATCTTGTAGTAGACGCGCTGCCATTCCATCAGATTGCCGGTCCCGAACACGCGCGGCCCGGGGCGGATGCCCGCTTCGTTCGCCTCGCGCTCCTCCACCGGTTCGTACGGCGTGTTGCCCGGGCTGCGCACCGTGGTGATCCCGAAGGCAAGGAACGCGCGCCCTTCCGATTCACCGAAGTCAGGCTGGAGGTGCGAGTGGAACTCGACGAGGCCCGGCATCACCGTGAGGTTCGTCGCGTCGACCACCTGCCCCTTCGCGTGGTTAACGTCCGCGTGCGCGACGACGCTGGCGATCCTGTTGCCGTCGATGACGATGTCGACGTTCGAGCGGACCTGGTCGCTTTTCATGTCGACGAGCCGGCCGGCGTGTACGACCGTATGCCCCGTTGGGATGGCCGGCGTGTACTTCAGATCGAACGGGACGGTGTGCGTCTCGCCGGACTCGATGTCGACGATGCGAAGCTTGTCGAACGACTGATAGAGGATGTGGCGCGAATCGCCCTGCCAGCTCGGCGCGTGGGCGCTTTCCGAGGTGATGCGCCGCGGCGGGCCGACAGGTTCGCCGGACGCGGCGACCGGCCACACCGACAACGTACCCTCGTAGATGGCCGCCATCTTCGTCCCGTCGGGCGACCACGCCGGCCCGCAGCCGCCGCGCGAGTCGATGGACAGCATCGGCACCGGCGCAAACCACTTGTCGTCGTTCGCCGTCGTCGACGACATCGTGAGAATCTGGTTCGTGCCCTCGCGGAAGCGCCTGGTCATCGGCGCGATGCCGGCAATCGCGAGCCGTTTTCCGTCGGGCGACCACGTCGGCGCGCCGGGCTGCGGCAGCGAATCGTGGACCTTCGTCACCTCGCCGCTCGCGACATCCACGACCGACATCTGCGCGACCCGCCACATGCCATCCACGTTGAAGAAGGCGATCCGCCTGCCGTCGGGCGACCATGCGGCACCCTGCGGCTGCGTCGTCAGGTGGGTGACCCGTCGCGACTGCCCCGACGCCATGTCGTGGATCCAGAGCTGCAGGTGCTCGCTGTCCTTGTCTGACGAATAGGCGAGCTGCGAGCCGTCGGGCGACCAGGCCGGATCGGTGTCGAGCGCCGCATCCTTCGTGATGTTCACCGGCTTGCCGCCCACGGGCATGACGTAGATGTCGCCGAGCGCGGCGAAGGCGATCTGTTTGCCGTCAGGGGAAAGCTTCGGCGCGACGAGGCCGAGGACCTGCTTGGGAACCGTGGACGTGAAATCGCGCTTGCGGCGCGGATAGGTGCCGGCCGCGCGCGTCACCTGCAGCGTCGCCGAGAACTCGATCGTGTCAGGACGATCCGCGCCAATCTGCCGCCTGCGAATCTTGCCGTCGGACACGTAATAGAAAGTGTCGGTCGAGGCCCACGAGGCGCGGAACGCGAACACGTTCTCGCCGCCGGTGATCGTGCGATCGCCGATCTGGTACGCCGACGCGTCCGGGCCGCCGGCAGCGGCCGCGCCGCGGCCGCCGCTGCCGACGTGATAGACGATGTCGCCATGTGCTCCCCACGACGGCGCGTCGACGCGTCCAGCCCCGGTGCGGGCCAGCTTCCGTTCTGCGCCACTCGCCACGTCGACGATCCACACCTGCCGCTGCTCGTCGCGCGACGAGGCAAAGGCGATTTCCTTGTCGTCGGGCGACCACGACGGCATGTAGTCGTCTGCCGGGTCCTTCGTGATCTGCGTGAGCTCGCCGCTCTTCACGTCGAGCGTCCAGATGTTGTAGTCGCTGCCGAGCGGCCTGCCGCGGTCGGACGAGAACGCGACGCGCGTGCCGTCGTGCGACCAGATCGGCTCGCGATCGTCGAACGGTCCCCAGGTCAGCTTGTGTTGTTGCGATCCGTCCGGCGCGATTTCCCAGACGTCGTAGCCGCCGTCGCGGTAGGCGAAGAACGTGATCCATCTGCCGTCAGGCGACCACGTCGGCTGCCGCGCGTCGTTGAAGACGTCGGTGATGCGGGTGGCGACGCCGCCCGAGGCGGGCAGCGTCCAGATGCTCCCCTGCAGATCGATGGCGAGCGTGCGCCCGTCGGGTGAGACGGCGACCGACATCGACGTCCCTTCGTGAACCGTGACCTCGATCCGTGGCGGCGTTGACGCAGGCGCACCCTCGAGCGAAAGAGCCAATGCGAACACACCGAGCGCAACCGGCGCGGTCCACCTGCGACGCATGCAGCCTCCGGGCGAACGTTGGCGAAACGTTGGAACTGGCGCATAGTCTAAGGCCCGCGTCCAGCGCGCCTTCCGTGTTTTTTTGCAACCGGCGAATTCGTCGGAATCGCCGACAAAAAATTGAATTGGGAGGGAAAGCAACGACACTACCGACGCCACGAAGATCTCGCAGGCAGAGAAAAACAACGACGCTGCGTTCTCTGCGTTCTCTGCGGTTGCTTTCCCCGCGACTTACCCGAGGATGCGGCGCGCGATCTCTTCGACGATCTTCTCGCCGTGGAAGCGGCCGTTCTCGATGAAGACGGTGCCGGTGTCGACGCCCGCGATCGCGCCGCCGGCGACGAACAATCCGGGCACGTTCGTCTCGAAGGTGTTCGGGTCGTGAACCGGCGCCTGGCGATCGGTCAGCGCCACGCCGGCCTCGACCATGAGCGCGGCGTCGGCGCGGTAGCCGGTCAGGAGGTACACCGCGTCGGCGGGAATCTCCTCTTCGGACGTCTGCCCCTGGCGCGCGGGCGCGACGTAGCCGGCGGATCCGTCTGGCGGCACGGGCACGTCCGGCACTACGGCCGCTTCGAACGCACGGCACGGGCCGATCACCACCGACGTCGGCCGGATTTCGCGGACCACCGCGCTGAAGCGGGCGGCAATCGATCCTTCCTTGATGCGGTTCTCGATGTCCGGCCGGACCCAGTACTTGATCGAGGGCTTGAGCGTGGCCGCGCGATGGACCAGCGTGACGTAAGCGCCCGCACGGTACAGCTCGAGCGCGAATTCCGCGGCCGAGTTGCCGCCGCCGACGATGACGACGCGCTGACGGTAGTGCGGATGCGGCTCGCCGTAATAGTGGTGCACGTGCGGCAGTTCTTCGCCGGGCACGTTGATCCTCACCGGACGATCGTAGTAGCCGATCGCCATGATCACCGTGCGCGCCAGCCGCGCACGCCGCACGCCGCGCGAGGAGTGTGTTTCAACGGCGAACAGGTGCTGGACGGATGGGACGGATGGGACCGGCGGGACAGATGGGGCCGGGTCAGATGGGACCGATGGGAGGGATGGGGCCGATAGCAGAGATGTGCGGACGGCGTGTCCTGAGCCGTTTCCGACGCCCAAATCACTCTCATCTGTCCCATCTCTCCTATCTGTCCCATCCCTCCTATCCGTCCTATCCGTCCTATCCTTCCCATCCGTCCTATCCGTCCCATCCGTCCCATCCGTCCCATCCGTCCCATCCGTCCCATCCCTCCTATCCCTCCCATCCCTCCTCTCCCTCCTATCCGTCCCATCGGTCTCATCCGTCGCGACCGGTTCGCGCTCCACCGAGAGCACCTTCTCGTCGTAGCAGATCTGCAGATCGTAGGCGTCGACCACCTTCCGGTAATAGTTGAGCGCCTCGCCGCGCGTCGGCTTGTCGAACGGCGACATGAACGGCAGGCCGCCGATCTCGAGCAGCTCCGGCGTCGTGAAGAAGACCATCTGCGGCGGGAAGTGGTAGATCGAGTTCACCAGCACGCCCTGCTCGAGCACCTGGTAGTCGAGACCGCGCTGCTTGCACGCAATCGCTGCCGAGAGGCCGGACGGACCGGCGCCAACGATGAGAACGTCGCGAACCGACATATGGCCTGATAATAACGCGCATATGAAGCACTCCGCCGCGATCGCCCTCGTCCTCGCGCTCGTCGCCGCGTCGCCGCGGGCGCAGGGAACGCGCGTCATCACCGAGAAGGACCTGTTCAAGTTCACCTGGATCGCCGATCCGCAGATCGCGCCCGACGGCGCGACGGTCGCGTTCGTGCGCGTCAGCGTGAACGAAAAGGACAACCGCTACGAGACCGCGATCTACGCGGTCGCGTCGAGCGGCGCCGAGGCCCCGCGTCGTCTCACTTCTGGCGTTCGCGACACCTCGCCGCGCTGGTCGCCGGACGGCACCCGGATCGCGTTCGTCCGCCAGGCGGATCAAGCCGGCAAGCCGCAGGTTTACGTGCTGCACATGGACGGCGGCGAAGCGCGTGCGATCACCGAGGTCGCGTCGGGAGCGAGCAATCCGGCATGGTCGCCCGATGGCCGGACGATCGCGTTCAACAGCTCGACGGGACCGGACGAGGTGAAGAAGCCCGACGAGAAGGCCGCGGCCGAACACAAGACCGACGTACAGGTGGTGACGCGGGCGGTGTATCGCGCCAACGGCAATCCCGCCTACGTCGACACCGATCACCACGCGCATATCTTCACGATCGAGGCGTCGGATTCAATCGATCGGCGGCCGCAGCCGAAGCAGTTGACCGACGGCGACTTCGAGGAGCGTGGCATCGAATGGGCGCCCGACGGCTCGCGGATTTACTTCGTCTCCACGCGCGTCGCCGAGCCGTACTACGAGGAGAAGGGCGCCGAGGTGTATGCCGTACCAGCGGGCGGCGGCGCGATCACGAGGATTGCGGCCATCGACGGCAGCATCGGCAATCTCTCCGTGTCGCCCGACGGCACGCGCATCGCGTTCGTCGGCACGCTGAACGGCAAGCCGATTCGCTCGTACAGCCAGCCCGATCTCTGGGTGGTGGACGCCGCGCCGAACAGCACGCCGAAGAACCTCACCGACAAGTACGACTACGACGTGGCCGGCGGCATCGGCGGCGATCAGGCAGCGCCGCGCGGCAACAACCGGAAACCAATCGTGTGGTCGAAAGACGGCGGATCGCTGTTGGTGGTCACGGCCGAGAAGGGCAGCGCGAACCTGAGGAAGTTCTCGATCGCGACCGGCGCCAGCGAGCCGGTGACCAGCGGCGCGCAGGATGTCGTCGCCTACAGCGCAACCCCCGACGCCGCGAAGTTCGCCGCCACGTTGTCGACGCAGACCAGCATCGGCGACATCGCGATCGTCGACGTCGCTCGTCCCGCGCCGCGCGCGATCACCCATGTCAACGACGATCTCTTCAAGGACATCCGGCAGAGCGAGCCCGAAGAGATCTGGTACAAGAGCTTCGACGGCCGGAACATCCAGGGCTGGGTCCTGAAACCGCCGGACTTCGACGCGACCAAGAAGTACCCGTTGATTCTCGAGATCCACGGCGGGCCGCATGCCGCCTACGGCAACACCTACACGCACGAATTCCAGTGGATGGCGGCGAAGGGCTACGTCGTGCTGTTCACGAACCCGCGCGGCAGCACGTCGTACGGGCAGGACTTCGGCAACATCATCCAGTACCACTATCCGGGAGACGACTACAAGGATCTGATGGCCGGTGTCGACGAAATCCTGAAGAAGGGTTACGTCGACGCCAGCCGGCTCGCCGTCACCGGCGGCAGCGGCGGTGGACTCCTCACCAACTGGACGATCACCCAGACGCAGCGCTTCAAGGCCGCGGTCGCGCAGCGCGACATCGCCGACTGGTACGGCTTCTGGTTCACCGCCGATTTCACGCTGTTCCAGCCGACCTGGTTCAAGAAGGCGCCGTGGGAGGACCCGCAGGACTTCGCGGCGCGCTCGCCGATCACCCACGTCGCGAACGTCACGACGCCGCTGATGCTGATCAACGGCGATTGGGACTACCGGACGCCGCCCGCCGACGGCGGCGAGATGATGTTCCGCGCGCTGAAGTACCGCAAGATCCCGACGGTGATGGTCCGGTTCCCGCGCGAGACGCACGAGCTGTCACGCTCCGGTGAGCCCTGGCACCGCGTCGAACGCCTCCAGCACATCGTCGGCTGGATGGATCAGTGGCTGCAGGGGAAGAAGAACGTCGCCTACGCGACGCAGAATTAGGCGCGGACCAACGCGACGCGATTCATTCTGCGCGAAGGCACACAGCAGGCTCGATGTGCGCCGCGCGGATGGCCGGCCACACGCATGCCAGGGCGGCGACGAGCGCGAGCGCAACCGTCGCCGCCGCCAGCGCGAGCGGATCGAGGGGACTGATTTCGAACAAGAGCGACCGCATCAGCCGCCCGAACATCAGCGAGAGTGCAAGGCCGGCGATCGATCCCACGGCGATGACCCATGCGCCGACCGCCAGCACGTCGGCGGCAACGCGGCGAGGCGATGCGCCGCGCACGAGGCGCACACCGATCTCGCGCGCCTGTTCGAGGACCGTGTACGCGAGCATCGCGTACAGGCCCGCAGCAGCAAGGAACACTGTCACCGCCGCGAAGATGCCGAACAGCACGAGATTCGACCGCCACGGCCTTTCGAGCGCCGCCACCACATCGTCCATGCGCTCGATTCGGACGCCCCCGTTGCCGTTCAGGGCGTGAAGACGCTGACGAATCAGCGACGCCACACGTTCATCGGCACCACTCGTGCGCAGCATGAAATCGTCGATCCGATCCGGCGACTGCGCGAACGGCGCATGGTGTTCGCGCCGATGGCGACGGCGAGCAGCAGGGCGGCGAACAGCGTGAAGCGCGGCGTTCGCCGCAGCGTGCGCGTCGCGGAGATCAGCTCGTGCATGAGGTCCGCCCGCCCGCTAGCTCGTTGCGGCGAGACCCAATAAGCGCCGCGCGGTTCCGCCGAGGATCGCTTCCCGTTCCGCGTCGCTCAGACCCGGCGTGGCCAGGACGTGGTCGACGGGCGCTTCGACCCACGGGTACGGATAGTCGGTCCCGATCACGATGTGATCGGCGCCGACTTCGGCGGCCAGATGTCTGAGCGCTTCAGGCGTGAAGACGAGCGAATCGTAGTACATCCGCTTCACGTACTCGGTCGGCTTCAGCTTCGGCACGCCGGCCGTGCACTGCGTCGGAAACGTCTGGCAGCCGTGATCGGATCGGCTCATGTACGACGGCAGATACCCGCCGCCGTGGGCGGCGCAGATCTTCAGGCGCGGGAAGCGATCGAGCGTGCCCTCGAAGATCAGATGCGACAGCGCAATCGTCGTCTCGAGGGGGTTGCCGATCACGTTGCCGAGGAGGCCATTGCCTTTCAGACGGTTGGCGAGCGGCGCCGAGCCAGTCCCCTGCGGATGGATGAACACGACGGCGCCAAGTTCCTCGGCCTTGGCCCAGAACGGATGGAACGTCGGATCGGCGAGCTCCGCGCCCGCGACGCTGCCGCCGACCGCGGCCCCGCGCAGTCCCATCTGCTTCATCGCCTGCTCGAGCTGCTGCGCCGCCAGGTCGGGAAACTGAAGGGCAACTGACGCGAACGCCGCGAAGCGATCGGCGTGCGCGGCACAGAAGGCGGCCATCGCTTCGTTCTGAATCGCGATCACCTTCGCGGCCAGCTCACGATCCGCGTCATACCAGTTCGGATTGATGCTGAGGACGGCGACGTCGACCCCCTGCGCATCCATCGCGGCCAGCCGCTCGGTCAGCGGCTGACCCTCGAGCGCGAGCAGCGATCCCTGCTGCTGCGTCGGCGCCGGGGGCGTGCGCCGCAGCAGATCGTTCGCCCGCGGCACCGCGCAGTGCGCGTGCATGTCGACCGTGGTGATCCGCTTGCCCTTGATCGTGACCGGCCGCCGCGTCGCCGCGGCGCGTGCGCCGCGCTGCACGGCGGCGTCGGTGAGGCCGCACCCGACGAAGACGAGCCCTGCCGCGCCCGCGACATCCTTGAGAAACGCGCGTCGGTCGGTTCGCACCGGCACCTCCCGTCGCGCGCGATGATGCGCCGCCCGTCGGCGTCCTGCAAGCGTTTCTTGCGAGGCGAGCGGCGGGACGACCTGACCGTCGTCCCCTACGGTGCGGCCGTACCGGCGGGCGCCTTCGGCAGGCTCAGGAGATTGGCGAGCAGCTCGTACGCGCCGGTGGTGCCGGCCGGCAGCTGACGCCACAGGCCGAGCCCGACGTACAACCATCGTCCCTTGCCGACGCGCGCCTCGACGAGGGCGCCGAGCTTCTCCCCCGGGTTGTCCTGGAACGAGTCGGTCATCGACACGAGATCGACGTACCGCGGGTCCTTGTCGCCGAGGAAATACAGGCCGCGCTCCTGCACCCAGTTCGCCCACGACGCAGCGCCGATCGCGTTCGGGTAGTTGAACGCCGGATGGCTCGGCACGAGCACCTTCACCGGCGCGTTCTCGTCCGACACGCGGTTGCCGCTCACCTGCGCCGCGAACGGTCCGTACTGGGACTGGTTGAACTCGTACTTGTTGTACTGGACGATCACCGTGCCGCCGCGCCGGGCGTAGTCGAGCAGACGCTGGTTGTAGGCGCGCAGATCGCTGCGGCGCTCGTACGCCCGCACGCCGGTGACGATGACGTCGTACTTCGAAAGGTCGCCCCACGCGAGATCGTCCTGATCGATGAACTCGAGCTTCGCGCCAAGCTGGTCGATCGCGGGCGGCACTTGATCGCCGACGCCGTTCACGTAGCCGACCGTGAGGTTCGGCGCGATCGTCACGGCGACCACCTTCAGCGTCGTCTCGGCCGGTTTGATCACCTGGCGCCGCTGGATGTGCGGATACTCGATCGCCTGATAGCCGGTGGTGAACCGGGCGGTCGCTGCGGACGGAGACGTCACGATCGCCCGCAGCGGGTACTCGCCTGTTTTCACCTGCGTCGGCGCGGTGACGATGAACCGCGCCGACAACGACTCGTCCTCGTGGAGGAAGCTGATCGCGGCGGTGGGCGGCGTCGCCCTCCAGCCGGCCGGCACGTCGAGCGCGACGGTCGCGTCGGCGGCGCCCGTGGTCCCATTGGTCACGGCGACATGGATCTCGCGCTCGAGCGGCTTTGCCGCCGACGCGCCGGTCGCCACCGGCACCACCGCGAGCGGCGGCGTCATGCGGACTGAAAACGCCGGCACGACGTTCACTTCCATCCGCTTGTCGCCGTTGTAGATGTCCTTCACGTAGCGGAACGTGATCGGCACCTCCCTCGTCACCTCGGCAGCGCCGGCCTTCACGTGGAAGGTCGCGCGGAACGGCGTCGGCGCGAACGGCACGCCGAACGGCACGCCCGGCTCGAAGATGTTGATCGCGGGGCTCGACGGGTTCTTCCAGTACACGTCGGTGAAGTACGGCGTTGTCGGCTTCGCGTTCGTCGGCACGCGCATCTCCGCGCTGCAGGTGAACACGGCGTCTTTTTTCACGCTGTTCGCGGCACACGCCGAGTCCGCCGATCCCGCGCCAGCCGCCGGGTCGAACCCGGCGATCTCGACGCTGGTGACGTCCACGTCAGTCGTACCGCGGTTCACCGCGAGCATCGACAAGCGGACACTCTGGCCGCCGACGACCAGACCATCGTCGGCGACGGCGTCAAAGGTGAGGCCGTGCGCGGCGACCACCGCATTCTGGTAGTCGCGCTCCTTGTTGCGCAGGCGGAAATCGATCTCGTAGCGCGCGCTGTCGCCGAGCCGCAGCGACGCGAGCTGCGATCGGAGCGTACGAATCGCGGCGAGGCCCGCTTCGATCGGCGCGGCCGTCGCGGCGTCGTCGCCGGCAGCGAACGCACTCGTCGCCTTCTGTGCCTGCTCGACGATTGCCGCAAGCCCGGTCGTCAGCGCGTCGGGCGGAGTCTGCCCGGCGAACTGCGCGATGCCGGCGAGCGTCACGTCGATGCCGTCGAACAGTCCGCTTTCGTCCTTCTGCAGCTGGCCCGGGATCGATGAATCCACCAGCTGATACTGCAGCTGACCGCCGCCGCCGCCCGGTCCACGGCCGCCGCCGAAACCAGGCAGCGCCGGCAGACCTGAAGTCCCCTGACACTTGTGGTTGCTGCGCGCGTCGGATCCAATCTCGGCGTAGCTGCGGCCGAGCAGCTCGTCGTAGACCGCGGTGTTGATGCGGGTCACGCGCGGAGCGGCCCTTCCAGCTCCTCCCGCCGTTCCAGCCCCTCCAGCGCCTCCTGCCCCTCCAGCCCTTCCTGCCCTTCCTGCCCCTATGACGCCGAATCCGGCCGAGAAATACAGCTTCTTCGGCTGCCACGCACGGAGCCCCTCGGCAATCTGCTCCGGATACCGGTTCGGATCGCCGGCTGCGCGGTAGGCCTCGCGCGCCAGGATCGTCGTCGCCTCGTGCGCGCGATCGCCGCCGCGTCCCTGAATGTTCATCGTGACGAGAACGTCGGGCCGCAGCGTGCGGATCAGGCGCACGTAGTCGCCGATAATCGCGTCGCGGCCCCACTTGTTGATCACTTCCTCCGGATCGAACGAGTAGCCGTAGTCGATGGCGCGCGTGAAGTACTGTTCGGCGCCGTCGATGCGGTGCGCCGACAGCAGCTCGGCGGTGCGCAGGACACCGATGTCACGAAACAGCTCGGGACCGATCTCGTTCTGGCCGCCTTCACCCCGATTGTTCTGGACGTCGACCGACCGCAGCCCGATGCCGTGCGTGAACAGCGCGAACAGCGCGTTGGTCTCGTCGTCCGGGTGCGCGGGCGCCTGCATGAGCGTGCCGGAGACGTTGAGCTTCCGAATGGCGAGGCCGAGCGCGACGTGGCCGCTGTCGGCAGACACCACCGAGTAGTTCATGCGGTTCTGCGCCGGCACCGATGGGCCGCTCGCTGCGATGAGGATAGTGATCAGTGCGATGAAGAGCACGCGTGTCATAACGACGAAATGTTAGTCCCTCCAGCCTCGTTTTTCGACCTTTCGTCGGCGAACCACCCGCGGCTGCGCGATTGCCGCATACCGTGGACGCAGGGAGGAAGCGTACATGACGTTCATCGCGACGGTCTTCACCTGGACGATCACGGCGGCGACGGCGCTGGCGGCCGGACAGGAACCCGCGGCAAACGCGCCGCGGTTCGACTACCTGGTGCGCGCCGATTTCTTTGCCGGCGCCGCGGGCGACGGGGCGCGTCTGCAGAAGGTGATCGATACGTGCGAGCGGGCGCTCGAGCAGAACCCGCAGCATCCTGAAGCGATCGTGTGGCTCGGCGCGACCGCGATCGTCCGGGCCGGGCAGGCGTTTCAAAAGGGCGATGCGTCGTCAGGCCAGGCGTTGCTCGCACGCGGCGTGAAGGAGATGACCGACGCGACGGCGCTCGCGCCGGACAATCCGGGGGTGCTGATTCCGCGCGGCGCCGTGCTGCTGGAGGCGACACGCAACATGCCGATCGAGACGGCGCGGCCGCTCGTGCAGTCCGCCGTCGCGAATTACGAGCGTGCGCTCGAGCTGCAGGCGGCGACCTTCGCCTCGCTCGGCGATCACGCGAAGGGCGAGCTGTTGTTCGGCCTCGCCGACGGATGGGCGCGGCTTGGCGACGCGCAGAAGGCGCGGCGGTACTTCGAGAAGCTGATCGCGGAGGCGCCAACCTCGGGCCAGATCGCGAAGGCGCGCGAGTGGATGACGACCGGCGTGGTGCCGAAGTCGAACGGCGTCAGCTGCGTCGGCTGCCACAAGTAGCGGAAACGATTCACACCGCGCGCATCACGATCGCCGAGTCGTTGCCGCCGAACCCCAGCGACGTCGACACGGCGCACGTGATCCGCTGCGCGCGCGCCTGGTTGGCGACGATGTCGACGGCGCAGTCGGCGTCGGTCTCGGCATGGTTGATCGTCGGCGGGATTGCGCCGCGGGCGACGGTGAGCGCGAGCGCAGCCGCCTCGACCGCGCCGGCCGCACCGAGGCAGTGGCCAATCATCGACTTGATCGAGGTGACCGGAATGCGCGCGGCGCGTTCGCCGAACACCCGTCGGAAGCCGCGCGACTCGGCGGCGTCGTTCTGCTGGGTCGCCGTCCCGTGCGCGTTGATGTGATCCACCTCATCGGGACTGATCCGCGCGTCCTCGAGCGCGAGCGCCACCACGGCCGCGATCGGCCTGCCCTCGGGCTCCGGCGCCGTCGGATGAAAGGCTTCGCAGGCGAGACCGTGCCCGGCGAGCTCCGCGTAGATCGTCGCGCCGCGAGCGCGGGCGCGGGCGAAGTCCTCGAGCACCAGCATCCCGGCACCCTCGCCGATGTTCATCCCGGCGCGGCTGCGATCGAACGGGCGGCACGGGCTCGCGTCCATCAGCCGCAGCAGGTTGAAGCCGCTGTAGGTGAGCCGCGACAGCGCGTCGGTGCCGCCCGCGAGCGCGGCGTCGGCGCGGCCGGCGCGAATCGCCTCGACGGCGCGGCCGATGGCGATCGTGCTCGACGCGCAGGCCGCGACCACGCACGCACGCGGGCCTTCGAAGCCGAACTGCCCGGCGATCACGTCGACCGGCGTGCTGGGAAAGTGATTCCACAGATCCGATCGCCTGGTGCGCGAAAGGCCCCTGGTGATCCAGGTCCGGTAGAACTCCTCGTTGCGCAGCAGGTCGGCCGTGCCGGCGCCGAGGAAGACACCGATCCGCGAGCGATCGACGGCGGTGTCGAGCAGTCCCGAGTCCGCAAGCGCCTCCGACGCGGCGCATAGGCCGATCCGATCGCTGCGGGAGCGGCGCCGCCGCTGCAGCGGCGTCGCGCCGCTGTCGACGGCGTCGATGTCCACCTCGCCGGCGACGCGGCTGCGATAGCCTTCCGTATCGAAGACGGTCGCGGGACGAATGCCGCAGTCGCCCGCCAGCAGCCGCCGCCAGCAGTCCTCGCGCGTCGCGCCGAGCGCGGTGACCAGGCCGACGCCGGTGATCGCGATGCGCGGGGTCATACGCTCGTCGGTGAAGCGTCGCCGCGAACCGCGCCACCGTGCCGATCGACGATCGCTGCCGGTTTCGCGCGGCGCACCTCGTCGCGGTCCGCAACCGACACGTGATCGCGATTGGTGGCGTCCACCACATAGGCGGCCAACGCGTCGATCGCGCGCCGCTCGCCCGCCTTGCTGCGCGCCGCCAGGACGAGCGGGATGAACTGGAACGGCAGCGAGCCGATGGCGAACGCGAGACACGCCGCGTGGCGCAGCGGCGGGAGATCGCGCGGCCCGAAGCCGGCCAGCGCGGCGATGTACTTCGCGATCACGCCATAGGCGTCGGCGGCGATCGTTGCCGCCGTGCCGTGCGCGCCGCCGGCGATGCCGAGCCCCTTCCGGACGCTGTCGAGAAACTCGTCACGCGTACGGCCAGGCGCTTCGGTCCAGGTCGTGCCCACGCGCCGCAGCGTGTGGGCGTCGCTGCCGGCCGTGAGCGCGAGTGTTCCACTCTCCAGTTCGACGATCTGCTCCAGCAGCCGGTTGTGCGCCTCGGCCATTGCGCCGTTGCGCACTTCCAGCGCCGGCACCGCGTCGAGCAGCCGCAGGTAGCGATCGAACGGAACCTCGCCGCGATAGAAATGCAGCAGATGATTCAGCGCGAAAAAGACGTTCGCCTCGCGCAGCCGCGCGATCACGTCGAAGACGTCGGCGCGCAGCGGCTGGAGGTCGCGGTGCAGCGCCTCGGTCATCCCGTACACGCCGAGGTGCACCTGCAGATTGCCGTCCGGCAGACGGCACGAGACCTCTTCGCCGACGACGATGTCGGCCTCGAGATCGGGACGCTCGCCGAGCAGTTCCAGCGCGCCGCCGATCGAATCGTGATCGGTGAACGCGACCAGATCCATCCCGCGCGCCTTCGCGACGCGGTACACGTCTGCCGGCCGCGAATAGCAGTCGCGGCTGCCGAGAAACCGCAGGTTGCCGCTCTGGGTCGAGTGGCACGTGTGGACGTGAAGGTCCGCGCGGAGCGTCGGGATCATCGCATCGGCTTGAGCAACAGGATCTGGAAGACGGTCGAGCCCAGCGCCCCGTACCGGGCCGGCAGGAAACTCTTGCCGACGTCGGCGCGCAGAATGGTATTCCACGGCGCCCGCACATTGACAGCCACGCCCAGCCCCGTGATCGGATCCCACGCGCCGTGGCCCGGATCGTCGCGGCCCCACGCGCGATCGAGGAACAGGTCGAGCCGGTACTGCTCGAAGACATTCAGCGAATACGACCCGCGGGCCATCGCCAGCTCGCCGTAGCGCACGCCGGACGACGGCACGCCGTGGATCCGCGTGTCGTCGAACAGGCCGAACTGATACCGCGAGAACCGATCGAGATCCTGACCGCCGAAATACGCGCCGTTCAGGTGAAGCTTCTGGAACGGACCGATGAAGAAATCGCGCGACAGGCTCGCCTGGTATTTCTCGTACGCCGCCGGCGACGTCGTCGTCGCCGCGGGTTGGCCGGGTTGGGGCAGGCCCCAGGGCTGCCATGCGGCGCGGCCGAACCACGTGCCGTTCAGCAGCAGACTGTAGCCGGCGCGCCGATACTCCCAGGCGCCGCCGAAGCCCTGCGTCACGGTGCTCGAAGGCACCTCGAACGTGTCCGCGGTCGTCGTGTCTTTCGTATAGCCGTCGAAGCGGAGCTGGTACTGGAAACTCGCCTTCTGAAACGGCGTCGCCTGCCAGCCGAGATTGAAGCCGGTGGTCTCCGGCCAGGTCAGCACGCGCTCGCCCCTCGACTCGCCGGTCGCCGTGTACAGGCGATCGCTCGCCGGCGCCGCGATGGCGAAGAAGTCGACGCTGGCGTCGAGACGCGTGTGGCCGATTCGCGATCGCTGGATGTTGCCGGCGGCGAGGACCCCGGCGAACAGCACCGCCAGCTGCTGGTTCGGCGACCCGAACTGGAAATTCAGGTAATCGATGCCGAGCATCGGCAGCGGGTACGAATACGACGGATCGATCGTCGTGCCGATGGCCAGCGCCTTCGCGTGGCTGGTCGGCCGCTCGCTGATCACCCGCTTGCCGTCCTCCTTCACGTAGTAGCGCAGCCCCCGGTCGGTCTCGCGATACATCACGCGGTCGCTTTCGCGGGCGGACGCACGCTCGCGGTCGAATTCGGCGTGGTTGACGCGGAAGTCGGAGAACTCGACCGACTTCTCGACGAGCAGATTGCGGCCGGCGATCAGCACGATCTGCCGCGCGCTCAATCCGCTGAAGAGGAAGACGGGACGATTGCCGACCGCGACCGGCCGGTAGTGCTGCGTCTCCTCGTTCGAGATCACCGGCGCCGCCAGCCCGCCCTGCACCGCCTGCACACGGACGCGCGCGAAGCTGCGCTTGTCGATCCAGACCGTCCCCTTGTAGAGGGCGCTGTCCTCGCGAACCGGATCGAACTTCACGACGTAGCAGTCGAAGCCGTCGACGCGCTCGCTGCCCGCGAGGCGGTAGGTGTATCCCTCGTCGAAGCGCAGCTGCAGCGGCAGCGAAAGCACCTTCTCCGGCTGCAGCATCGGAAACGGCGGACGATCGATCCCGAACCTCGATCCGTTCACCGCGAACGACAGCTCCTCCCACTCGACGTCCGATCCGTTGACGAAGTAGCGGTTCTCGGTGACGACGTCGAAGCTCGATGACATGCCGTTGTCGGCGACCGTCGGCCGGAAGTGCTGCTGCATGCGCGCCGTGGCGATGTAGTTTCTGACGATCGCGTCCTGCGCGCGCTGCTGCCGCTGGTGGCGCGCGACGATCTCGCCGATGGTCAGCTGCCGCACCGCCGACGCGCCGCTGCGCTCGATCAACACGTCGCCGGCGCCTTCGTTGAAATCGACGATCATCGGCCGTCCGGTCAGCGGCGCCTCCGCCTGCACCCGGCCGGTGCCCGTCTCGCGCGTGTAGCCGCCGGCGCTCGTGCGCGCGCCGGCGACCAGATCGTGGACGCCCGGAACGCCTTCGACCGGCAGCACCAGCGACATCCGCAGCGCGGGCTGACCGGCGTCCCCCCAGTACACGAGGTACGTCGCGAACGTCCTGCTGTCGAAGAGGAGCTTGTGCCGCAGCGACGACGTCACGTCGGCATCGCCGACGCGGAGCGACAGCCCGGCGACTGCGGGATCGAGCACCGAGATCTCGTCCACGAGCAGATCGGAAATCGGCAGCAGCGCGCGCAGCGCGGCGGGAGTGACCGCAGCGGCCGGCCACTCGTGGAGCGTCACGTCCGTGCCGAGCTCGGTGAGGAGTGCGTCGACGATCTGCCGCGCCGGCTCGGACGGACGATTCGCGGGAGCCGAGCCGGTCAACACCAACATCGCCGCCGAATCCAACTGATGAAGCCATCCACCGACGCCGCCGGCGCTGCCGGCATTCGCCACCAGCAGGTCGACATACGGCGCGAGCTCGGTGAGATCGATCTCTTCGCGACGCACCCGATCGCTCATCGCGCTCCCGCCCAGTGCAACCCGAATCGCGTCGCGTGCCGTCCGGACTTCCGTCGCGGCGACCTGAACGGCAAACGAGGCGACGCGGGCGGGCTGGCGGTCGACGGCGACTTCGAGCAGATGCAGCGTCGCGCCGCGGCTCTCGAGCAGCCGCCGCAGCGCGTCGCGCCACGGATCCACGTCCTGCTCGGTGGCCGGTGCGGCGATGGTCAGCCAGACCGGCACGTGGCGCCCCTCGAGCGCGGCGAGCCGCGCGTCGAGCGATGCGTCGGCGGGGAACGCCGGCGATGTCACGTGCACCGAGATCGGAAACGACACGCTTCCCGTCTCGTCGAGGACCCGAAGGGCGGCGCCCGCGGGCTCGTCGCCGATCGCGATCCGCGGCGCGGCGGCATCGGCGGCGACCGCGGTGGAAACGGCCGACAGCGCCAGCACGATCGCGGCGAGACCGGTCAGGCAGCGAGTCTCTGCCCGCCGCCGTGCCGTCCACTGTGGCATCACGTACCTGAAACCGGCGCCATGTCTCCAATCGGGCCGAACGACGCCTGCTGCAGGACCTCGCGGAGGCGGTTCGCAAAACCGCCCAGCCGGAAGTAGTGCGCGAACTGCAGCCTCGCCGGAAGCCTTACCCGTGGGGGGTGCGGGTCGAGTTCCCAGGGATGAATCGTAAGAACTGCGGGCAGCCCTGCGCGATTTGCCGCGTCTATCGTGCGGAGGACACGGCGCGGCGAGCTCATCCGCAGTCCCCATCCCCAGCCGATCGGCATCACCTGCCGCAGCCGATCCGCCACCAGCGGCGGTACTTCTGTTATCGGCCCGGCGCGCGTATTCCTGATATGAGGATACCGCGGATAACGAACGGAACCCACGAGCTTTATCGGCGCCATGCTCGCATCGATCCGGACCCCCTCGCCCGCCAGCACGTCGAGCGCCCACAGCGATCGGTCGTTGATCGACCATTCGGGCGCGCGGAACATCGTGACGCGGGGCGCGCCGGCAGCGGCCAGCGCGCGCACGCTCGCACGCAGGTCCGCTCGAAACGTGTCGGCGTCGAGCTCGTACACCCGGCGATGGAGATGGCTGTGCGATCCGATCTCGTGGCCGGCAGCGCGCACGGCCGCGATCAAATCGGGCTGTCGCTCCGCCACCCAGCCGACGACGAAGAAGGTGGCCCGAACGTGCGCCGCGTCCAGCAGATCCAGCAGCAGCCTCGTCGTCAGATCGACGCGCGACGGGAGGCGATCCCAGCGTTCATGATCGAGTGCGTGGAGGCCGGACGCGCAGATGTGAAACCATTCTTCGAGATCGACCGTGAAGACGTTGCTGGGGTGCGCCACTCACGCCGGGCGTCTCGCCCGCTCGCTGACGATGAAGTCCGCGATCGTGTCGACCGAGCCGAGCACCCGCATGCCCGTCTGCTCGTCGCCGATCGAGACGCCGAAGCTGCGCTCGATCTCGAGCACCAGCTCCAGCACGTCGATCGAGTCGAGCCCGAGACCCTCGCCGAAGAGCGGCGTCGCGTCGCCGATTTCGTCGGCCGCGATCGGCAGCCGGAGGCAGCGGACGATCGCCTGCTTGATCTCGGTCTTCAGCTGACCCTGCGTCGTGTTCATGGTGCGCGTGGCTACCCCAGGCCGCCGTCCACGCCGATGACCTGGCCGGTGATGTAGCTCGCCGCATCCGAAGCCAGGAACGCGACGACGGCTGCTACTTCGTGCGGCTGGCCGGTGCGGCCGATCGGCACGCCCTTCAGGTGTTCGGCGCGCGCCGTCTCCGGCATCATCTCGAGCATCTCGGTCTCGATCAGGCCCGGTGACACGGCGTTCACCAGCACGCCTTTGCCGGCGAGATCGCGCGACAGCGCCCGGGTCAGACCTTCGAGGCCGGCTTTCGACGCCGCATAGCTGATCTGTCCGGCCAGCGGCAGCCGCGCGCTCGGCGACGACACGTTGATGATCCGCCCCCAGCGTCGCAGCATCATGCTGCGGACGACGGCACGCACGCAGTAGTACGCGGCGTCGAGGTTGACGCTGAGCACCGCCTGCCACTTCGCCCGGTCGTGAAACATCACGTGGGCGTCGCGCGTGATGCCCGCGTTGTTGACGAGAATGTCCACCGGCCCGAGCGCGCCGGCCGCAGCTTCGAAGAACGCGCCGACGGACGCTTCGTCGCCGACGTCGCACTGGCCGGCCCAGGCTCGGCCACCGGCGCCGCGCACGGCGGCCTCGAACTCGCGCGCCGGCGCCTCGCGCTCGTGAAACATCACGCCGACGGCTGCGCCATGGGCGGCGAGCGTGTCGGCGATGCTGCGCCCGATGCCGCGCGATCCGCCGGTGACGACGGCGACGCGGCCGCGAAGGCTCGTGCCGGGGGACACCGGGTCCGCTGACGCGACCGGATGATCAACCAAAGCAGCAAAAGATCATATCAGGAGATAAGAATTCTTTGCGCCTGCGGTCTTGGCGTTCAAGGACGGGCGCGCAGCACGACGCAGAAGAGCGCACCGCCGCTCGAGAAGCTGTTGACGAGTGCGATCGGACCCGGCGCCGTCATGCTCGTCGTCGCCAGGCGCAGCCCGGTCGTGGCGGAATCGGGTTCGGCCAGGCCGGCGATCGGCGGCACCTGCCGCGTGCGGCCGCACAGCAGCGCCGCGGCGCAGGCGGCGCTGCCCGCGGTCCCCGACTCGCCAATCGCGCCCTTGATCGACGTGATCACGGTCCTCGAGTCCCCGAACAGCGCGGTCAGCGCGTCGGCTTCGACCGCATCGAGCTGGCGCGTCGCGTTCGCCGATGCATAGACGACGTCCACCGCGTCCGGCGCAAGACCCGCGTCGTCGAGGGCCAGCCGCATCGTGCGGACGAGCGGCGCGGGACGATCCGGCCACGCATTCAGCGGTAGGTTCGCGCTCGACGAGGCGACGCCGAGAATCTCGCCGTGCATCGCACGGCGTTCCCCGGCCCCGGCCGGTTCGACCCACAGGCCGGCCGCGCCTTCGCCGAGGACGAACCCGTCGCGGCACGCATCGAACGGTGCGGTCGGCGCCGAAGCCGATCGCTGCGGCGACATCACCGCGAAGCGGTCGTGCGCCTTGTAAAACGGCTCGAAGATCGCGTCGGCGCCGCCGGTGATGAGCGCCGTCGCGCGTCCCTCGCGGAGGAGATCGACGGCGGCCACGATCGCGGCGAGGCCCGACGCTTCCTTGTGGCTCACCGTCATGTTCGGCCCGCGCAAGCGATGTTCGAGGCCGGCGATGCTGGCCGCGGAATTCGCGACGGTGCTGTCGAACAACAGCGCCGGGGCGCCGGTGGGGCCGTGCCGGAACAGCGCGTCGAGAAACTGCTGGGTCGATCCGCCGCCGGCCGTCCACGTGCCGAGCACCACGCCTTTTCGATCGTCGCCCTCTGCCGGAATCGCCGCGCCGGCATCCTCGAGCGCGAGCTTCGTCGCCGCGACGGTGTAGACGGCGGTGCGGTCCATCCGCCGCATCTTCATCGCCGGCACGAACGGCGACGGATCGAAGCCGGCGATCTCGGCGGCGATGGTCGAGCGGCAGCCGGCGGTGTCGAATCTGGTCACCGCGACAATGCCGGACTGGCCTGCGAGCAGCCGGTCGCGAAACGCATCGAGCGTCGTTCCGAAGACCGACACGACGCCGAGCCCTGCGACCCGCACCGGTTCACGCACCGGGCCGTACGTTACCATGCGTCGATGGGCGCTCCGGTCGAACGCGCAGTCGCTCGGCTGAAGCCCTTGCGCTACCCGATCGCGCGCGCGCTTGCTGCGCTGGCCGCTGCGTGTGTGCTGTCGCCGACGCTCTCGTCCGCGCCGCCCGCCACCTTCGACGAGCTCTACGCGAAGGCCAGGCAGATGAACGACGGGTTGAAGACGCTGACGGCGCGCTTCACCGAGACGACCACGTCGACGCTGTTGACCAAACCACTCGTCGCGCGCGGCCGCGTCGCCGTGGAACGTCCGTCACGGGTGCTGCTGCGCTACACTCAACCGGATGCCCGGACCATCCTGATCGACGGCAACCGGATGACCGTCGTCTGGCCGAGCCGCAACCTATATCAGGTCACCGACATCAGCACCACGCAGGGACGCATTCAGAGGTACTTCGTCAACGGCACCGCCGCGGATCTGCGGCACGAGTTCCAGATTGACGACCGCCCGCCGGGCGGCGAGCGTCCGAACGCGTACTACCTGTCGATGGCGCCGAAGCGGAAGCAGATCCGCGAGAGCCTTGCCCGCCTCGACCTCTGGATCGATCGCGTGTCGCTGCTGCTCGCCGAAATGACGATGACCTTCGCGAACGGCGACACGAAGACGATGACCTTCGACGAAGTCGTCAAGAACGCGCCGCTCGAGCCGGGGACCTTTTCACTCGAACGCTGACCCGTCTGCCAGGGACGCGTGCCGTCACATTCGTATCTGTTCTTCTTGTCTTCGTGCCTTCTTGTCTTCGTGGGAGATCTTCACACCTGATGAAGTGTGAGCGACCGTCGATCGGCGCCGCCCAGCAGTTCATCGACCGACGGCGCGAGGTCGTATTCCTTCAGGTAGTGCTCGGGGTCCATGAGCTTCTGCGTGCGGCGCAGCGCCTGAATCAGGAAAAAAACATTCGCGAGATCGACCTCGCGCAGCCACCGCAGCAGGCCCTTGCGGCCCTTCAGGTTCAGCACCGACCGGCGCCACGTGTCGCAGTAAAGCTCGAAGAAGCGCCGCGCCCCGAGGCGCGGTTCCCAGAGCAGGTGATGCATGTCGAAGTGCGACCAGCGCCGCGCGCGCAGCGTCTGGCGCATGTCATCGAAATACTTCGTCCCGGGCAGCGGCGTGAGGATGGTGAAGCCGGCCTGGAACAGCTGGTGCCGCTCGACGAACGCCCACAGCTCCTCGAAGTCGGACTCGGCCCACGCGGGATCGATCACGAAGTTGCCGGTGACGCCGTAGTTGTGGGCGCGCGCGACCGCGACGCCCTGCATCGTCTCGTCGACCGTCGCATCTTTCATCAGCCCGTCGAGCCCTTCGTCGGTCGCCGCTTCCAGCCCGAAGAAGATGTCGAACTCGGTCGCGAGCGGCCGCCACGCCTCGAGGAGCTCCGGATGCCGGCCGACGAGATCGGTCCGGCTCTGGACGAGGATCCACTGCTTGCGGATACCGCGGCGCTTCAGCTCGCGCGCCAGCTCGAGGCTGCGCGGCGGGTGATGCCAGAACAGATCGTCGGCGACGAAGACGTGGTCGCCGACCGACTCGAAGTCGCGGCGGACCGCGTCGATCGATCGCTCGCGCACGGCGCGTTGATGCAGCTGCCAGATCGAACAGAACGAGCAGCGGAACGGGCAGCCGCGCGCCGTTTCGACGAGCCACGCCGGCCGGTGGGCGAGGCACGCGTACTGCCGGCGCCAGGCCGCCACGTGATCGCGCGCCGGCAGCGGCACCTCGTCCAGCGCGAGCGTGCCGGTCTCTCCGGCGGTGCGGACCACCACGCCGTCCCGACCGCGCAAGGCGAGCCCGGGTACCGCCGTCAACGGCTCGCGGCGAGCGATGGCGTCGCACACGAGCGGGAACGCGCGCTCGCCGTCGTCCACGACCACCGCCGCGGTTTCGGCGACGAGAAACGGCTCCGGATAGGCGGCGGCGGTATGGCCGCCGACGACGATCGGCACGTCTGGCGCCTGCGCGCGCACGCGCCGCGCCAGCGCGACGACTTCGTCGGTTTCGAGGGCATGCATCGCCGCGATGCCGACGACATCGGGGCGCGACGCGCGAAGTTGTGCCGCGAGGGGGCGGCTGAATCGGAGATCCGCGAGCGTGACGGCGTGGCCCCGTGCCTCGAGCGCGGCCGCGATGTACTCCATGCCGAGCGGCTCGATCCGGAAGAACGGCCCGAGCCCGAAGCGCTCGTTGACCGGCACGGGCCGCAGCAGCAGGACGTTCATCGAGTTCGTGAATGTAACATGATCCCGTCGTGGAATCGCTCGTCGCCCGCATCGTCGGCTGGGCGCACCATCGGCGGCTCGGCGTCCTGGCGCTGGTGCTGGGCGCCCTGCTCGTCTCGGTGGAAGGCGTGCGTCGGCTGTCGTTCGACGCGGACGTGCTGTCGCTGCTGCCGCGCGACAGCCGCGTGATTCAGGCGTTCCGTACCTTCCTCGCGCGGTTCGGCAGCCTCGATCAGTTGTACGTGGTCTTCACCGCGCCGGCGGGACACGCGATCGCCGACTACGACGACCAGATTTCGGCGTGGACCGACGCGCTGCGGTCGGCACCAGAGATCTCACGCGTCGACACGGGCGCCGTGGATCGGACGCGCGACTTCGGCTGGCTCGCCGATCATCAGTTGCTGCTGCTGCATGGCAAAGCGCTCGACGACGCGCTGCAGCGGCTCACCCCGGGCGGTATGTCGCGGGCGATCGCGGCACGCCGCGATCTCCTCACGGTCCCATCTGCCGAGGTCGCGCAGCTGGTCCGACAGGATCCGCTGGGACTCTTCGACCTGATGCGAGACGCGCTCGGCGGCGCCCAGGCAGGCCTCAACATCGGCGCCAGCGCCGAGGGGTACGTGACCGCTGACGGCCGCAGCCGCTTGCTGATCGCGCGGCCGAAGCGGCCTCCTTACGACGCCGCGTTCTCGCGGGTGCTGGACGCCCGTCTCCAGCAGATTGCCGCATCGACGATCGCCGCAGCTGCGACCGCGCGCGACCCCGACGAGGAGCCGCTCCCGCCGCTGCAGGTGCAATTCGCCGGCGGACATCGCATCGCCGTCGAGACCGAAGCGGTCGTGAAGAGCGAGAGCATCATGAACACGGTGGGCTCGCTCGTGCTGATCCTGCCGCTGTTGTTCCTCGTCTTTCGCAGCCTGTGGCTGGTGACGGTCGGCTCGCTGCCGTCGCTGCTCTCGCTCGCGGTCGTCCTCGGCGCGCTCGGGTTCGCCGGCGCGAAGTTGTCCGCCGCGGCGACCGGCGCGGCCGCGATGATGTTCGGCCTGGGCGTCGACGGCGTCGTGCTGCTCTACGTCGCACACCGCCTGGCCGCCGCGGACGGTCGCGACGTGCCGGTGCGCGACGCGATCGGCGGCCCGTCGAGCAGCATGCTGCTCGGCATGTGGACGACGGCCGCCACGTTCTACGGCTTGATGTTCGTGGACTTCCCGAGCCTGCAGCAGCTTGGCCGGCTGCTCGGCCACAGCATGGTGGCGTGCGGCGTGCTGACCCTGGTGATGGTCCCGGCGCTGCTGCCGAGACGCGCGCCGCGGCGGCCGTCGCCGCTCCTGCTGATGCCCCGGCTCGCCGCCTGGATCGCGCACCGCCGCCGCCCGCTCCTCGCCGCCAGCGCGCTGATCACCTGTGCGCTCGGGCTGGTGGCGACCCGGATCCACATCAACCCGACGCTCGATCGCCTGCGATCGACGACGCCCGCCGCGCTGCTCGAGGCGAAGATCGGCCCGACGTTCGGCCTGCCGGGCGACGTCTACGTCGTGGTCGATGACGGACCTGCGCTCGACCCGCTGCTGGCCATCAACGAGCGTCTGGCGGCGGCGCTGGCGCGCGACATGCCCGACCTCGCATTTCAGCCGCCGTCGCGGCTGCTGCCGTCGCTCGCCGCGCAGGCGCGCAGCGCGCAGCGGATCGAGCAATCGCGTCTGACGGCGGACGCGGTGCGCGCCTCGCTCGACCAGGCGCGCGCCGCCGCCGACTTCACACCGGGCGCCTTCGATCCGTTTGCCGGGCGTCTGCCGCGCCTGCTCGATCGATCGGAGCGGCTCACCCACCACGGCTACGTCGCGCACGGCCTTGCCGACATCGTCGATCGCTTCGTTGTCTTCGACCGCGATCGCTGGACGCTGGCGACCTACGTCTTTCCAGCGCGCGCCGAGCAGACCGCGCGCGTGCAGCAGATCGTCGGCGCCGTGAATCCGTCGGCGACGCTGACCGGCCTCACGCCGGTGAACAAGGAGCTGGCCCGCAGCTTCCTGCCGCAATTCATCAAAGGACTGGTGATCGGGACGGCCATCGTCGTCGCGCTCGTGGTCGCGGCATTCCGCGACTGGCGGCTGTCGTTGTACGCGCTGCTGCCGACGGCGATTGGTCTCGTCTGGGCGGCCGGAGTCCTGGCCATGGCTCGCGTGGAGCTGGATCTCTTCGCCGTGTTTGCCGTCGTCACTTTTGTCGGTATCGGAGTCGATTACGGGATCCACCTGGTGCACCGGTATCAGGAGCGCGGCGACGCCGCGCGGGCGACGGCGGAGCTGGCGCCGGTGATTCTCGTCGCCGCCGCGATCACGATGCTCGGCTACGGCACGCTGATCACCTCGTCCTACCCGCCGCTGCAGTCGATGGGCATGGTGTCGGTGGTCAGTACGATCACGCTGGCCGCGGCGTCGGTGTTGACGCTGCCGGCGCTGTTGATGCATGAACGACCTCGCGCGAAGCAGCAGTCGCCCGGCTAGGCGTTCGCGCGACGCCCAGGCCCGCATGCGAGTGGCAGCGGTGATTCCGGCGCTCAACGAGTCGCGATCGATCGGCGACGTCGTCGGCGGGATTCGCGGGCTTGTCGAACGCGTCGTCGTGGTGGACGATGGCTCGACCGACGGGACGGCGGACCGCGCGCGGGCGGCGGGCGCGGAGGTGATCGTGCACGAGACGAACCGCGGCAAGGGGACGGCGGTGCGCACCGGGCTCGCGCGCGTGTTCGAGGGCGACTACACCCACGTGCTGTTGCTCGACGGCGACATGCAGCACCTGCCGGGCGAAGCCGCGTCGCTCGTCGCCGAAGCGGAACGCAGCGCCGCGGCGGTCGTCGTCGGCGAGCGGCAGTTCGATCGCAGTCGCATGCCGGCGGCGCGGTATCACGCGAACCGCATCGGCAGCTGCGTGTTGTCGTGGTTCGTCGGCGTGCCGGTGCGGGACACGCAATGCGGCTTCCGCGTCTTTCGCCTCGACGCGCTGCGGCCGCTGCGGCTGATGGCGCGCGGCTACGACATCGAAACCGAGATGCTGATCAAGGTCCGGCGGCGCGGCGGCCGCGTCGCCGGCGTTCCGGTCACCGCGGTGTATGCGGGGCAGCGCAGCAAGCTGCGGCCGATCCCCGACACGACGCGGACGTGCTTTCTGGCGGTGTACTATCGCTTCCTCGAACGCGTCTGAGCCGCTCGTCACCGGCGACGGCAGCGCGGATCGACGCGACGCGATCCCGCGCCGGTGGACGCTGCATGGCCTGAACAACGGCACCATCTTCGGCGCCACCTATCGCGGCGTCGGCGCCTTGCCCCGCCCGGTCTCGTACGCGATCGGCCGCGCCGGCACCTGGCTCGCCTGGCGGCTGATGCGCCAGACGCGCGCGGCGATCGCCGACAACCTGCGCGCGATTTTTCCGGACGAATCACAGGCATCGCTCGAGCGGCGCGCGCGGACGACGCTCGCGGCCTACGCCGCCGACGTCATCGACTTCATCCACTCGCTGCGTGCGTCTCCGCGGGAGCTGGAGCGCACTTTCCAGTACCTGCCGTCGGACGCAGAGCGGGTCCTCACCCAGCTGGCAAAGGGCAAGGGCGTGATTCTCGTCAGCGGACACTACGGCAACTGGGAGGCCGGCGGCGCCTTTCTGCGCCGGATCACCAGGCTCCCGATCGCGGTGGTGGCGATGCCGGAAGCCGACCCCGAAGTGGACCGCGTGCGCCGCGAGATCCGCGATCGGCTCGGCACCGACACCATCCATGTCGGTCAGTCGCTCGACACGGCGCTCCAGATCCGGCGGCGGCTCGCCGAGAACAGCATCGTGGCGTTCCTGATGGATCGCCACGTCGGCCGCGATCGCGTCGAGGTGCAGTTCCTCGGCCGACGCGCCTATTTTCAGCGGACGCCGGCGCTGATGGGCTTCATGACCGGCGCGCCGCTGGTGCCGTCGTTCATGGAACGCGTCGGCCCGTCGCACCTGACCGTGCGGACGGGCACGCCGATCGTCGTCGACCGCAATCGGCCGCGCGACGAATCGGTGCAGGCGGCCACGCAGCAGTTCGCCGATCAGCTCGGCGCCCGGGTTCGGGCGCACCCCGAGTTCTGGTACCACTTCTACCGGTACTGGGACGCGCAGGCCGACCCTGACGTCCGGTTCACCTGATGGATCCGTTGACGCACGTCGTGATCGGCCGTGCGCTGGTCGCCGCCGCACGAGACGAACCACGCGATCCGACCGTCGGCGCCGCGGCGATCCTCGGCGCGCTTTCGCCCGACGTCGACAGCGTGATCGCATTCTCGGGATGGGACCGGTACGTGCGGGCACACCAATTCGGGACGCATTCGCTGATCGGCGCGCTGGCGATGGCAGCCGTGACCGCGATCGTCGTCGGACGCCTGGCTCGAGCGTTCGCGCGTCGAGGGCGACTGACGACGCTGTTCGTCGCCGCCGCGGCGGGCGCGCTGAGCCACATCGCGCTCGACGTCGTATCGGGCGCGCGCATCGCGATACTGTGGCCGTTCGTGAATCAACGCGTCTCGCTGCCGCTCGTCGCGATGGCCGATCCATGGCTCATCGGCATCTGCGTGACGTGGCTCGTGCTGCTGTGGCCGGTCCGGATGCCGTTGCGTCGCGCGTCGCACGCGGTGCTGGCGGCGGCAGTCGCCTTCCTCGGTTTCAAGGCGGCGATGCTGGGGATGGCGCTCAGGCAGCTGGACGTCACTCCCCGCGAGCCGAGCGCGATCGATGCTCGCTGGGGGTCGCTGACCGACTGGTTCGTGTTCGAGCGCCGCCGCGATCGCGTGAGCGCATCGGCCATCGCAAGCCGCGGCGGCCCTCCGACGGTCGTCATGACGCGGCGGCTGGCCGACGACACGCCGTTCGTGCGTGCGTCACGCTCGCTCGACGACGTGCAGAACTTCCTCGCCGTCCATGAGTTCGCGTTCCCCGCCGAGGCCGACGACGGCGACGGCCGCGTGGCGGTGATGTGGTCGGATCTGCGCTACTGCTCGCCGTCCGGCTGCGGCGTGTGGGTCGGCGGCACGTTCGATGTGAGCGGACCGCCGATCGCGCAGGAAGTCCGCATCGGCGCAATCGTCCAGCGGCGGCCGCCGTAAGAATGTGGAATGCGGAACTTGGAATTTTAGAATTCGTAATGCCACATTCCAAATGCCTAATGGCCTGATGCGCGGCGCGTGAGTCGAAACAGGACGTTGGCGAACGGCGTCCCCTGGCCCATCGGCCGCGCCTCGACGGCAAACCCGTGGCGCGTGAAACAATCCCGCCACTCTGCGTCCGACCGTGGATGAAACGACTGCTGCCGCCACGTGCCGGTCACGAACGCCTTGAATCGGTTGCCGACGCGAACCGCGGTGAAACGCCAGCCGCCGCCGGAGTCGGCCTCGCGCACGAGCAGAACGCCGCCGAACTGCAGCCGCGCGCCAATCGACGCGAGCAGCGCCTCCTGGTCGTCCGGCGGCAGAAGATGCAGGACGTCGAACAGGAGCACGGCTCGCGCAGGTTCCAGCGCAACCGCACGCGCGTCGCCCTCGATCACGTGAGCGGCACCCGCGAGCGCGCGACGTGCCATCGCCGCGACGCGCCGCCGCGTCTCGATCCCCACCATGCGGTCGAAGCGTGGCGGCGCCGCCCAGCCGCGCGGCCACGTGCCGTCCTCGAATGCGAGGCGCGCCTCGGCGAGCAGCGCGAGTGTCAGCCCCTGACCGCAGCCGATGTCGAGAAGCGTCCCTCCAGACGGCAGGAACTCGGGTGAAAGCGTCGCGCGATAGACGGGGTCCATCCGGAGCTTGCCGCGCGCGAACTCCCACGCCGTGATGCTCGTCTCGAGATAGCGATCGGCTGCCTTGCGAACGAGCGCGGCAAACGGCCGATCAGCGCCCGATTCGCGCACCAGGCTGTAGGTGCCAGTCGCGGCCAGCGCGGCCAACACGGCGCCGACCAGCAGGCTCCCGACGATCGCATCGATCCCGAAGACCGTCAGTGCAGTCGACGCGATGTGGTCGCGCGACACGTGGTGAAACGATCCCCGGCGGAGCCATGCACCCGTTTGCACTTCGGCGACGATCAACCATGGCGCGACGAGCGGGTTCGAGATGTTTGCGGCGAGATACATCTTCAGGCGGTTCAAGCCAAGGAGGGCTCCGGCGACCCAGCAGAGCAGGAGATGGAATCCGTAGATCGGCAGACAGCCGATGAACACGCCCAGCGCAATCGCCGCGGTCTCCCGGCCCGTGCCGGCGCCTTCGGTGCGCAGACCCATGAAGGTGCGCCGAAGCTCAACGGAGATGCTGCGCATGCGACGTGACGGTTTCAGGGATGCCGGCGAGCGTGACGCTTCCGGCCGCAACGAGGACGCCGTCGGCGGTCACGGTTCCTTCGATCTTGTACAGTCCGCCGATTCGACCGGCGACGCGGGCGCGTGCTTCGAGCATGACGCCGGCCGTCGCGGCCGCGGGAAACTTGAACGCGCCAATGGCGGCGACGCGCAGTTGAAGCGGACGATCCGGCGCGCCGGCGGCCGGCGCCGCGACGGCGATGCCGCCGATCTGCGCGAGCATCTCGACCAGAATCACCGCTGGGACGACCGGCTGCCCGGGAAAGTGTCCCTGAAAGTAGAAGTCGTCCGCGTGCGCGTACCGCCGTCCGGTTGCGCTCTCGCCGTGCCGGATCTCGACCACTTCTTCGAGCAGTCGCATCGGCGGCTGATGCGGCAGGCAATCGATCAGCGACATGCGCGGCGTAGTATAAAACCCTCGCGACGATGAGCGACTCCGCGCCCGGCGGGGCGGCCCCTGTTCGCGGCCACCCGCGAGCGAGCCACTTCTGCAACGATGGAATGCGTGATCGCGGTCCCGCCGAACCAAAAACCCATTAGATCATGCGCGGATCGAAAACGGTGAGCAGCCTCGTTGAGCGTTTCGCAAACGTACGCCGTGACGATCCGGCGCGACCGCTCATCCATCTGCCGGCCGCCGATCGTCCGGTCACCGCGTCCGACATCTGGGATGCGCATCTCGCGTACACCGATCGGCTCTCGCAGGCAGGGGTCGGCGCCGGCGGGCTGGTGATCTCGGCTGCCGGCAATACGTCGTCGTTCGCCGCGCTGCTGCTCGCATGCCGCGCGCTCGATGCCGCCGTGCTGCCGATCGACCTGGAGGCGACGCAGGCGGAGATCGACACGCTGGCGGCACGATTCGGCGCCGCCGCCCTCGTCACGCGCGAGGCCGTGCACGCAGTCGGCGCAGGCGCACGCTACGCCGGCATCGCGATGCTGAAGATCACATCCGGTTCGACCGGGCCGTCGAAGGCGACGCGAACCAGCGAAGCGCAGCTGATGGCCGACTGCACACACATCGTCGAGGCGATGGACATTCGCGCAGACGATGTGCAGGTCGCTGCCATTCCGCTGTCGCATTCGTACGGCCTCGGCAACCTGCTGCTGCCGCTCCTGACACAGGGCACGGCGTGTGTGCTGCGCGAGTCGTTCGTGCCGCAGCTGCTGCCGGACGACGCGCGTCGGTACGGCGCGCGTGTCTTTCCCGGCGTTCCGTTCATGTTCGAGTACTTCGTCGACAACCCGCCTGCCGACGGCTGGCCGCCGCGGCTGCTGCGCCTGATCTCGGCCGGTGCGCCGCTGTCGTCGGCGACGCTGGCCGCGTTCCACCATCGCTTCGGCATCAAGATTCACTCGTTCTATGGATCGTCGGAGACCGGCGGCATCGCCTTCGATGGCGACGACGAGGTGGACGGCAGCGGAACGGTCGGGCGGCCGCTGCCCGGAGTGGCGGTCACCATTCACGGGTCACGGGTCCATGTGCGCAGCGACGCGGTGTCGAGCGGGTACGTGGACGGACCTGGCGACGCGTTCGTCGACGGCGGCTTCATGACCGCCGATTGCGGCGAGTGGGACGCGCGGGGCCGGTTGCTCCTGCGCGGACGCGTCTCGTCGTTCGTGAACGTCGCCGGACGCAAGGTGCAGCCCGGCGAGGTGGAAGCGGTGCTGCGGACGATGCCCGGCATCGCCGACGCGCGGGTCGTCGCGGCACCCGATCCACGCCGCGGCCAGCAGATCGTCGCGTGCATCGTCGTCGCCGACGCGGCGGGCGCGGCGGTCACGACGCTCAGCGTGCGCCGCTTCTGCGCGAAGCGGCTCGCGTCGTACAAGGTGCCGCGGGCGATCGTCTTCATCGACCACATCCCGCTCACCGCGCGTGGAAAGACCGATCGCGATGCGCTCGACGCTGCGGTACGCGCCCGGCTGCACCAATAACTGTGTGGTATATTCCGGTTCCGCATGAATGCGTGGAAACCGCTCGAGCTCGCCCTCGCTGGGGGCGCCCGAATCCTGTGGCCCGCGTTTCAAGCAATCAATCGGCGAATCGACGCGAAGCCGTTTCACCCCGCATGGGCGCCGGCGCCGCTGCTGAGCAGCCGCGAACGAACGAAGCCGCCACTCGGCTGGCCGCGCACGACCGACTCGCTCTGCCCGACCTGCGTGCGTGAGGCGCGCGCGCGCATTCTCGCCGGCGAGCAGGCGATCGAGTCGCTCGTCGACGATCACGTCGGCGAGATCAAGGCGCAGATCCTCGAGCGCGACGGCAAAGTGATCGTCGAGAAGACGTGCCCGCGCCACGGCACCTTCGTCGACACGCTCGCGGTGAATCCCGCATTTCTCCGCCGTCTCGAATCGCTCTTTCCCGGCCGCGACTTTCCCGCGATCACCGACACGCTGCACAACCACGGCACGTCGTCGATCAGGTACGGGCGCGGCGCGGTGCTGACGATCGACCTGACCAACCGCTGCAACATGATGTGCGATCCGTGCTTCATGGACGCCAACCAGGTCGGCTACGTCCACGAGCTGACCTTCGACGACGTCCGCAAGCTGCTCGACGACGCGATCAGCATCAAGCCGCGGCGGCAGATGACCGTGCAGTTCTCGGGCGGCGAGCCGACCATCTCGCCGATCTTCCTCGAGGCGGTCCGCTACGCGCGCGCGATCGGCTACTTCAGCGTCCAGGCGGCGACCAACGGCATCCGCTTCGCGCAGGATCCGGAGTTCGCGCGGCAGGCGCACGACGCCGGGATGCGCATCGCCTACCTGCAGTTCGACGGCATCGGCGAGGACGCCAACGCCCACCGCAAGGTCGGCAACCTGTTCGACGTCAAGTTGCGGGCGATCGAGAACCTCCACGCCGCCGGCATCGACATCTGCCTCGTCGTGACGATCGTCAACACCGTCAACGATCATCAGGTGGGACCGATCGTCAAGTTCGCGCTGCAGAACTGCGACAAGGTGAGCTTCGTGTCGTTCCAGCCGGTGTCGTTCACCGGCCGCGACGAGGCGATCGGCGACGACGAGCGCCACCGCAAGCGCTACACGCTGTCGCACCTCGCCGAGGACATGAAGCGCCAGACCGGCGTCACCGATCCGCTGCGCGACTGGTTTCCGCTGTCCGCGGCGAGCACGATGTCGCAGGTCACCGACCTGATGAGAGGCCCGGGCGCCCAGTGGGGATCGCTCAGCTGCGGCTGTCACCCCGACTGCGGCGTCGGCATGGGCTTCATGGTCAGCAAGAAGACGAAGGAGTGGGCGCCGCTCTCCGAGTTCCTGAACGTCGAGCAGGTGCTCAGCGACGCGACCGCGATTGCCGATGCCGCCCGCGGGCGCGCGCTCACGATCGTGCAGAGCGCGCTGAGCCTGCTCCGCAACTACCACCCGCTGAAGGCGCCGGCCGGCTTCCGCCTGATTGATCTCCTGCACAAGTTCGACAAGCAGAGCGGCGGACAGCTGGGCGGCCGGCTCGGGGCGCGCGACAACGACAATCGCAAGGGCGACGAGTGGCTGCTGATGTTCGTCGCCGGCATGTGGTTCCAGGATCTCTGGACCTACGACTTCCGCCGCACCGAGATGTGTATCATTCCCTACGCGACGCAGATGGGCGAGATCTCGTTCTGCGCCTACAACACCGGCGTCGGCTGGCGGCAGATCGTCGAGAACATGTATCAGAGCGCCAAGGTCGCGGACTGGTACAGGGAGCACGGCAGGCATCCGGTCTACGCCAACCTCAGGAAGATCGTGCCGATGCCCGCATACGCGCGGCCGGTTGCGCTGCACATTCCGAGAGACGGTCGGCTCGTTCAGTGGACGCCGAAGGCGGTCCCCGGCCCGGCGTCGGTGGCGGCGGCGGCCGCGGTCGAGCCGGTGACCATCGGGTGACGCGGGTTCCCCTGCATCGGAAAAACACACCCTTCATCCGCCAATCTCGACGTCCGGAGCTCGTCTCGCGTAACGTCTGAACGATGGGCAAGTCCGAGCGGCCGCGGCGCCTCTCGCGCGTGTACTGGGCGCGCGTGACCGGCGCCAGCATCGCCGCCTCGATCGTCGTGACGGTCTTCTATGGCGGCGTCAGCCTGCGCACGCCGCCGCGGCGGCTCGTCGAGGCCTTCGCCGTCTCGCTGCTCTTCTCGTTCGTCATCGGCCCCATGCTCGGCGTCGTCATGCCGCGCGTCGCCCGCGCGGTGTCGTGCCGCTACCGGTTCCCGCTCGACTGGATCGTGCTGATCGCGACGATGGTCGGCATCGCGCTGGCCGGCAGCTTCGTGACGATCCTGATCCTTGCCGCGGTCGGCTATCTGCACGGCGGTGGCATCGTCGCCACCTGGATGGCCGGCTCGCTGAAAGCGTCGATCGTCATCACGCTGATCTTCGGAATCTTCGTCACCGTCGTCGAGACCATGCGGCGGCGCCTGGATGAGGCGACTGTCGCGCTGCGGACCAAGGAGCGCGACGAGGCCGAGGCGCGGCGCCTCGCCGCCGAAGCGCAGCTCGCGTCGATCGAGTCGCGGGTGCAGCCGCATTTCCTGTTCAACACGCTGAACGCGATCGCGGCGCTCGTGCACGACGACCCGGCCGGCGCCGAGAAGATGATCGGGCAGCTGGCGTCGCTACTGCGATCGGCGCTCGACAGCACGGCGACACCGATCGTCCCGCTCGAAGAAGAACTGAAAATCGTCCGTGCCTATCTCGATATCGAGCGGGTGCGCTTCGGCGATCGGCTGCGCTACTCGCTGGAGGTGGTCGACGGCGCGGGGCGGCTGCCGGTGCCGCGCATGGCGCTGCAGACGCTGGTGGAGAACAGCGTCAAGTACGCGGTCTCGCCGCGCCGCGACGGAGCGTCGATCCATGTGCGCGCGGCGGCTGGAGAACGCCGGCTCCGGATCACCGTCGAGGACGACGGACCCGGGTTCGAGGCGTCGGCGCGGCCGCCCGGCCACGGGTTGGATCTGCTCGACCGGCGTCTGCAGATGTTGTTCGGCGATCGAGCGTCACTCGCGGTCGAGAGCCGCGCTGGCAGGACGTCGGTCGCGATCGAGGTGCCGGCGGGAGCGGCCACGAACCCCTGATCGATGCGCGTCTACATTCTCGACGACGAAAAGCTGGCGGTGCAGCGACTGCAGCGGCTGCTCGACGCGAACGGGCGCGTGACGATCGTCGGATCGTCAACGGACCCCGAGATCGCGCTCGCGTTCCTGCAAGCCCACGACGTCGACATCCTGTTCCTCGACATCCAGATGCCGGGGCTCACCGGATTTCAGCTGCTCGAACGGCTCGACCGCGACGTCACCGTCATATTCACGACCGCGTACGACCGCTACGCCATCGACGCGTTCGCGGTGAACTCCATCGACTACCTGCTCAAGCCGATCGATCCCGAGCGGCTGGCGCGCGCGCTCGACAAGGCCGAGCGGCTGGCGCCGCACCCGCCGCACGACGTCCGGGCGCTCGCGCGCGAGCTGGCCGCGGCGCTGTCGCCGGCCCGCAGACTCGAGCGGATCGCATCGCGGGTCGGAGAACGCACGACAATCCTCGACGTCGCGCGCGTGAGCCACTTCTTTTCGAAGGACAAGCTCACCTTCGCCTGCGCCAGCGGCCGCGAGCACGTGATCGACTTCACGCTGACCGAGCTCGAGGAACGGCTCGACCCGCGGCGCTTCGCGCGCATCCACCGGGCGACGATCGTCAACATCCCGTTCGTGCAGGAGCTCTTCCCGGCCGTCGACGGCGGCGTGCTGGTCCGGCTCAAGGATGAAGCCAAGACCGAGCTGAGTGTCTCGCGGGATCGCGTGCGCGCGCTGAAGGATCGGCTCGGGATTTAGCGTCGGACCTGACGCTCGACGCCGTCCCTACGCGCGCAGCGTCGCGATCCACTCCACCGCTCACGTGCGTGGCTCGGCGTGCGCCGCCCCGGCAGACATCCGGTCCGGCGGGCCGGATCTCCGCCAGAAACTATTCGTTTCGGTCTCAGTTTCGCCTTGACACGCAACCAGCCGCACCGTACCGTGCCGGTCTACATTCACTTACAACCTCGGAGGGAGACCGTCATGCGTCGAGTCCTGCTTTGTGCGGCCATGCTTTCGGCTGCCGTGCTGCTGTTGCCCGCAACCAGCCATGCGCAAGCGGCGATCGCGGGCGTCGTCAGGGACGGCACTGGCGCTGTCCTGCCCGGAGTGACCGTCGAAGCCTCGAGCCCCGCACTGATTGAAAAGTCGCGCTCCGTGATCACCGACGCGGCCGGTCAGTACAAGATCGTCGACCTCGTTCCGGGGACATATCAGGTGTCGTTCACGCTCGCCGGCTTCAAGACCGTCAAGCGAGCCGACATCGTCCTCGAAGGCACCTTCACCGCGCAGGTGACCGCGGAACTGTCGGTCGGCGCGGTGGAAGAAACGCTGACCGTCACCGGCGAGACGCCGGCGGTCGACGTGATCAACAACCAGTCGACGATCGTCGCGAACCGCGACGTGCTCGACGCGATTCCGACGCCGATCCGCAATACGCCGGCGCGCGCGCTGCTGATTCCCGGTACCACGGTGACGCCGTTCGTCCTGGGGCAATACAACCTCACCGTGCACGGATCCTCGACGACCGACTTCACGATGGCGATCGACGGTCTGCGGGTGAACAACCTGTGCGGCAGCGGCCAGTTCAGCGGCTTCTACATGAACGATGCGGCCGTGCAGGAGCTGAGCTACACGACGGGATCGCAGTCGGCCGAAATCCAGAGCAGCGGCATCCGCGTCAACCAGGTCCCGAAAGACGGCGGCAACAAGTTTTCCGGATCACTGTTCGCGCAGTACCAGGGGAGTGGCCTCCAGGCCGACAACCGCTCGGACGCCGTGAAGGCAGCAGGCGTCCTGATCGCCGGCACCGCCTACGACTGGCAGATCAACCCGTCGTTCGGCGGACCGTTGATGCAGGACAAGGTGTGGTTCTACTTCACGTACAAGTATCAGGACACGAAGGTCTACGTCCCGAGCGCGAAATTCCCCGACGGCAGCCAGGCCTACCGCAACCTCATGGGCAATTACAGTGCGGTGGGGCGCGTGACGTGGGCGGCGACGAGCAAGGACAAGATTCGCGCCTACATCGAAAAGCAGTACAACGGGGAGTTCTTCAACGGCTTCAACACCCTCGCGACGACGACGCCGGAGGCGTCGACCGACGCCTTCGGCGTCGGCTGGATCCCGCAGGTGCGATGGACGCGCGCGCATTCGAACAAGCTGCTGTTCGAAGCTGGCCTGGCCTACTACGACCAGCCCTACGAGCAGGACTGCTCGCGGACGGCCCCCGGCGGGACGACGCTGGCGCACCTCAACGGATCCACTGGCCTGTTGAGCGGCCGCTGCGGCTACCTCATCCCGGAGTATTCGAGCACGACCAAGGACTACAACATCCTCGCGTCGGCGAGCTACGTGACCGGCTCGCACGCGATCAAGGTCGGGATGACGGACCTCTGGGGACAGAATTCGCGAACCTTCATCGAAAAGGCCGACATCAACACCCTCATCACGGTGAACACCGTCGTTCCCGGCACGAATATTCCGCTCACCGACTTCCCGTTCCAGGCCGTCGTCTACAACACGCCGACGACGGGCATCCAGAACGTCAACAGCGACTTGGGCGCCTACGCGCAGGACGCCTGGACGATGAACCGGCTGACGCTCAACTACGGCGCGCGCTTCGAGCACTTCAACGCGTCGATCCCGGCGGAGTCGTCGGCCGCGTCGACCTGGATCGGCCCGCGAAACTTCCCCGAGATTCCCAACGTGCCGAACTGGAACGACTGGGCGGTCCGCTTTGCGGCGTCGTTCGATCTGACCGGCGACGGCAAAACCGCCGTGAAGGGGAACGTCGGCAAGTACGTCGCGTCGCAGGCGGCCGGCTTCGCGCAGACGTTCAACGGCATGAACGGCGCGACGCAGATGCGCACCTGGAACGACGCGAACCGTGACAACACGATCCTGAACCCGGACGGCTCGATTCAGGTGAACGAGGTGATCGGCGGCACGTCGAACTTCGGTCAGATCACGTCGCGACCGGATCCCAATCTGCCGCGCGGCTACAACTGGGAATACAGCGCCGTGCTGCAGCGCGAGCTCCGGCCGCGGCTGTCGGCGACCGCCGGCTACTATCACCGCGAGTACTACAACATTCAGGCCACCGACAATCAGAATCTGACTGCGGGCGACTGGACGACGTACACCATCAACACGCCGACCGACACGCGGCTGGCGCTGTCGGGACAGCCGATCACGATGTACACGTTGAACCCCGGCAAGGTGGGCATCGCGACCGACAACCTGATCACCTACTCGACCCAGAACAAGACCAATTACGACGGCGTGGAATTCACGGTGAACGCGCGCGGCGCGAAGTATCTCGTGTTCGGCGGTGTCACCACCGACCGGCGCGTCTCGACGACGTGCGACGGCGACAACGTCACCAATGGCGACCCGGTAGGCAGCGCGCGCGACAACCCGAACCGGGTCCGGTTCTGCGATTCAACGCTGCCTGCCGCCGGTGTAGGACTTGCCGGCCTGTTCCGCACATCGTTCAAGGCATCCGCGGCGTATTCCTTCCCGTACGATATCCAGCTGAGCGGGACGTTTGCGTCGATTCCCGGGCCAAACGTCAGTGCGAACTACACGGTGACGTCGGTCGTCGCGGGACGGCCGATCATCGGTTCGACCACCGGCGCCGCGTCGAGCATCATCAACCTGGTCCAGCCGAGCACGATGTTCCTCGACTATCAGAACCGGCTGGATATGCGACTGGGCAAGACGTTCAGGGTCGATCGGCTGAAGATGCAGGGGTTCATGGACGTCTTCAACCTGTTCAACGCCGGGACCGTGGTCCGCGTCAACGAGACGTATGCGAACGCGGGCACGAACCTGTGGATGACGCCAACGCAGATTGTCGACGGCCGTTACATCCGGTTCGGCGTGCAGATGAACTTCTGAAGAGGGGCTCGGGGCCGGGGGCTCGGGGCTAGCTGAAAAGGGCGCGATCGCCGCTCACGCGGTCGCGCCCTTTTGCATTTCTGTCCGACATATTCGATTTCCCGACTTACCCGACGTTCCTGACTTCCACGCTACCTGGACCTACCGATTTCTGACCGTCGTCCGCATCCAGGGGTGGATACAGCATTGGAACTGGTCCCCGCCCTGCACGCTATCGACGTTCAAATCGTGGCCGGGTCCGATGAAGGTTCCACCGACCTTCTTGTCGAAGCACTCCGGCGCGAGGAATTTGTCGTTCCCCGACAGCGTGTTCAGGACGGGGACTTGGCCGCCGCCAAACTTGGCGACCCTGGTGAACGAGTGTGTCTCGCCGCCGCGGTTGTGCGCGACGATGGGCCGCGGCTCGCTCATCCGATCGGGATTGAACCGCCACTCCTCCGCCACCTTCGTCGCCCGCAGTTCCGCGATGAATTCGCCGAACGTCGTGTCGCCGTTGCCCTCGCAGATCGGGCCAAGGCCTGGCCCAACGGGCGGATCGGCATTAAACGTGGCCGGATCGCAGTCATCGCGAACCTGAACGACTTGCGCGCTCTGCTCGGCTGTCAGCGTGGCCGCCACTCCTGTGAGGGCGGCCGCCAGCCCGACCGCAACCGAGATCCGCATCGCTCTGTTCATTACGTCCTCCTTATGAATTTGTGGTTGAGCGGCCTCATTCTATGACAGCTCGTGCATTTAAATGCAACTTCCTGCAAATTATTTCGTTCGCGCAGGTGGGGGCGGGTGTGCTGTGACCGTCCGGTGTCGGCTAGTGCCCGTTCGCTGCGCGAGGGGACCGTTCGCTGGAAATGTAATCGTCGTAAGCCATTCGTGCTCTAAGATTTAGCGCATGCACAAGCCAATCAAGTACGTCGAGAAGGGCCTGTCGATCGCGGCCAACGGCGCATGGACGCTCTTCAACGGTTTGAACAAGATCAAACAAAATCCGTCCTTCACACCCGCCTGGTCCGACAAGCCGCTGCTGAAATCGTACGAGAAGACGAAGCCCCCGCTCGGATGGCCGCGCGAGACCGACTCGCTGTGTCCGATCTGCGTGCGCGAGGCGCGTCAGGCGATTCTCGACGGCAAGAAGGACGTGAGCGTCCTCCTCAACGAAAAGGTCGGCGAGATCAAGGCGACGATTCTCGAACGCGACGGCAAGATTCTGATGGTGAAGGACTGCCTCATCCACGGCCACTTCGAGGACGTGATGGCGATCGACACCGCGTTCTTCAAACATCTCGAGGATGTCTTTCCCGGGCGTGACATCCGCGCGCACAACGACGAAACGCTCCACAACCACGGCTCGAGCACGATCAAGCACGGGCGCGGCTCGGTGCTCACCGTCGATCTCACCAACCGCTGCAACATGATGTGCGACCCGTGCTTCATGGACGCGAACCAGGTGGGATTCGTCCACGAGCTCGGCTGGGACGACATCAAGATGGTGCTGGACAACGCGATCAGCATCAAGCCGAAGCGGCAGATGTCGGTGCAGTTCTCCGGCGGCGAGCCGACGATCTCGCCGTGGTTCCTCGACGCCGTGCGCTACTCGCGCAAGGTCGGCTACAACTCGGTGCAGGCGGCGACCAACGGCATCGAGTTCGCCAAGAGCCCCGAGTTCGCGAAGGCGGCGGCCGAGGCGGGCCTGCGCTACGCGTACCTGCAGTTCGACGGCATCGGCAACGCCGCGAACTCGCACCGCCGCGTCGGCAACCTGTTCGACGTCAAGCTGCGCGCGATCGAGAACCTGCACTCGGCCGGCGTGGACATCGTGCCGGTCGTCACGATCGTGAACGGCGTGAACAACGAGCAGGTCGGGCGGATCATCGAGTTCGCGCTCGACAACCCGAAGAAGATCAACTTCCTGTCGTTCCAGCCGGTGAGCTTCACCGGGCGCGACGAAGAGGTGACGCCCGAGCGGCGCGCGGCGCAGCGCTACACGCTGTCGCACCTGGCGCACGACGTGAAGAACCAGACGGGACTCGGCGAGCCGGCGCGCGACTGGTTCCCGATCTCGTTCATGGGCACCTTCACCGACTGGGCGGACGTCGTCCACGGACCGGACGCGCAGTGGGGCCAGCTCACCTGCGGCTGCCACCCGAACTGCGGCGTCGGCATGGGCCTGATGATCGACAAGGAGACGAAGGAAGCGGTCCCGGTGACGGCGTTCTTGAAGGCCGAGCGGCTCGCCAAGGATCTCGCGCAGATCAACGACGCCGCGCGCGGCAAGTTCCTGTCGGTCCTCGGGCTCGCCCTCGCGGTCGTCCGCAACTACGATCCGTTCCAGTCGCCGACACACTTCAAGCTCAGCGACCTGCTGAAGAAGTTCGACAAGACGTTCGGCGCGACGAAGAAGGCGCAGTCGGGCGGTTACGGCAAGGTCGAGGGCGATCGTACGTCCGCCGACATCGAGAAGCGCCGCGCCGATCGCTGGAACTTCCTCTTCATCGCCGGCATGTGGTTCCAGGATCTCTTCAACTACGACTTCCGCCGCACCGAGATGTGCATCATCCCGTACGCCACCCAGCAGGGCGAGATTTCGTTCTGCGCGTACAACACGGGAATCGGCTGGCGCAACATCATCGAGAAGATGCACATGACGGCGACGCTCACCCGGTGGTACGAGGAGCATGGCCGCCACGAGATCTTCGCCGGCGGCAAGGCGGTGCCGCTGTCGTCCACCGCGCATTCGCTGAAGCTGAACGAGGAGGCGGTCCGCGCCGGCGCGCAGACGGATCTCGACGACCGCGGCATCGCGAAGAACGCGCGCGAGGAGAAGCTGAAGGCGCGCCAGCACAAGACGCCCGAGGAGACGGCGAAGGACGCGGCCTATAACGAGGAGATGGCCAGGCTCTATCGGCAGCACGTGCTCAAGGAGCAGCCGACGCTGCAGATTCAGGGGCTCGGTGGGAAGAAGAAGACCGAGGAGCCCGCGCCGGTGCTGCACAAGCCGGTCGTGTAAAGGAACCGTAGGGGCTAGGGGCTAGGGCTAGGGGCTAGCTGAGGGCACGATCGCTCACGCGGTCGCGCCCTTCTTCTTTTTCACTCGGCTGTGTGGGCAACGCCGCATAATCAGAGCTTCCCCGTGGCTCTGCCAAACGGCGCTCGTCTGGGGCCGTACGAGGTGATCGCCCTGCTCGGCCGGGGCGGGATGGGCGAGGTCTACCGCGCCGTCGACACCCGCGTCGGCCGCACGGTCGCGATCAAGGTCCTCGCCGCCGATGGCGCCGAACGGCCGGGACGCCGGCAGCGCTTCGAACGCGAAGCGCGCGCGATCGCCCGCCTGAACCACCCGCACATCTGCACGCTCTACGACGTCGGCGAGGACGGCGGCACCGAGTTCCTGGTCATGGAGTATCTCGAGGGCGAAACGCTGGCGACGCGCCTCGCCCGAGAGCCGATGCCGCTTCGCGAGTCGCTGCGGCACGGCGTCGCGCTGGCGGGGGCGCTGGCGCGCGCCCACCGCGAAGGGATCATTCACCGCGACCTGAAGCCGAGCAACGTGATGCTGACCGAATCGGGCGTCAAGCTGCTCGATTTCGGTCTCGCGAAGCTCCGCGACCGTACTCTTCTGGAATCGCCGCCGAACGACGAGACGACGATCGACGGCCTCAGCCCTGAAGGGACGCTGATTGGCACGATCGCCTACATGTCGCCCGAGCAACTGGCGGGACGGACGGTCGATGCGCGCACCGACATCTACGCACTCGGATTGATCCTCTACGAGATGATCACCGGCCGACGCGCGTTCACGCACGCGAGTCAGGCCAGCCTGATCGCGGCGATCATGACCGAGGATCCGCCGCCGATCGCGGCGCTGCGGCCGGACACGCCGGCGTCGGTCGAGCGCATCGTGGCCACGGCGCTCGCCAAGGATCCGGACAAGCGGTGGCAGGACGCCGCCGATCTTTCGCGCGAGCTCGAGTGGGCAGCCGGCGGTCCACACACCGTCGACCCGCCGCCGCCCTCCGGTCGACGCAGGCTGGCCACCGCCGCCGCGGCGCTCATTCTTGCGACTGTTGGCGCGTCGGCGTGGCTGTGGAGGCAGGCGCCAGACAACGGCACCGCTCGCCGGTCCGGTGTCACGGCGGCGCACGTCGAGCCTCGCAACCTCGTCATTCTCCCCTGCCGCGGCAGCGGCGACGCCGTGGCCGAGGCCTACTGCAACGGCCTCACGGACACGCTGAGCGCGAAGATGACGCCGCTCGCCAGCCGACGCGGCATACAGATCACGTCCACGCTCGAAGCACGCCGCCGCAACGTCGTCGATGCCGCGCAGGCGCGGCGCGAACTGGGCGCGACGATCGTGCTCGACGGTTCGATCGTCCGCGCCGGCGACATGCTGCGGATCAACTACGTGTTCGTCGACGCCGCCACGCTGCGGCAGATCGACGGCTTCTCGACCACCGCCGCTGCCGGCGATCCGTTCGACCTCCAGGATCGCGTCGCGACCTGGGCGGAATCAGCGCTCGCGCTGCGGCTCGATCCGGCGGAGCGCGAGGCGCTGCGCGCGAGCGGCACGCGAGCGCCTGGCGCGCTCGACCTCTACCTCGAGGCGCGCGGTCGCCTGCTCGAGTACCAGCATCCGGAGAACGTCGACGCCGCCATCGATCTGCTCGATCGCGCGATCGCGCTCGACGCCCGGTTCGCAGCAGCGTACGCCGCGCGCGGCCAGGCGCTGTGGCAGAAGTTCGAGGCCTCGCATCAGGCGCGTCATGCCGACGACGCACGCGCCTCGTGCGCGCAGGCGGCAACGCTCGATGGCGAACTGCCGGCCTCGCACGTCTGCCTTGGTACGATCGCGCTCGGCACCGGCGCGTACGACGTCGCGGCCGGCGAGTTCCAGCGGGCAGTCGACCGCGAGCCGACCAGCGACGAAGCAACCCTCGGCCTGGCCCGCGCGCAGGCGCGCCAGGGCGCCAACGCGGAGGCGGAAGCCACCTACCGCCGCGCGATCGCGCTGCGGCCGCAGTACTGGGCGACGCACGTCTGGCTCGGCACGTTCTACCGCGAACACGCACGGTATGCCGACGCCGTGCGCGAGTACGAGATCGCGGCCGCGCTGACGCCAGACAACGCGCGCGTCTACGCCACTCTCGGCGGCCTCTACGGATCGATCGGCCGCTACGACGAGGCGATCGCCGCATGTCGCAAATCGGTCGCGCTCGCCCCCAGCGTCGCTGCCTACTCGAACTGGGCCTCGACGCTGTCGAAGCTCCGCCGCTTCGACGAGGCGATCGAGCAGTTCGCGGCAGCCCGCCGCGTCGGCCCCGACGGCTACATCGTGGTGGGCGGCATGGCGCGCGCTTCCTACCTGGCCGGCAAGCGTGACCAGGCCAACGCGCTGTACGCGCAGGCGATCGCCCTGGCGTCGCAGGATCTCTCGGTCAATCCCGCCGACATCGAGGCGCGGATCAGCCTCGCGGCGTTCTACGCGAAGACCGGCGAAAAGGCGAAAGCGCGTGACGAGATGAACCGGTTGCCCCCGGACGTGGCCGATCCGCACGTGCTCGCCTTCGGCGCAGTGGTGTGGATGGATGTCGGAGATCGCGCCGCCGCCCTCGACTGGCTCGCGCGGGCGATCAGCCACGGCCTGACGCCCGCGGAGATCCACGACTGGGTGGAGCTCGATTCGGTGCGGAACGATTTACGCCTGCCGACGTCAGAGAAATAGAAGCGCCTGCGCGCGGGAGGGGACGATGGCTGAAACAGCAACTCAGACGTCGGCGGGACCCGAGTCCAGGACCACGGGAGATGTGCCCGTCCACATCATCTTCGTCGAGCCAACCGAGGCCATTGGCACGGTGTCATCGAAGGGCCCAAGCGATCAGCAGCTCGATGAGGCCGCAAAACAATGCGCGACGGCGCGGCCGACCGACATCGTCGTGTTCGGCGGAAAACCGTGGCATTGCGTCGGCAAGAAGCTCCACGAGCATCCGCATGTCCACGACACTCATCCGGAAACGATCCTGACGCTCTCCTACGATCAGAAACAGAAGGCTGTCTGGTGGAGCGAGCGCAGGTTCAGGATCACTGACATCAAGCCGTCGCCGCACTTCGCGCAGTGCCCGACGCCGCCCGGGTTTGAGCCAGCGTATCGTCCATTCCCCGTGCCTTCGACGGAGGTCGAGCAGTCAGCCGACGATACGACGAAGTTGTACGTCGCCCGCTCCGAGACGCCGCTCGGACGAGCGATCGGCCGTTACTACAAAATGGAGTTCACCATCGAGGGGGCGGAGAAGGGGATCGATCCCGACATGTATTGCGGCTTCTGATCGACGCAGGCCGGACGGTGCTCGCCCTTGTCAGCGAGCCCGTCCGGCGCGACGCCCTCGCGGACCCCGATCGCCGGCGCCCGGTCGGTGTCGGCCTTCAGCGGGTCAGGCGCGGTGGCACTCGCGCATCAAACCGGACACACCGAGATTTCCTAAGGAATTCTCGGTGTCTTAGGAGGAGGAAGTCCGGCTAAAGCCGGACACGTGCTGCAGCGAAACGAGAACCGCTCGCCTGTTGCACGAGCGTTGACCGTCCACCCGATCACCCCAATCCCCAATCCCCAATCCCCAATCCCCAATCCCCAATCCCGAATCCCAAATCCCAAATCCCGAATCCCCTTCTCAGTTCAGTAGGCCGCGCCACCGCCGCCGCCACCGGATCGGCCGCCTTCAAACGGCGACGGCGACGATTGGGCCGGCGTCGCCGCCTGATGCGCCCCACGCGGCCACGCGGCGGACGCGGTCGCGATCGCGGTCAAGGCGTCGCGATCGCCCTCGAGAATCCGCGCCGCCGTGAAGCCGCGGCGCTGGCCGTCGGGTCCGCTCGCCAGCCAGCGCCGCGCCACGGTCGCGACGACGATCAGCAGGACACCGAGCAGAATCGGATCCCACGTCTGTCGCTCCCAGCCCAGATACGGTTTGTTGGTCGCGAGCGTCGCCAGCGCCGACGCGAGCGCGACGGTCAGCAGCGGCCGATCCCTGTCGCGGATGCTGACCGCCAGTCCGGCGATTGGAAGGAGCCAGATGGCGACGTAGGTGGTCCAGTAGAACCATGCGGCGACCGTGGTGGGTGAGGCTCCGCCGATGTCATCGAACAAGTGGAGATTCAGCGAGACATAGACGCCGGCGTACGCCGCGGCCTGCAGGATCGCGTAGTCGTCCCCCGGGAAATCATCGCCATGACGACGTCGAAGCGGGCGTGCCCAGACGAGCATCGCGCTGAAGATCGCTGCCGCGATCATGCGTTGCGCCGGCGCACCGACATCCAGCCCGAACGGGACGATTGCGGCGCAGATCGTTGCCGCGACCGCGGCATAGACCAGCCCGAATCGCCGATACACCGCGAACCCGCAGGCCGATCCAACCAGCATCGCGAGCTCACGGTCATGCGGCAGCGCAATCGGGCCCGCCCACCGAACGACGGCGAACGCGACCAGCACCGCCGCCGCCACCGCGAGCGTCTCCTCGACGCCGTAGCGATACACGCGAAAGGATGCGATCAGATATTCGGCCACCGCGCCGCAGGCGACGGCAGCGATCACGAGGGTGATCGTCGACGCGACATCGCCGGAGATGTTGAACGACACGAAGACCAGAGCGACCGCTGCCGCGACGATCAGGGCCGTGAACAGCGCGAGCACCGCCCGCAGGAAGACATTCGTTCGCCGCAACGGCGTCCGCAGGCGCGTGTCCAGCGTGCTGACCTGGTCGGCGTCGAGAAGGCCGGCGCGACCCCAGGCACGCACGTGCGCCTGCATCCGAATCCGCTCCTCATCCTCGCGCGTGTAGCAGCTCATTCCTCGCGTCCGAACCGGCGCGACAGCAGGACGAGGCCGACGACGACCGCCGCCGCGGAGATCACGAAGTACCCGAGGATCGACGTGTCGCGATGCATCCCGCGCAGGATTTCTGCGCTGAGGCCGACATACCCGTAGACCACGCCGTAGACGACGAAGGCAAAGCGCCTGAAGCGGATGCCTCGCTCGATAGCCACCGCGCACGCGACGGCGAGCGCGAGCGGCCAGACGACCAGCGACCGATCCACGGTTCCCGAGGCGAGGGCGAACAGCACTGCGTTCACCGCGATGTGCAGGTAGGCTTCGAGCAAGTGCCGTTTGATCCGGAGGCGATCGAATACGAGTCCAGTTCCCGCGACAGCGATACCGTAGGCGAGAGCGATCTCGCGCATCGAGCCGCCGAAGAACGTCGATTCCGAGAAGCGGACGCCGAACCACCCGCCCAACGTCGACAGGCCGAGTGACAGGACGAAGCGGTTGTCAAAGCGGTAGGCGAGGGCGACGTACAGCGCGGCCGACCCGAGCAGGTAATAGTGCCAGTCGACGCCGAGCAGCCGAAACCGGTACTCGAGGTATGCGATTCCGGCGGCGAACACCAGGCATCCGAGATACAGGATGTAGTCGAAAGAGAAGGTTGGCGCCGCGACCTGCTCGGGCGAGAACGGCAGCGCGCGAGTGAAGCAGTACCAGAGACAGCCGGCGAAGATGGCGGCCAGCGTGACGAAGACGACGGCATCGCCGGCTGTCGCGAAATGCTCGCGCAGCGTCCAGCCAATGCCGCCCGCAATCGCGACGACGCCGAGATAGAGCAGCGCGTTGAGCTCGAGAAAGACCGCGAAGCGCTGCCTGCGGACGATGGTCAGGAGGAGCGCGTGCTGCTCCGCGGTGATGAGATCCGCGGTCCGCCACTCCTCCAGGTAGCGCTCAGTCGCCATCGGCTATCGCGACGACGCCGTACCTCCCGGCGCCGCGACGACGGCGACGACTTCGATCTCGAGCAGCAGTTCGGGCCGGACCAGGCCCTTCACTTCGACGAACGTGCTGGCCGGCGTCGTCTCCGCGAAGTACTTCGTGCGCACGTCCCGGACCGCCTGCACCTTCGACATGTCCGTGATGTAGCTGTTCATCTTGACGACATCCGAGAACTTCGCGCCGGCCGCCGTCAGCGCCGCCTCGAGGTTCTTGAACACCTGCTCGGCCTGTGCCTTCATATCGCCGGCGCCGACCAGGTTCCCGTCCTTGTCGTAGGCGATCTGCCCCGAGACGTAGATCGTCTTCGCCGGGCCGGTGACTTCGACGATGTGTGTGTATCCGGTCGGCTTGGACAGCGCCGGCGGGTTCGTCCGCTTCACCTGCGGCGCGCGCGCCTGCGCGAACGCGAGGACAGGAACGAGCAGCAACGCCACGGTCAGTGCAATACGCATCGATTCCTCCTGTCGCCCGGCCTACCGCTTTTTCGCGGCCGTGGCTTTCGGCGCCGGCGCCTTCGGCGGCGGCCCCGGCCGGTACTCGAGCATGACGTTGCTCACGACCGCGATCGGGCGGCCCGCCTGTGTATAGGTGGCGGTGCCGTCCATGCGATCGACGGTCAGCTTCTCGCCGAGGAGGCTCACCTTGTCCTCACCCTCCGGGATCTCGATCGACACCGCCTCGGTCCCGGTCGGGGCCACCGCCTTCACGCCGCCCGGCCCCGCACCGCCGCCGACGCGGTCGACGAGATCTCCAGCCGCGCGGAACTCGTTCTGCACGACGGCACGGCTGATCAGCGTGTTGTCCATGGTCAGGACGCCGATCGTGGCCGTGTACCGTGTGAACGCGCGCTTGGCTTTGACCTGCTCTTCGGAATAGGTGTGGAGGTTGTGCAGGTCGAAGGTGAGCGTGGCGGGACCTTTGTGAGGCGGCACGGTGATCAGGATGCCGCCGGCAGGATCGCGCCCGGCCATCACCTCGCAGAACGCGACCTTGGTCTTCACGCCGACGCCGAGCGGCGCGGGACAGTTCATCTCGGGTGTGATCGTCTTTGGCGCCGCGGCCGGCGGCGGTTTGCGCGCGGGCGGCCGGCGCGTCTGCGCCGAAACAGACGCGGTCAGGAGCATCACTATCGCGATCGCAGATCGCATAGAGAGAGTGTACCAGACGGGGCTCGGGGCTTGGGGCGAGCTGTTCTTCCGTCGCGCGAAGGCTTGAGCCGAGCACCCGGCTAGGCGCGAGCCCCGAGCCCCTAGCCCCAGCCCCCAGCCCCGACGCCGGCGCCGCGTCAGTGCGTGGCCGCGGCGCTCGGCTTGAGATTCGCGTCGAAGAAGTCCTCCACCCGGTGCCACGCGTCGCGGAGGACGTGCTCGCGGGTGAAGTAATGGAACTCGCCCGGATACGTCATGAACGACACCAGATCACCCTTGCCCTTCTTCAGCAGCTCGTCGATGAGCCGCACGGAATGCAGGTACGGGACGTTGACGTCCGAGGTGCCGTGCAGCACGAGCAACGGCCGTTCGAGCCGATCGACATGCGACAGCGGCGACGCGTTCGCGTAAACCGCCGGGTTCTGCTGCGGCGTACCGATGCGGCTCGCCGTCCAGCCGCCGTGATACGGATCCTCGTAGTACATCGCGTAGTCGACGACGCCGGCGACGTCGACGCCGGCGCGGAACAGCTTCGGCTGATCGGTGACGGCGATCAGCGTGAAGAAGCCGCCATAGCTCAAGCCCCACACGCCGACGCGGTCGATGTCCACGTAGGTGAGCGTCTTCAGATAGTTCGCCGCCATCCAGGCGTCCTTCGCGTCCTTGCCGCCGACGTCCATGTAGACGCCCTCGCGCCAGTCGCGGCCGTAGCCGATGCTGCCGCGATAGTCGGGCGCGATCACGACATAGCCCTGCTGCAGCAGGTACTGGTGGAAGCTGTAATAGACGGCGTAGTTGCGCTGCACGTGCCAGCCGTCATAGTTCTGGTTCACGCCGTCGCCGTGGATCCAGACGATGGCCGGGTGCTTCTTCGTCCGGTCGAGGTTCTTCGGCACGAACAGCCAGGCGGGTACCTGCTGCCCGTCCGGCCCCGCGTACTTCACCATCTCCGGCTCGACGAACGACGCGCGATCCATCGACGCCGGCATCGAATCGGTGAGCCGCGTCGTTTTCTTCGACGCGACGTCGACCACCCACAGATCCGCGGAGTTGTGCGGATCGGTGTGCTGATACAGCAGGCGCGTTCCGTCTGGCGACCATTGCGGCGCGATGTTCGTCCCGCGTCCGCTCGTCACCGCGGCGATCGTCGCGTGCGACGGATCGGATCCGAGCGTGGCCACGTAGAGATGGCGGTCGCCATAGCGATCGGGTTGGTTCGCGTCGAAGGCGATCTTCGTGCCGTCGGGCGACCACGCCGGCCGCCACGCTTCGAACTTCCCTTTCGTGATTTGAATCGCATCGCTGCCGCTCGGCTGCAGCCTTCGCGCGACGGTGACATCGGCTGGCATCACGTAGAGATGATCCCAGCCATCGCGATCGCTGAGGAACGCGATCCACTTGCCGTCGGGGGACGGCTGCGCGCCGGCGTTCGCGTCGCCGGTGATGCTCCAGAATTTTTCTTTGACGTCCTCGTGCAGCACGTTCGGCGTACCGCCGCTCACGTCCACGAGCGACGTCGTCCGCCGCTTGAAATCTGTCGACGTGCGATCGACGAGAAAGTGGCGCGCGTCGAGCCACCGTCGTCCGCCGAAGCCGCCGAGCACGCCGAGCGAGGTCGGCGTACCGCCAGCCGCCGGGACGGCGCTCGTCTCGCCAGGCACGTTCTCGGTGATCGTGTAGATGATCTTCACCCCCGAGTAGTCGGGCGTCTGCTCGTGACGAATCGGCGGATTGAGGTCGTTGAACACGATCGTCTGACCGTCAGGGGACCACGACAGCGCGCCGATCGGGTGGCGATCGGCGCGGACGACGAGGTTCTCGCGCCCGTCGGCCAGCGAGCGCACGAAGAGTTCGCTGCCGCCCGCTCCGCCACGACCGCGTCCGCCGCCACCGCTGGCCGTGGCGGGTGTCGATCCCGGCGCCGATCGTACGAACGCGACGCGCTTGCCATCAGGTGACGGCACGATCGCCGACTCGACCGCCGGCGTCGTCCACACGGCTGACGCGGCGCTGCCGTCGATGGGCACGCGCCAGAGGTCGCCCTCTTTCGGCACCACCAGCGCAGCGCCGTCGGCGCTCCAGAACGCGCCGTTCAGTTGCGAACCAGCCGCCGTGAGCTCACCCGGCGCGGCCGCGCCCTGCGCATCGACGACGTACACCTTCGAGACGCCGGCGCGATCCCACAGGAAGACCACTCGCCGGCCGTCGGGCGACCACATCGGGTTCGATGGATGACGTATGTCGACCAGCTGCTCGATCGTCAGCGAACCGGCGGCGGCCGATGCCGCGCGGTGCGACATCATCGTTGCCGCCGTCGCGATGATCATCGACACGACAACTGCTGACGCGAGCGTCAACTTGAGAGAGGGTTTCATACCGGGCAGTATAAATCCAAGTTTCCGGACACGCAGTGACTCTCGCGACAACGGCTGGTAAATCGAACTGAAATCCAATACAACGGTTTGATAGAGTCGGCGGACTTCTATCAGGAGGAAGCATGAAACGGTGTGTGCGTCTCCTATTGGTGTTGCTCGCGTCCGGCGTCGCGGCATCTGCCAGTGCGCAGGTGCAGACCGGCAGCATTCTGGTGAGGGCGACCGACGATCAGGGAGCCGTCGTCCCTGGGGTCACGATCACCATCAGCAGTCCGGTCCTCGTGTCGGGCTCCATGAACGGCGTCACCGATGCCGCCGGCACGTACCGCTTCCCGTCGCTGGTGCCCGGCACGTACGAAGTGAGGCTCGAGCTGTCGGGCTTCCAGACCGTCGTACGTCAGGGCATCGTTGTCCTCGTCGGGCAGACGACGCCGATCGAGCAGGGCCTCAAGGTGGCCACGCTCGCTGAGACGGTCACCGTCGCTGGCCAGTCGCCGACCGTCGACACCACCAGCGCCACCGTGGCTGTGAACCTCAGCGAACAGCTGATTCAGGCGACGCCGGGCGGGCGCGACATCTGGGCGCTGGTCGAGGCCAAGGTGCCGGGCCTGGTGATCAGCCGCCCCGACGTCGGCGGCACCTCCGGCGGGCTGCAGGGGACCTTCAGCGCGCGCGGCACCGCGAGCGCGCAGAACACGTCGTTTCTGAACGGCATCAACGTCGGCGATCCCGCCGCGATCGGGGCGGCCGGCTTCTACTACGACTTCGACGCGTTCGACGACATTCAGGTGTCGACCGGCGCGCATGACATCACGGTGCCGACCTCCGGGGTGTTCCTGAACATGGTCACCAAGACCGGAGGCAACTCGTGGAACGGTCGTTCGACGTTTACCTGGACAGGCGATTCGCTCCAGGCGCGCAACGATCACGACCCGACGCTGCAGGCCTACGGCTTCCGGCCCGATGGCAACACGTCCGACTTCGTCTCCGACGTCAACGTCAGCGCTGGCGGGCCGCTGGTGCAGAACAAACTGCGCTTCTTCGGATCGTTCCGCGACTGGCGCGTGCACCAGAACGTGCCGGTGCAGAACTCGCAGAGCGTGCTCGATCAGACGAACATCACGTCAGGACTCGGGAACGTCACCTGGCAGGCGAATCAGAACAACCGGATCACCGGTTTCTACTCACGCCAGCGCTACAGCAAGCCAAACCGCCTGCTGAACAGCGCGGCGATCACGGTGCCGGAATCGACGGTGGACGAAGAGGACATGTTCGACCTGGTGCAGGGGCTGTGGAACTCCGTGCTCGGCAAGAACCTGTTCATCGACGCACGCCTCGGCCTCAACAAGATCCTGTTCCCGACCTACTTCAACGGCGGCTCGAACCAGTCCCTCACCGACAACGCGACCGGGATCATCTACGGCAACAACCCGACCCAGGTGGTCCGGCACCGCGATCGCTACCAGGCAAACGGGACCGGTCAGTACTACATCGACGAGGCGCTTGGCGGACGCCACGAATTCAAGTTCGGATTCGACTACACGCACGCCGTCACGCGCAACGAGACGACGCGGCCGGATAACGTGCAGGTGTTCTACACGAGCGCCGGCGGCGGATTCACGCCGCAGAACGTCACCCTGTACGCGACGCCGCAGAACGACGCGACCGCGCTCAACGTGCTGGCGCTCTACGCGCAAGATAGTTACAGCGTCAAGCGGTTCACCGTCAGCGGCGGCCTCCGCTTCGAAAGCCTCGAGGGCTACCTTCCGGAGCAGTCGAGCCCGCCCTCGCCATTCGCAACGGCCGGCATCGGCGGCTTCGCGGCGCAGCCGCGGCAGTACCAGGAAATCCGCGACGTGGTGAAGTGGAACACGGTCGGCCCGCGCATCAGCGCGGTGTACGACCTGATGGGCGACGGAAAAACGGCGCTGAAGGGTTCGTACGGGCGGTACTATTACGTCCTGTCCACCGGCGGCGGCGGCGTGAGCAACGTGAACCGCAACGCCAACTACAGCGAGCAGTACGTCTGGAACGATCTCAACGGCGATCACAAGTTCCAGCTCGGCGAGCAGACTGGCACGCCAGTCGTGAACGCGGTGGTCGTGAACGGACAAATCGCCACCTCGATCGATCCGAACTTCTCGCGGCCGTATACCGACGAGTACAGCTTCGCAGTCGACCGCGAGCTGATGACCAGCCTGAAGCTGAGCGCGATCTACACCTATCGACGCGAGAACAACACCCAGGCATCGATGAATCCGGACAACCCGTACGCGTCGACGCTGAGCACCGGCATCGACCCGGGCCCCGACGGCTTCATCGGCACCGCCGACGACGGTACCTTCGGGTACTACCAGCGGATCTCGGCGGCGAACCGGGTCGTCATCACCAACGATCGAGACGTCAAGCAGCGCTACCAGGGGCTCGAGCTGACGCTGACGAAGCGCTTCACCGATCGCTGGTCGATGCTGGCGGGCTACACGCTGTCGAGTAACCGGATCGAGGGAGTCGCCGTCGACGTCTCGCCGAACTTCCTCATCAACGTGGCAGGGCCGATCACGCCTGACGTCGTCGTGAACTCACCGACCGCGACGACGCGGTGCCCGGCCTGCGGCGCCTCGAACGCCGACAAGCCGAATCAGTTCAAGTTGACGGGGATGTACATCCTGCCGTGGTACGACGTCATCGTGAGCGGCAACTACAGCGGCGTGAGCGGACCGGCGATCACGCGGCAGATCACGCAGGCCATGGCGTTCGGCGCCGCGCAGACGATCAACCTCGAGCCGCTCGGCAACCGCCGCCTCGACTTCCAGAATCGCATCGACGTGCGCGCCGGGAAGGTCTTCAAGTTCGACAGCAATCGCGAGCTCGAAGCGACGATCGATCTCGACAACCTGACCAATGCGAACTGGGTGTGGCAGGCGCGGTCGCTGACACCAGCATCCACCTTCACGGATCCGACGACCGGTCAGAGCGCCAGGCTCACGCAGTTCCTGTCGCCGACGGCGATTCTGCCGCCGCGGACCGTCGTGCTGCGCGCGGCGTTCAAGTTCTAGAGGCCTGGTGGGTCAGGTAGGTCTGGTGGGTCGGGTAGGTCGGGTGCGTCAAGTAGGTCGGACCGACCCGACCTAATCGTCCACCACACACGCGAAGCCGGGCGTGGCGCTCTCGCGCGCGCCCGGGACGACGCTGCGCAGCTTGATCAGCTCCAGAAATTCCATCCGCGTGCGCGAGTTGTCGTGGAAGGCGCCCGACATCGCGCTCGTGACGCAGAACGAATTCTGCTTCTCGACGCCGCGCATCGACATGCACAGGTGCGTCGCTTCCATCACGACGGCCACGCCGAGCGGCGTGATCTTTTCGCGAATCGTGTCGGCGATCTGATTCGTGAGGCGCTCCTGCACCTGCAGGCGGCGTGCGAACACGTCCACCAGCCGTGGAATCTTGCTGAGACCGATCACCTTCGTGCTCGGGATGTACGCGACGTGGCACTTGCCGAAGAACGGCAGCAGATGGTGCTCGCAGAGACTGTAGAAGTCGATGTCCTTGACGATCACCATCTCGTTATAATCGACGGTGAAGAGCGCGTTGTTCAGTACCTGATCGATATTGGCGTGGTAGCCGCTGGTGAGAAAGCGATACGCCTTCTCGACGCGCTTCGGCGTGTCGAGCAGTCCTTCCCGTGCTGGATCCTCGCCGATTTCGTACAGCAGCGTCCTGATCGCGTCCTGCATCCTCCTATTCTATATCCCCGGTCCGGCGGCTCAGCCGCCTGACCCACAGCCGCGCGACTCGCACGCCGTCGAAGCGGATCGGCTCTACGCCGATCGAGCGAATCTCGCGAGCGCGCGAAGAGCAGCCGATTCATGGCAGCAGGCGCTCGCGGCCGACCCGCGGAATTTCGACGCAGCCTGGAAGCTCGCGCGCGCCGACTACTGGCTCGGCGGCCACGCCGACGAGCGCGAGCGGCGCGCGTTCTACGAAACCGGCATCGACGCCGGGCGCAAGGCGATCGCTGCCCAGCCGAATCGTCCCGAGGGTCACTTCTGGCTCGCCGCGAACATGGGAGCGCTCGCCGAGTCGTACGGCCTGCGGCAGGGCCTCAAGTACCGCAAGCCAATCAAGGAAGAACTCGAGACCGTGCTGCGGCTCGATCCGGCGTTTCAGCAGGGCTCCGCCGATCGCGCGCTGGGCCGCTGGTACTTCAAGGTGCCCGGCCTCTTCGGCGGCAGCCGCAAGGAAGCCGAAGCGCACCTGCGCGCGTCGCTGAAATACAACCCGAACAGCACCGCGTCGCACTTCTTCCTCGCCGAAGTGCTGCTCGACGACGGCCGGAAGGCTGAGGGGCGCGCCGAGCTTCAGGCGGTGCTCGACGCGCCGCTCGATCCCGACTTCGCGCCGGAGGATCAGGAGTTCAAGGCCAAAGCGCGCGCGCTGCTCAAGTAACGCACGTCAGGCGCGGCGGTACCGCGCGCGAACGCCGTTGTAGAGCAGCCAGCCCGCCGGGCCGAACATGAACGTCAACGCGAGGCACGGCACCACCAGGAGATGCGGAACGTCGCGCTCGCGAGCGTCGCTCACCTCCCACGTGCCGGCGAGCAGGTCGAACGCGAGATAGTGAAGCCAGCCGGCGAGCAGCAGCCAGGGGTTGGCGAACAGGGTGCTGACGCCGCCAAGCGTCGAGAAGCTGCCGGAGCTGGTCCCCCACTGCGACCCGATGATCGCGATGTACGCGACCGCGAAGAACGCCGGCACCGCGGTTCCGGTCACGATCGTCGTCACCCACCGCTGCCGCGGCAGGACAGCCAGCAGCAGCCACGCGGCGGCGGCGACGAGATTGGCGATCGCAAAGACGCGTTCCGGACTCATTGGGCCCTCAGCGCGAGAACGGACGTGGTGCGGACTGCCAGCACGCGGCCACCGACCGGCGCGACGGCCGCGACTGCTGTACTCACGGCCCAGATGGCGAGCATGACGATTGTCATTCCATCCGGCGCAGCCACTGACTGGCCGCGCAAGGCCTGCCACAGCAGGATCGCCATGAACGCCGCGTAGCCGAAGCCGGCGACGCGTACGAGCCGAAGCCGCTCGCCGCCGCTGATGCGCGTCCCGAGCAGGCCGAGCACGACGGCAATCAGCGGCAGCACCTGCAGCGCGTGCAGTCCCAGAAAGTGCGGCACGCGAAGGTCTCCGTGCTCAGCGCTCCACATCATCCCCGGCAGGCCGCGGCCGCCGTCCGGCCCGCCGACCGTGTGGGCGCCGGACACGATCATGCGCCCCGTTGCGTGAACGGCCTCGACCTGCTCGGCCGTCGGCCGGGTCATCAGCCCGCCCATCGCGGCGCCCAGGATCGCGAGAACCAGTCCCGCCCGCAGCGCCGAACCCAGCGCGCGATCCGGGAACGGCTGGCGCCAGACCGCCGCAACGAGCGCGAGGCTGGCGGTCCACTGGACGAGAATCGCCGCGCCCATCACCGCGAACACCGTGCGATCGAACGGCGTGCCGAGGTTGAAGTGGCTCGTCGTGCCGCGCCAGGCCTGGAGGGCCACCAGCGCCGTCTCGAGCAGGCCGACGATGGCCGTGATCCAGCCGACGGCGGCGCGGGTGCGGGGCCAGCCCGGCAGGAACTGAAACATCCAGACGAGGGTCAGTCCGTAAATGGCGATCGACGCGGCGAACTTGGCCGGTTTGAGCCAGGCCGGCGCGCCGGCGATCGTGCGCGGGTCGACGAGCAGCCCGACGGCGAACGCGGCGAGGGCGGCGACGAGCACGAGGCTGGCGGCGGTGAGCGGGGCGTGCGTCTTCCAGAGCGATCTCATTGGCGGCTCTCCTGCGGTGGCTGGCGACCAGATGTTGTCGCCGTCAACATCAAGATAGGCTACAATGTGGACAATGTCAACACCGAAATCACCGGCGCGGAAACCGCGCGGCCGCTACCACCACGGCAGCCTCCGCCGCGCGCTCGTCGACGAAGCGGTCCGCACCATTCAGCGGTCGGGCGTCGACGCGCTCACCCTGCGCGGCGTCGGCGCCGCCCTCGGCGTGTCGCGGACCGCGCTCTACCGCCATTTCGCCGACAAGGACGCCCTCCTGGCGGTGGTCGCGCGCGAAGGATTCGTCGCGTTGAAGACGACGCTCGATCGGGCCCGTGCCGGCGCCGCCACGCCGCGCGATCAGCTGATTGCGATGGGGGCGGCCTACGTGCGCTTCGCGATCGACAACCAGGCGCACTATCAGGTGATGTTCGGGCGCTTCCTCGAGCGGTGCCGGGACGAGCCGGAGCTGATCGCGGATGCCAGCGCGGCGTTCCAGGCGCTGGTCGACATGATCGTCGATCTGCAGCGGGCGAAGCTGATTCGGCAGGGCGACGCGCGCGAGCTCTCGCACTTCGTGTGGGCCGCGGTGCACGGCATCGCGATGCTCGCGATCAACGGACAGCTCGGCCCGAATCGCGACGCCGGACTGGCGCTCTACGAACGGAGCGCGCCGCTGATTCGCGCCAGCCTCACCTGATCGACTCTCAACTGGCGATTAGCGATAGGACAGCACACGGAGACCGGGCACTGCGTCGAAGTGCTTGACGTTGGCGGTCACGATCGGAACCTTGTCCACCAACGCTGCCGTGGCGATGAGAACATCGATCGTGCCCGGCAGCGTTCCGCGCTGCTGCAAGCGTTCGACCAGGCTCCCGTACGCCGGTGCGAACCGCTCGTCCGGATAGACGATGGTGACCGTATGCAAGTAATCGCGGACGCGCTGACGCTCGAGATCCGGATCAGCGGCAGCCGTTGCCCCGAGTTCCAGCTCGCACCAGACGAAAACGGAGGCGCCCAACGGCGTATCGCCATGGGCGTCGACCCACGCACTGGCCGGGCCCGGCCGCCGCCGACGCTGTTCGCGCAACAGATCGATCGCAAACGACGAGTCGATGTGAATCACAGTTTCGGGATGCGCGGCCGGTCCCTGCGACGCAATTTGATTTGCCGTTCGACAGCGTCGAGGGTTTCGTCACTGATGTTCGCGCGCTGTGCTGCCCGCAGCAGATCGGCGCCGGTTCCGCCTCTGAACTGCCGCTTGATCACGTCGGAGAACGATTCCCCAGGTCCCTTGCGGCGCGCCAACGCCTCGTAGGCCTCCATGTCGATGGTGATCGTCTTGACGGCCATGCACTTATCATGCACTTACCCGCGTGGCCGGTCAATCACCGCCGGCGTCAGGCGAAGTGGCGACAGAACAGGCCCGTATCGGAAGGCAGCGAACGGCGCCGACGGCGAGGAATTGCTGCTGCCATTCACGGCCACGGTCCTCCCCGAGTCCCGGGCTCCCGATGCGAAGTCGATCGTCTTCTCGACGTTCACGATGTCGCCGACGTCGTCAGGGTGGCGGCGCCTCCGTCGCTGTGGTTGCTGCCGCTCATCAACGGCGGCCGGCCATCGGCCCTCGCCGAGGACACTCCGTTCGTGCGGATGCAGGGTCAGCTCTCAGCTGACGAACAGTGGCTGGCGTATGCGTCGAATGAAACGGGCCGCTTCGAAATCTACGTACGTTCGATCATGGTCGAGGCAAAGCACCTCAGCCCGTATCATGCCTACGCGGTCACCCGCGACGGCGAGCGGTTCCCGATTCCGCGACAGGCCGCGGGTGCGAACAAGACTTCCGCGGCCGTCATCGTCAACTGGGCGGCGGGATTGCCGAAATGGTCACGGATTCGATTGAGGAGCGCGCCGGCCGCTCGGCTGAAGCCTTCGCGCTACGCTCGTCGGAGCGTGTCTTCGTGCCTTCGCGTCTTCGTGGCGGCTCCCGGCGACCCGGCAGGTTATTGAGAGTACGTATAGAAACCGCGGCCCGACTTCCGTCCGAGATATCCGGCCAGCACCATCCGCTTCAGGAGCGGCGGCGGCGCGTACGCCGGCTCGCGGAATTCCTCGAACATGATGTTCGCGATGTAGTAGGTGGTGTCGAGGCCGACGAAGTCGAGCAGCGTGAACGGTCCCATCGGATAGCCGCACCCGAGCTTCATCCCCTTGTCGATGTCGTCCAGCGTGCCGAGGCCGTGCTCGTAGGCGCGAATGGCGTCGAGCAGATACGGCACCAGCAGACGATTGACGATGAAGCCGGGGCGATCGGGCGCAGTGATCGGCTCCTTGCCGAGCGACTGCGCGAAGCCGTAGATCGCCTGGTAGGTCTCGTCGCTCGTCGTCAGGGCGCGAATCACCTCGACGAGCTTCATGATCGGCACCGGGTTGAAGAAGTGGAGCCCGCCGAACCGGTCGGGCCGCTTCGTCGACGCCGCCAGCTCCGTGATGCACAGCGACGAGGTGTTGGACACGAAGATCGTCGCGTCCGAGACGATCGGCTCGAGCGACGCGTAGGTCTGCTGCTTCTGCTCCAGGTTCTCGACGATCGCCTCGATGATGAGATCGCACGCCTCGAGGTCCTCGAACGTCGTCGTCCCGGTCAGGTTGCCAAGCGTGTTGTCGCGCGCCTCGGCGCTCACCTTCCCTTTCGCGACGCCGTCCTCGACGAACTTCCTGATCCGCGCGATGCCCTTGTTGAGCAGGATCTCATCGACCTCCCGCACCACCGTCTTGTAACCGGCCGCCGCGCAGACCTGCGCGATGCCCGATCCCATCAACCCGCAGCCGAGCACGCCCACCGATCGAATCGCCATGTACGCCCTCTACCGTCATCACCCGGCCGATGCCGGTCCCACCATTCCGGCCGGACGCGCGGCCGCCCGACGAATTCCAAATTCGAGCTTCCACATTCCTAATCGCAGGTTTCCACCACGGCCGCAATGCCCTGCCCGCCGCCGATGCAGGCGGTGGCGAGCCCGCGCTTCGTGCCGCGGCGGCGCAGTTCGAGCATCACCGTGAGCAGGAGTCGAGTACCGCTCGCGCCGAGCGGGTGGCCGAGCGCAATCGCGCCGCCGTTGACGTTGACCTTGTCGCGCGGGAGCCCGAGTTCCTTCTCCACAGCCAGGTATTGACCGGCGAACGCCTCGTTCACTTCGACGAGATCGATGTCGTCGAGCGAGAGACCGGCGAGCGCCAGCGCTTTGCGCGAGGCCGGTGCCGGACCCATGCCCATCAACGCGGGATCGACACCGGTCGATGCCCACGTGACGAGACGGCCGATCGGTTTCAGTTGAAGGCGATCGACGGCGGCACGCGACGCCAGGATCAGCGCCGCACCTCCGTCCACGATCCCGCTCGCGTTGCCGGCGGTGACGGTGCCGTCCTTCCTGAACGCGGGCGGCAGCTTCATCAGCCCCTCGATCGTCGTCTCCGGCCGGAGGTGATCGTCGCGATCGACGACCTGGACGCCTTTCCGGGTCTTGATCTCGACCGGCACGATCTCTTCCACCAGGCGCCCCTCACGCCACGCGGCGTCGGCGAGCTGCTGGCTGCGGAGCGCGTAGCAGTCCTGCGCCTCACGCGAGATGCCGTACTTCGCCGCACAGTTCTCCGCCGTGATCGCCATCGGACAGCCGCAGTACGTGTCGACGAGCGCCTCCCACAGCGAATCTTCCAGCTTGCCCTGACCGAGCCTGAGACCGCTGCGGAGTCCACGAATGACATGCGGCGCCTGGCTCATGCTCTCGATCCCGCCCGTGAGCACCAGGCTCGCTTCCTCGAGCTGGATCATCTGCGCGCCGCTGACCGCAGCCTGGATGCCGGAGCCGCACAGGCGATTGACCGTGAGCGCCGGCACCTCAACCGGTACGCCCGCCCTCAGTGCGACGTGGCGGGCACCGTAGATCGCGTCGGCGCTCGTCTGGAGCACGTTGCCGAACACGGCATGGTCGACCCACTCGGCCTTTACGCCTGTGCGCTCGAACGCCCCGCGCGAGGCGATCGCACCGAGCTCGATTGCAGAGATGTCCTTGAGCGCGCCGACATAGTCGGTCATCGGCGTGCGCGCGCCGCCGACGATGAAGACGTCAGGTTTGTTCATGGTCGGGAATTAACGCTCTCCAAAAGGTGGAGCTTGCCGTTCGGGATTGGCGTTCGGCGTTTCGGTTGCCGCGGATTGCTCGCGAGTCGATACGGGTTCCCCGCCCGGTGATACATCGACGGGCGTCGACGGCTCCGCGAAGGTCGGCGCCTCTTCGTTCGCAGGCTGGTGCTCGTGCCGTTCGATCACGCTCTCCCTCGGCGGCTCGGGCGCCACGATCCTGCTGGCGATGTACTCGCCGGTCTCGAACGTGCCGAGCGAGCCGCCGATCTCCTGTGTGCCGTGCCCGCTCGCGACGGCGTCGTGGACGGCGGCGTCGATCGCGGCCGCTTCCACGTGCCAGCCCAGGTAGTCGAGCATCAGCGCGGCCGAGAGAATCGCGCCCATCGGATTTGCGATGTTCTTGCCGGCCAGCGGCGGCGCCGATCCATGCACCGGCTCGAACATCGAAGTCCGACCCGGATGGAGATTGCCGGACGCCGCCAGGCCGAGCCCGCCCTGCAGCGCCGCGCCGAGGTCGGTGATGATGTCTCCGAACAGGTTGTTGGTGACGATGACGTCGAACTGCGAGGGGTTCTGGACCATCAGCAGCGCGAGCGCGTCGATGTAGAGATGCCGTGGCTCGATGTCACGGTACTGCGCGGCGAGCTCGCGGAAGACGCGCTGCCACAGCGCATGGCCCTGTGTCATCGCGTTGCTCTTGTCGGCCATGCAGACCCGGCGGCGCCCGGTCGCCCGCGCGAACTCGAATGCGTGGGCGATGATGCGGTGCACGCCTTTGTAGGTGTTCAGCTCTTCCTGGATCGCGATCTCGTCGACGGTTCCCGCCTTGAAGCGGCCGCCGACGCTGACGTAGAGGCCTTCGGTGTTCTCGCGGAACACCACGAAGTCCACGTCGGCGGTCGTTCGATTCTTGAGCGGACAGAGGTGCGCGCTGAGCAGCTTCACCGGCCGGTAGTTGACGTAGAGATCGAGCTCGAAGCGCGTGCCGAGCAGGATGTCGCGCGCGTGGCGGTTGTCCGGCACCCTCGGGTCGCCGAGCGCGCCGATGAAGATGGCGTCGAACTCCCGCAGCAGCGCATAGCCGTCGGCCGGAATCGTGATGCCGGTCTTCAGGAAGTAGTCGGCGCTCCACGGCAGCATCTCGAGATCGATCGCGCGCCCGAAGACGTTCGCGACCGCCCGCAGCGCCTTCACCGCCTCGGCCGTCGTCTCGACGCCGATGCCGTCGCCGGGGATGACCGCTATGCGCATCGCTCGATCGCCAGCGCCATGCCCATGCCGCCGCTGATGCACAGCGTCGCGAGCCCGCGCCTCGCGCCGCGCCGCTCCAGCTCGTGCAGCAGGGTGACGACAATCCGCGCGCCGGTGCAGCCGATCGGATGGCCGAGCGCAATCGCGCCACCGTTCACGTTGAGTCGATCGCTCGACATCGGGACGTCGTGCAGGACCGCCAGCACCTGCGGCGCGAACGCCTCGTTGAGCTCGACGAGATCGAAATCGTCCGCGCCGAGGCCGATCCGATCCTGGAGCTTGCGGATCGCCGGCACCGGCCCGATGCCCATGGCTCGCGGATCGACGCCGGCGCTGGCCCAGCCGAGGATCTTCGCGCGCGGCTGAAGCCCGCGGGCACGCGCTGCATCAGCCGACGCGAGGACGACCGCTGCTCCGCCGTCGGTAATCCCCGACGACGTGCCGGCGGTGATGATGCCGGGCTGTCCCTCGACGTCGCCGAACACCGGCGGGAGCCTGCGAAGGCCCTCGACCGTCGTGTCGCCGCGCGGATGTTCGTCGCGATCGATGATTGTCGCCTGGCCCTTGACGGTGACCGTGACGGGCGCGATCTCGCGCGCGAAGTAGCCGCGGTCGATGGCCGCCTTCGCCTTGCGCTGGCTCTCGACCGCGAAACAGTCCGACGCCTCCCGCGTGATGCCGTACTGCCGCGCGAGGACCTCGGCAGTCTCGCCCATGATCATGTTCGACAACGGGCATTGAAAGCCGTCGCGATACATCGCGTCGACGAGTGTGAAGTTGCCCATCCGGTGGCCCCAGCGCGCGTCGACGGCGTCGATCAGATACGGCATGCGGCTCATCGACTCGATGCCGCCGGCCAGCACGATCGCCGATTCGCCCAGGAGGATCGCCTGCGCGGCCGATGCAATCGCCTGCAGCCCGGAGGCGCACGCCTTGTTGATCGTCTGCGCCGGCGCGCGGTTCGGCACGCCGGCGCGACGACCGACCTGCCGGGCCGGGTTCGGTCCCGAGCCAGCCTGGCGGCCGTGACCGATCACGACCTCGTCGATCGCGTCCGGCGTGAGCGCGGCGCGTTCAATGGCGGCTCTCGCCGCAACGGCGCCGAGCTCGGCCGGATGAATGTCCTTGAACGAGCCGCCGTAGCGGCCAATCGGCGTACGGGCGGCGCTCAGGATGACGACGTCGGGGGAAGGCATAAACGGTACATTTTAACCGCCGACGCTGCTCGACGTGGGCGCGGGCAGCGACATCGGGCCCGGGAAGCCGGCACCGGGCAGCGCCAGGCGGAAGCAGCTGCCGCGGGCCGACGGGATGAGCTCGAGCCGGCCGCGGTGGGCGGTCGCGATGGCCAGGGACAGCGACAAACCGAGTCCGGTTCCCGTGATCGCCTGCTTGGTCGTGAAGAACGGCTCGAAGATCTTCCCCGCGATCGCCGGCGGCACGCCCGGACCGGTGTCGCTGACGTCGACCACGGCGTCGCTGCCGACGATGTGGGTCCGGATCGACAGGAGGCGCGTGCCGGCGCTGTCGCTCATCGCCTGCTGCGCGTTGATCACCAGGTTCAGCAGCACCTGCTGGATTTCGTCGCGGTTCGCCAGCACGAGCGGCATCACCGTCGCGTAATCCTCCGTCACCTGGATGCCGGCGAGCTGCAGCTCGTAGGCGCGCACGCTGAGCGTCGCCTGCACGGTCTCGTTCAAATCGATCAACACCCGCTGGTGCGGCGCCCGCTGCACGAATGCCAGCAGATTGCGGACGATCCGGCCGGCGCGGCCGGCGTCGAACCGGGCGCGATCCAGATCGGCGCGCAGCGCGTCGTCGACCGGCTGTTCGAGCACCAGCTCGAGGGTGCCGATGATCGCCTGCAGCGGATTGTTGAGCTCATGCGCGACGCCCGAGAGAAACTCGCCGATCGCGGCGAGACGCTCGCTGCGCACGAGCTGTTCGCGCAGGCGCAGCTCGTCGGTCACGTCGCGGATGACCGCCACGAAATGCGCGACGCGGCCTGCCTCCACGATCGGCGCCGCGACGCACGCCGCCTGGAACGTCGTGCCGTCCTTCCGCAGCAGCGTGACGGTGACGCGGGTCACCTGCCGCGCGCGAAGGCTGTCGTTGAAACCGGGAATCTCGCGCGCCGACTCCTCGGCGACCAGCGCGTTCGCATTCAGCGAGCGCATGTCGTCGCTCGCATAGCCGGTCTCGCGGCAGAACGCCTCGTTCGCGTAGACGATCTCGCTGCCGCGGCTGACGACGACGATCAGCTCGCCGGCCTGCTCGCAGGCGGTCGCCAGCAGGCGGCCGCGCGCGTTCGCCCGCGACGTCGCCCGCTGCTCGATTCGCAGGCGCATCAGCACGAGCCCGACGCCGGCGACCAGCGTGAAGGCGGTGGCGATCTCGCGCATGCGCCCGACGGCGTCGCCGACCGGCATCATCGTGTTCGAACCGTAGCCGACGATCGGCACGACCGTCAGCGCCAGAAACAGCAGCAGCGGCGACGAGGACTCCGCCCGGCTGAGCGTGACGGCGGGCGCGACCGGGGGCGAGGCCGGCGATGTCGCGGCCGCCCACGCGGCGAAGAAGAACGGCAGCATCCAGCCGATGTCGGCCGGCGACCCGGTCTGATAGTCGCCGCGAACGGCCGACAGCGACATCACGATGAGCACGGCGAACGCCAGGCCGAGTCCGATGGCGAGCCGTTGATAGACAGTGGCCCACGCGCTCTTGCCCGCGGACCACGCAGCCGCCAGGAGACCGATCACCGCCGCCAGCCGGACGAGCGGACCGATCGTCGCCAGCATCCGCAGCGCGAGGGCCGAGTGCTCCGGATTCATCCCGGGTGCGATGATCAGGCACCAGTAGAGGAACGCGGTGAGGAACGCGAGGACCGTGATGTCGAGCGCACCGGTGATCGCCGTTTCATCCGGCGCGGCGCGATGGGGCCAGGCGACGAGCGCGATGAGCGGCAGCGCCGACGCGCACAATTGCAGGATGATCGGCCACTTGAACCACGGCAGGATCACCGCGCGCAGCAGCTCGTCGGACGCCCAGGCGAGCTGACCAAGGAGCCAGACCGCCGCCCAGGCGAAGATGGCGCTCCAGAACACGGCTTGACGGCCGCGCCACGCGCTGCGGCGGCTGGCCAGGACCGCAATTGGCGCGATCGGCGGAAGAAGGAGCGCGATGTTGCCGACAATCAGCCGAGCGGACGGCTGATCGGCGAGGGCCGTCGTCAGCGCCACGTAGACGCCGGCAAAGGCGAATCCGATGACGGCCCAGTTCATCGAGGTCGCGTGGGGCAGGTGGGCCAGGTGGGCCGGGTAGGTCGGGAAGTCAAAGCGATCGAACTCGTCCGACCCACCTGACCCACCCGGCCTACCCGACTCACCCGACCCGCGTCAGATTTCCTGCGCGTCGATCTGCGCGCGCTGCAGCCGGCCGCTGAAGTCGACATACACGGACTTCCACTCCGAGAAGACATCCAAAGCCGCAGTGCCGGCCTCGCGATGGCCGTTGCCCGTCGCCTTGGTGCCCCCGAACGGCAAATGGACCTCCGCGCCAATGGTCGGCGCGTTGACGTAGAAAATGCCGGTATACATGTCGCGCATCGCCGAGAACGCGCGATTGATGTCCTGAGTGTAGATCGAAGCCGACAGGCCGTATTGCACACCGTTGCCTATCGCGACCGCCTCCTCGAACGATCGGCACGCGATTACCGAGACCACCGGGCCGAAGATCTCTTCCTGCGCGATCCGCATCGATGGCGACACGTCCGCGAAAATCGTCGGCTCGAAGAAATACCCTCTGGCGCCGCTGCCGCCTGACGGCTTCCGCCCGCCGCACATCAGGCGCGCGCCTTCGTCGTTTCCGATCTCGACGTAGCTGGTGACAGTCTCGAGCTGGCCCTGGCTCACCAGCGGGCCCATCTGCGTCGCCGGATCGAGACCATCGCCGACGCGCAGCGCCGTCGCGCGCGCGACGAACTGCTCGAGGAACGCGTCGTAGACCCTTTCGTGAACGACCACGCGGCTCGCGGCCGTGCACCGCTGACCGGTCGTGCCGAAGCCGCCCCACAGGCATCCGTCGACGGCGAGATCGAGGTTGGCATCGTCCATCACCAGGACGACGTTCTTGCCGCCCATCTCGAGATGGACCTTCTTGAACGAGGGCGCGGCGTGCTCGGAGACGGTGCGCCCGACCTCGGTCGATCCGGTGAACGACACGATGCGGACGGTGTCGCTCACGAGCATCGCGTTGCCGACGTCGCCGCCGCCGCCGGTCACGAGGTTCACGACGCCGCGCGGCACGCCGGCCTCCTCGAGGATCTTCACGAAGTTCAGCGCGGAAAGCGGCGTCAGCGTGGCTGGCTTGAAGACCACGGTGTTGCCGCAAACGAGCGCCGGAATGATCTTCCAGGACGGAATCGCCATCGGGAAATTCCACGGAGTGATGACCGCCGCGACGCCCATCGGCTGGCGAACCGACATCGCGAACTTGTCGCGCATCTCGGCCGGCACCGTCTGTCCGTACTGACGGCGCCCCTCGCCGGCCATGAAGAACGTCATGTCGATGGCTTCCTGGACGTCCCCGCGCGTCTCGTCGAGCACCTTGCCCATCTCGCGGGTCATGTCGCGGGCGAAGGCGTCCTTGCGCTCGGCGATCAGCTGCGCGGCGCGGAACAGGAGCTCTGCGCGCTTGGGCGCCGGCACCAGCCGCCAGCGTTCGTAGGCGAGCCGCGCTGCGTCGATCGCGTCCGCGACGTCGGCGGCGGTCGACTTCTGGAAGACGCCGACGACGTCGTCCGTGTTGGCAGGATTGCGGTCCTCGAACAGATCGCCTGAAACCGAAGGCACCCACGCACCGTCGATAAAGTTGTGATAGGTCGTCGTGGGGGCAGAAGAAATCCTCATAGGCGTTGACAATGCCGTACTGTGGTTCCCGGCTGCAACAAGATGGCGAAAGGCTGCGGCTGCAGCAGGTTACCGATGAGCCAGGTCCGCAACATTCGTGCGGACACATAAACAACCTCCGAAAGGGGGCGGAGAAACCGCGCAAAATTGGCGGGAAATCCGTGGCCGCTCCGTGGCACGAATTCTGAAGTATCGGGGCGCAGGAGACGCGACGCGATGTTGACCAACGCCGGGCAGTCCGCTGAAACGCTTCGCCGCACTACGGCGGCAACGACGACACAGAAAGTGGTCATCGTCAACGGCACCGCCGAGATCCTCGAGCTGCTCGAGACGGTGCTCGACGCCGGGCACTACGACGTGGTCTTCGTCGAATCGAGCGAGCACGCGTACTCGCAGATCAAGCGCGTCCAGCCGAACCTCGTCATCCTCTGCGTGCGCATCGACGATCCCGACGGGTTCCAGGTCCTGTCGATGATGAAGCTCGACACCGAGACGCGCCATATCCCAGTCCTGACGTATACGACCGAGTATGACGGCCAGGATGCGGGTGAGGAGAAGGCGGAGCCGACCGAGTCCGAGATGTTCGCCGCGTCGAAGGCCGCGGCATGGATGAATTGAATGCTATAGTCGCGCCGGATGGGGCGGCCGGAAGACAAGCGCGATACCGAGCGGATTCAGATTCTGGGTGAACTCAAGGGCGAGGTGACCGTCTTCCAGCCGATGGCGATCACGGAGATCAGCCGCGGCGGCGCGCAGATCGAAACCGCCTTTCCACTTCAGCTCGATTCCCTGCACGAATTCCGGCTCACCCTTGGCGATCGCTCGGTGGTCGTCAAGGGACGCGTCGCCCACTGCAGCGTAACCGACGTCGAGCACGAGCTCATCGTTTATACGGCCGGCATCGAGTTCGTCGAGCCGGCCGACCGCGTCGCGACCGTCATTCACGAGTTCATCGACGCGATCCAGGCCGGCCGTCGAGCTCCTTGATCGGCGTGCTGGCCCGCGGCGGCGTCACGTAGGCGGTGACGAAGCTCTCGTGGCCGGCGCCGTCGATGGCGGCGACGCCGAAGACGTAGTCGTCGATCTGCATGTTCGGCAGCACGACGTTGGTCACGTTGCCGACGAGCATGTCGTGCTGCCAGTCGGGCCCCCAGGCCTCACGCCAGAAAATTCGATACGCGGCGGCGCCAGGGACGGCGCTCCACTTCAGGTTCGCGTCGTAGCCTGTCGGGGCGCGGCCGATTTGCGGCTGATTCCGATCGTTCACCACCGTCGGCGGCGGCGGCGCGAGCGCGAGTGTTGCCGCGGCCGCGGCGTTGACGCGCGCGTTCTGGGCCAGGTACGGCAGAGAAATCCCTTCGTAGGTATCGCGGACGTCGTGCTGCCGGGTGAAGTTCTCGCGCGATTCGCGGAAGCCGACGGCCGCGAATCCCAGCTGGTTGTAAGCCGAATGATCGCCGCCGCGACCGAATCGGTCCGGCCGCGCCATCGGGCGGACCCGGTGCGAAGGCACGTAGCGTCCGCCCCAGCGCTGCACGAAACGCGCGAGCTCGCGCGACGGCGAGTCCTCGGGCCCTTCGGAGTACACGCGGATGGTCGCGCCGTCGACGATGCCGTTGCCGCCGCGGTCGTTGCCGACGATGTCGTTGTTGAGGATCGCCTCGATCGGAATCTTCTCGGCGACGGCTCGCTGGGCGTGGAGGCGCGCGCCCACCAGCCCTTGTTCTTCGGCGACGTGGCACATGAACACCAGCGTCGCGTCGAAGTCGATGCCGCTCTGACTGAACACCCGCGACAGCTCGATCGTCAGCGCCGTCCCGCTGCCGTCGTCGTTGACGCCGGGAGCGAGGTTGTCCAGCGGCGCTTCCGGATCGGCCGGACGCGCGGCCGGCGCGTCGGGATCGGCCGGCGCTCCGGCGTTCGTCGCGCCCTGGCCGCCGGGCCGCGCGACGGTGTCGTAGTGACCGCTGATGTAGATCCGACGCGGACTGCGCCCCGGCAGGATCGCCATCACGTTGCGCAACTCGACTTGCCGGGTGATTCGCCCCTGCGGCGGCACCTGGTAGGTGTCGAAGCTCACCTGCAACTTCGGGCTGTAGCTTTTCATCTCGTCGAAGATCCACTGACGGGCCGCGCCGATGCCGCGCGTGGTGGACGTGGTCGACGAAAGCGAGTTGCGCGTCTCGAAGCTCTCGAGCTTCTTCTCGATCGCGCCGAGCCGCTCCTCTGAGACGGAGGCGACCAGCTTCACGATCCGCGGGTCGAGGTCGCCGTCCACCGTTTGCGCGGAGACGGTCCGGCTGAAGCCGGACACGACCACGACAACCGCGAGCGCGATGATCGGCCTCGTCATCACCTCGGACTGTGCGGCAGTGTCCGGGGTTGGCCGGACCGCCTTCGTGATCGCGATAGTGCCCGGCTTCGGCCAGACCGTGCTCCTCGTCATCATTTGACCTTCAGATGTTCGAGATAATCACCCGACTCGATCCGCTGTGCGCCGCCGAGCGGCGCGTTGTAAAAGTATGCCCACGCGTTCGCGACACGGCCGTCCTCGAAGGTGACCGACGTCTCGACGCGCGTGTAGAGGCTGCGATCGGGCTGGGTCGGGCGAAATCCTTCGATCTCGTCGAGCGTGGCGAGCACCGTCTCGACATCGGTCATGCGGTTGACTTCGCCCCAGACTCGGCTGTCAGCGGCGGGGATCGCGGCTGGGTAGAGTCCGAGGTCGAACAGCGTCGCGGCGATCCAGCCGCGGCCCTGCGGCGTGAGCTTCGCGTCGACGCGCGCTCGGCCGGCGCGCTCGAAGCCGCTCATCAACGTACCGTAAAAAAAAACGAGATCGGTCAAACCGGGAGGAGTGTAGCCGCGGCAGGGTGACAGTCTCAAGTCTCAAGTCTCAAGTCGTCAGTCGCGCCACTGCCTGACTTGCGACTGACGACCTGCGACGTGTGACTATTTCGCGGCGCCGACGAGGTCGAAGATCTCGGCCGGGACGGCGAACGACAGCGACACGGTCTTCCCGGTTCCGCCGAGCTCGAGCGACTCCATCATCGCCTGGATTTCCGGCTTCGAGCCGGCGCTCAGCTTCGCGAGCGCCAGGAATCCGCGGACCACGTCGCGCAGATTGTTCGCGGCCTCGTCGTCGCGCGCCTCGGCGCGAACCGTGCCACGGAGACCGCCGTTGACGTGACCGCTGATCGCAAACCAGTTGATCGCCGAGATCTGGCTCATCACGCTGTCTGGCAGGTTGGCGTTGGCGCGCAGCGCGTCGAACCGGCCCACCGCCCACGCGGTCTGAAAGCTGTTGTCCATCGAGCGCACGAGGCTCATCAGCTCCTCGTTGCCGATCACGCTTTCGACGCCTGTCTGCGGATTGTTGCCGGCGCGGCGGAGATCGATCGCGGTCTTGACCATCGACGTGCTGCCGACAGCGGCGAGCCCGGGCTCGAGGAATGACACGGCGAGCGTTTCTTCGACGGCGCGACGCGGCGACGGAGACGTGTTGTCCACATCGACGTCAACGTGGGGATGGACTTCGGCAACGATGAGCCGCTGGCCCTGGTAGTCCTCGACGTGAGCACCGTGCTCGCGCATCAGCGATTCAATGCGCACCTCGTCGAACCGGCCCCTGGCCAGCACCATCCCTGCGCCGCGCAGTCCGGTGTCGCCGCGACTCGGGCGCGCGCATGCGACGACGTGATCGACGTCCCGTTCGAGGTTGATGCCGGTGTGCTCTTCGAACTCGCGCTGCCCTTGCGGCTCGGTGGGGAGGGCGTGGTGGAGCTTCTGGCGCAGCTCCGAGGTCATGACCTGCTGAATGTCGGCGAATGCCACGACGGCTACGTCGCGCGGGACGAGCTGGAGCTCTCGCGGTCCAGCGCCGGAGCTCTGTGCGCGGGCCGGGAAGCCGACATAGTACGCGACCAGCCCGGAACCGAGGCCGACCCCCAGCACGACCAGCGAAGTTATGACGAAATAACGGGTCCTCGTGGTCATAGGTCGAGCCTCAAGCTCTTATACGGACCGAAGATCGTTATTGTTCAAGGACATACTCGCGCTGCTCCACCGCCCGCCCTGCACTCCATAGAGTAACCGCGATGATGGCCGTCAGACACAGGAGACTCGTAAAAACCGTCGGGACTTCGTGGAAGAGCTGCAGGACCATGCTGACCGCGGAATCCTGCGGCATCTCGTGCGTGACGAGCGCCTGCAGGTAATAGGCGACAGTGAGGCGCTTCAAATAGCCTGGGAACATCAGGACCGCCGGCTCCCATCCGAACGCGTACACGAGGCCGACGACCAGGGGCCGCTTGAGCCGCGTACCGACCAGCGCGAAGACCGCGCCGTAGGCCGCGAGGCCGACGACGACCATCCCGAAGTCGGCCAGCAGCGAGGGAAACGCCTCGCCGATGCTGCTGCCGCCCGTGGGGACGACGAGAAAATACACGAGCATCACCGACGGCAGGACGAGCAGGATCGTGGAGGCGAGATACGCCAGGTACTTCCCCAGCAGCACGGCGCTGCGGGGAATCGGCCGCGTGAACAGATATGTAATCGTCTTGTCGTCCACTTCGTCGGCGATGAGCGCGGTCCCATAGAACACGCCGAGTACCGGGATGATGAAGCGGATGTACAGCAGCCAGATCATCATCCCGAAGATCGAGACGCCAGCGGGCTGCACGCCGTTGATCCGGAACCCCGACGGATAGAAAGTGAACACGACGCGCAGCGCGAAGGCGATCGCCACCGGTCCGCCGAGGAGCAGCCCGAGCAGGACCGACCGGCGCGACCAGAGCATCTGCCCGAGCGACAGATCGAAGACGCGAAAGGCCGAATTCCACAGCGAGGGCGTCGGGAACCGACGACTGGCGAGCGGCGGAGACTCGGTGGTGGCGATCGGTTCGACGCTCACGACTTCACCAGGTACTGGAAGACGGCCTGCAGGTTGTCGTCGGGCGAGGTGACCTCGTGAATCGCGCCGTGTTCGCCGGATGCGGCGAGCTCGGTGAGCCTCGCGTAAAACGCGTCGGGACGCGCCGTCTGCACCACGACGGCCCCTTCCTCCAGCCGCAGGCTCAGCACGTCGTCGTCGGCGAGGAACTCGCGCGCCAGCGTGCGGACGTGCTCCGCCTTGATGTGGACCGTGTGCGGGTGCTCGTCGATGAGATCGCGAATCTGGTGCACGTTGCCTTCGGCGAGGATCCGGCCCTGGTTGATCAGCAGGATGTTCGCCGTCATCGACTCGATCTCGTGGAGGATGTGGCTGGAAACGAGCACGCTCTTGCCGGCGCGCCCCCAGTCCTTGATCATCCGGATCGTCCGCCGCCGCGCGAGCGGATCCATGCCGGAGAGCGGCTCGTCCAGAATCAGCAGCTCGGGATCGTGCGCGAGCGCCTGGGCCATCTTGATCCGCTGCCGCATCCCCTTGCTGTACGCGCCGATTTTCTTGTTGGAGGCGTCGGTCAGCTCCACCATCTCGATCGCGCGTGACGCCATCGACGCGGCCTCCTGGTCGCCGGCGCCGTTCAGCCGCACCAGCGCCGTCACCCACTCGAGCCCGGTCATGCGTTCGTAGAACGAGTCCTGCTCCGGACAGAAGCCGATGCGGTGATAGAGCGCGGGATTACCCCAAATCGGCGCGCCGAGCACCGCGATCGACCCCTTGCTTGGCTTCAGCTGACCAGTGATCAGCTTCATGAACGTCGATTTGCCGGCGCCGTTCGGTCCGAGGAGGCCGGTGATCCCTGACGGCACCGCGACCGACACATCGTTCAGCCCGATCACCTGACCGTACCACTTGGACAGATGGTCGGCGGCGATGATGCCGGTCACGCGACGACCTCGACGCCGCGCACCCGACGCTCGAGCACGAACGCCGACAGCGCAATCAGGCCGACGATCATCAGCAGCGAGACCGGCCACGGCGTCTCGTACTTCGGCGTCTCGCGGAAAATCACGTCGCCGACCTGCGAGAGATTGGCGGAGAACGAGATCCACGACATCGCGGTGCTGCGCGTCACGGCATAAACCACACCGTAGACCGCCTGGGTGAAGAAGATCACCGCTGCATACAGGATGCCGACGTAGCGGCTGCTGTTCGACAGCGACGACAGCGCCAGCATCGCAGACGACACCATCGTCACCATGATGAACGAAAACACGGTAATCGCCGGGAACAGGAACAGGTTCTTCGTGAGGAACGTGAAATTGCCGGCGAAGCTGATCTGCACGATCAGCAGGACGATCGCCGGCAGCCAGGTGACGAGGGTGAGAAAGGTCATCAGGATCGCGAGCTTGCCGAAGATGTACTCGGCGCGCGTGAGCGGCTTCGACAGGTAGATCTGCAGAGCGTTGGCGCGGCGATCGTTCGCGATCAGCCCGGCGCCGACGTAGACGGTGATGAAGAACACGAAGGTCTGCTGCTGCTCGAGGAACTGGCGGAAGGTGTCGGCGGTCGGCGCCAGCATCTGCGCCTGCGGCAGGTTCGCAGCCGCGTAGATCTGGACGGCGCGAACGAAGAACGGGAACCACGCGACCAGCAGCAGCCCGAGAAACGCCCGTTTCGCGAAGAAGGTCCGCAGCCCGGCGCGGGTGATCACAATCCAGCCGGTGCCGGAGCGCGCCTTCTCTCCCCGATACCGGCGATAACCCTGATCGTGAATCGGCACCGCGCTACTCCTCGCCCACCGCGTGCGCGAAGACGTCCTCGAGCGTCGGCACGCTGGGCCGCAGATGGCGCACCTGGACGTGCTCGGCCGCCGCCAGCACGAACAGGTCGCGCGCGCCGCCGTCGCCCGGTACGAACACGCGCATGATGTCCTCGTCGGTCGCGTGGCAGTCGAGGCCGGCGGTGCGCATCTTCTGGAGGAACAGACCGACGTCGCCGGCCGGCGCCTTCACGCGCAGTTCGTAGACGCGGCCACGGGGCTGCTTGAGCGCCTGAATCGGCCCCGACGTCGCGATGCTCCCCTTGTCCATGACGACGACGTGATCGCAGGTGTACTCGACGTCGGGCAGCAGGTGGGACGACAGGATCAGGTTGACTCCCTTGTTGCGGGCGAGATCGCGGACGAGCTCGAGCATCTCGTCGCGCCCCTTCGGGTCCATGCCGTTGGTCGGCTCGTCGAGGAACAGCAGATCCGGATCGTGGACGAGCGCCTGGGCGAGCTTGATGCGCTGCTTCATGCCGGTCGAGTAGGTCTCGACGTTCCGGTAGCGCGCCTCGCCGAGGCCGACGTAGAAGAGCACTTCGTGCGCGCGCTGCATCGCGTCGACGCGCGGCAGCCCGGCGAGCTCGCCGCAGTAGGCGACGAACGACACCGCATTCATCCCCGGAATGTGGGCGTCGCTCTCCGGCATGTAGCCGACCCGCGCGCGAATCTCGAGCGGCGACTCGGCGACGTCGTAGCCGAGCACGCGCATGCGCCCGCGCTCGGGCACGATGAACCCGAGCAGCGACTTGAGCAGCGTGCTCTTGCCCGCCCCGTTCGGTCCGAGCAGGCCGACTGCGCCGGCCGCGAACGAGGAGGTCACGTCGCGCAA
>DATFWL010000549.1:0-17080 GCA_035259385.1 Vicinamibacterales bacterium | reverse complement strand
TGAGTCTCGTGCCGCTTCAGCATTTCGATCATCCTTTCCCTCGCCGGAGGCTGAACCTCCGACGATCTTCTGATCCGGTAGGGCTACCGGCAGGTGGTCAGAATTTCCGGAAAAGTGGTGATCAGAATTTTCGGAACCCCCACGAGGAACCCCGAGATCGGTAGCGATGGTCAGGTCGCCGGTGTTGTAGACGAGATCCCGCAGCCGGTAATCGTAGTGCTGCTGCGGGCGTCGCGAGGTGATCATGTGGATGATCATCCAGCAGTTCGTTCACACCCCTGAGCCCCTTGAGGGAATGAGGGGGCAGCCGGCGTGCGATGCCGCCGCAATGACGACAACTCGCGCCGCAAGGTGCCGAATGTCGGTGTGAACAGCTCGGCGCAGCACGACGATCTCAAGTTCTTTAGAGTCAGCGGATCGGAACAGAAGCGAGACGAGCTGCAGGATGCGTTGGAAGGCAACAGAAAGGACGGACAGGAGCACGGCTTCTCCTCTAAGAAAAGCCGCTATTTTACACAGATCGACTTAACGCACCCTTTACAACTGGCAGTTGATGGCGGAGCGCCAGGACCTCAAAGTGCAAAGCCGCACGTGACCGCAGCACGCCGTTGAGGGTCGCCAGAACGGAAATCAGCACGGACATCATCCAGAACAGAGCCTACCGGTCGCCGTCGGCAAGTTCAACGGCTTCAGCACGTACGACATTTTCAGCATGCACAGCCGAATTGCGTCAAGCTCTTATACTGGGTGCCATGGCCGGCGCCCGCTCGTGGTCGACGCGATACCAGTCTTGGAAATCGATGTCGCGTCGGTCATACGGATTGTTTCTGGCGGGCGTCTTTTTCACCTTTCTTCCGGCCGGGCTGCTGACGGACATCGCTGGCCTGGGAGCGAATGGCCCGATTCGTCTCGTGGCAAACGGGCTGTTCGCCGGTGGCATCGCCGTCGCTTATGTGGTGGTCGTCTGGCACCGGCCGCGGTTGTTGGCGGTGCTGGTCGCCCTGCACATCGCCTTTGCGATCGAGTTCGATGGGATCTTTGGCCCGCCGGGCCCGCCGCTCGCGGGTGAGGCACTGCGGGCACGACTGCTGGCCGACGTCAACGTCGCGACGTCCGCCATCATCGTCGGCTTCGTGCTGCTGTCGAACGTCACCAGGGCAGAAAGCACGCGGTACGGCCGCCTGCACGCGGACATCGCATTGGCAAAAGACATCCACCGGCAGCTCGTGCCGCGGATTGCGCGGACGATCGGCAGGTTCGAGTTTCACGGCGTATCGCTCGCGAGCGGGGATGTCGGAGGGGACCTCGTCGATGTCGTAGAATCGCGGACGGGATGGACCAGCTTCGTTGCCGACGTGTCCGGTCACGGCGTGGCAGCCGGACTGCTGATGGGCATGCTGAAGAGCACAACGCGCACGCAGCTTCGAACCGGAGAGCGCTTCGACGACTTGTTGAATACGGTGAACAGCGTGCTCTTCGATCTCAAGAGTCCCGCGATGTTCGCGACGTTTGCCGGCGTGCAGCACGACGGCGGACCGACGCTCCGGTTCACGGTGGCCGGCCATCTGCCGATCCTGCACTATCACGCGGCGACTTCAGGGATGTCTGAACTATCGATACCGCAAGTGCCGATCGCGATGTTCAGCGATCAGCGCTTTACATCGGCGGGTGTCGCCTGTGAGCCGGGCGATCTGCTGGTCATCCTGACCGATGGTCTGACGGAGGTCTTCGACGGCGCGGATCGGGAGTTCGGACTGGATCGACTCAAGGGGCTGATCCGAGACCATGCGACGGCGCCGCTCGAGAGCATCGAGAATCGGGTGTTCGCGGCTGTCCGCGCGCATGGGGCGCAGCTCGACGATCAGACGCTCCTGCTCATCCGCGCCGCCCGGTAGCGGCCGTCGTGATCCCCATCGTCGAGAGATCTTTGTGCCCAGAACCGGGTTCGGGATCAGGCCGCCGAAGTGTCCCGGATCCACATCGCAACGGAGCGCCCAAGGCTGCGACGAACTCGGCCTCTGATAAGCTGGCCGCCATGCCGTCGCCGTCGCATCCCTGCAATTCGTCATGGTCGCGCTCGCCGGCTGGCTCAATCAGCAGCAGCGCGACGTCATCGACTATCTTCAGGAAGAGAACCGATCTTCGAAGCTGACTTCCAATCGGGGTCGTACCGCTACCGGCCGAAGCAGACGGCGCACGCGGCGGTTCAACGCGTATCGGAGGGCATCATCCAGAGGAAGACCTACGTCATTGATTTGGACCTGAAAGCCTATTCGACACGGTGCGACATCACATCGTCCTGGCGAAGGTGGCGCGCGTAGTGCGGCAAATCCGCATGCTGCGTGCGATGCGGCGGGGACTGGAAACGGAATTACGGTGGCGTCTATACGGGCACGCAGGAGGAAACTCCGGATACGGCCAAGACGCCGCTACGAGTCACCGCGCCAGTTCCTGACCCTACAAGGCACCGCCGTGTTCGAGCGCAGCGCCCCTGTTGTCCCGTAGACGCTCGTGCCGCCCGACATGACGAGAACTCGCGCACGAAATTGCAGAATGTCCGCGCTGATCGCTCGGCTGTCAGCGGCACGCGTACGCAGACCCCTTAATTCGGAAGCGCCACTCGCCGCCTGAGATCGTCGAACCAGTTCAAGATCACGTGCAGTTCGGTCGACTCCGCACTCAACGTCGTTGGCGTGAGCATCAGGAACCGTTTGCCGTCTGGCGCGACGTCATAGTCACTCGATACCTTCTCGAACAGCAGGTGCGGGGCTCCGGCGCGGAACGCGTTGCCGGTTTCGACGTCCACGGCCATCAATCTGGTGCCGGATCGGAAGAACAGCTCGCGGCCCTTGCGATTCCAGCGCGGCTGTGTGCCTCCAGCGCTGGACACTTGCCACTTGCCACCTGGACCGGGGTAGGGCATGACGTAGATCTCGTTCCGACCGCCCTCGTTGGATTCGTACGCCAACCAGTTGCCATCGGGCGAGAACTGGACATCGCCGCGCCTGAAGCGGTTGTCGAGAAACGGCTGCGGTTTGGCGTCGCCCGCCAGCGGCAGCACCCACGTGTCGGTACCGCTCGCGGAACGAACTCCGATGACCACCTTGCCGTCCGGTGAAACCGACGTCGGTGTGGGAGCCACACCTTCATCAATCAACGTGACGGGCTGGCCGCTACCGTCCGCCGCCACTGAAGCGAGCGTTCCCCTCAGGTTAGTGACGTTGGTACTCGAGCGGTAGATCAGTCGCTTGCCATCCGCGGTCCAGACGGGAGACACGTTCATCTTCTCGAATGTCAGGCGATTCGTGGTTCCACGCGCCAGGTCATGTACCCAGAGCTGGACATCGATGATCTGTCTCGTCTCGGTGAGGCTGAAGGCGACGCGTCCCCCGTCTGGAGAAATCCTCGGGCTCGAGTACAAGCGCGGTGGCGCAGCCAGCCGCTGCTCGGTTCCCTGCCGGTCCACCCAGACCAACGTGGACGTGGTCCCAAACGCAAGGTTATCGCGGCCGGCATACGCCAGCGTTCCGGAACGTGAAAAGCCGACGTGCGTCAATCCTCCCAGATTGCGCAGGCCCTCGAGCACCGGCGTTGCCGGCCCGACCTGGAGAGTGTCCGCGTCGAACGAGGCGGCGAACAGCGAGCCGTTGAGGGCGTACACCAGGTGGCCGACGCTCGGCGTTCGGCCCGTCGGAACGAACCGGACCTCTCCAACGTCTTCGAGCAACACCTTCAGGCTCCCGGTGACAACGTCGACGGCCACGATGCGAAGGCCGGCCACTCCCTTGGGGGTCACGACGCTCGAGAGAATGTATTTGCCGCCAGGCAAGAGTTGCGGGTACGCCAACAAGAGATTTCCGTTGGCGGGGGCCGATTTCGCGATCGTGACCGGCTCGCCGCCTGCCTCGGGAACTCGCAAGATTTCCGGGCCGCCGAGCAGCAGATTGCCGTCGTCACCCCACGTCATTGGTACGGCCGCCCCGATGCCGCCCGCCAGCGTCAGTGACGCGCCCCCACCGATGGGGATTTTCTTCAACTGATAAGGCGCCGAGGCTCCTGCAATGAACGCGAGCGATTGTCCGTCGGGAGAGAAGGTCGGCATCTGACCGTCCTCGGTTCCCGCAAGCGGCTTCGCAACCGGGTCATCGATCGCCCGCATATAGATCGACTTCAGCGCCGCGTCCGCAAAAGCGATGTGCGAGCCATCAGGGCTAACGGCAATCGGGTTGGGGCCCGCGCCCTGCGGCGCGGCCGTCGTGAAATGGATCAACGGACGCGGCCCGGCCGGCGCGGGCTTGAGCCATCCCCAGAACGCAACGCCCGCAAGCGCTGCCATCACTGCGGTGGTCGCCATCCACAGACGCGGTGTAGTCGTCGAGACCTGGACCGCGCGCGGAGCTGCCTCCAATGCGGGCCCTGAGAGCGACCCGCGCGCCAGCGCCACGCGCGCTTCGCCAATGTCGCGCAGGCGTGTCTTCACGTCCCGGTCCAGACAGCGTTGCAGCAACTGTCGCAACGGTCCCGCTGGAACCTTCACGAAATCGACCGGCGCGCGCAGGACGTCGGCCAGCACATGCGAGACGCTCTCGCCGCTGCCAAACAGCGACTGGCCGGTGAGCATTTCCCACAGCACCACACCGAACGACCAGACATCGGCGCGTTTGTCGACCGGCTTGCCGGCGGCTTGTTCGGGGCTTATGTACGCCGCGGTACCAAGAATGATACCGGCTTGTGTCGCGTGCATCGAGAGTGTCGGGGACAACGTCGCGTTACCACTGGGTACGGCCGGATCGAACGCCTTTGCCAGACCGAAATCCAACACCTTCACGGTGCTGTCAGTCCGCACCTTGATGTTCGCTGGTTTGAGATCGCGATGGATGATCCCTTGCTCGTGTGCGGCCTCCAACGCTTCAGCGATCTGTTTCGCAATCGGCAACGCCTCGTCGAGTGGAATCGGCCCTTTCGCGATGCGGTCGGCGAGCGTCGGCCCTTCGACCAGCTCCATCACAAGCGCTGGTACGCCCGCCGAGTCGTCCACGCCGTGAATCTGCGCGATGTTCGAGTGATTCAGCGACGCCAGAACCTGCGCCTCCCGCTCAAACCGCGCGAGACGGTCAGGATCCGCGGCGACTTGGGACGGCAGCACCTTGATCGCCACGTCACGGGCGAGACGGGCATCACGAGCGCGATACACCTCGCCCATGCCGCCGCTGCCAATCAGCGACACGATTTCGTACGCGCCGAGGCGAGCGCCAGGAGCGAGGGCCACTTGGATTTGGTCGGACGGGCGTGATTCTAACCGGTGCGCGCCCCGGAATCACATGATTTCGAGACGGCCACCCGAGGCCTGATGACCGTCTCGATTTGCGCCGATCACGAAGCGACGCGTTCAGGATCGTTAGAGAACGACGCCGGCAGGATCTTCGGCGCAACATCCACGACCGAGCTTGGTGTCTTTCGTGCGATAGACTTAGCCATGCCGCCGGCTTCACACCGGGGAGAAGGTGTCGGACGGGCCGAGGCGAGCCCCCAACGCTGTCACCGTTTCAGTCCTTGAACAGCACGACGTCGTTCGTCGTGGTGGCGCGGGCGATAGCGAGCTGCCGGCCGTCGGGCGACCACGCGAAGTCGGCGATCGTCCGATTGCTGAAGTGCGTCAGCGGACGAGCCGGTGAGCCAGCCAACGGCTGAATCCAGATGTTCGCTTGCCTGTCGGCGCCCACATAGGCAACGCCGCGTCCGTCAGGCGCCCACCTCACGCGACCGCCGGCGTAGTTCTCGACGTGCAGGGGTCGGCGGGTCGTGCAGGTTGGAAACTCGCAGATCACCAGCGTGCGTTCGTTCGGCTGGCCACCGCAGCAAGACGCCCGAAACACAATCGATCGGCTGCCAGGGGAGACGGCGAAGCTGTGGACTCCGACGGCAACGTCGGTAATCTGAATCGCCTTCCCACCGTCGAGTTCCATCATGCCTCAGGGGATCCAAGCCGTCCGACGGCCGAAGCAGTTGCTATCGCGCAGGACAGAATCCGAGCGGTGGGATCCAACGAGGAAGTCCGCCGTCTCGCGAACTCGAAGACACGCGTTGTCGACGCTCGTGGGCGAACGATCATTCCAGGACTGATCGATGCTCACGTGCATCTGCTGATCGCACCGGAGATCGTGGATGAGCGATCGCTGAGAGACTACGAACGGACCAGGCTGCCGGGGATACTGACCAACTTTCTCCGTCATGGGATTACGACCATTCGATCGACGGGCGATCCACTGCCGTACATCGCTCAGCTTCGCGATCGGATGGATCAGGCGCTTTCCGGCCCTCGTTTGATCATTACTGGCCCTAACCCTTCTTCGCCGGGCGGTCACCCCGCCACGACCGTATGTCGAAACAACCCGTTTTGTCGTCGAACGCTTGCCCGGGAAGTGGAGAACGAGGAGCAGGCGCGGCAGGTAGTTCGCGAGCTCGTGCAAGCGAAAGTGGACGCCGTCAAGATGGTTGTTGACGATCTCGCCATCGAGGGAGTGCCACCGCTCTTCGATGCAATAGTGGCAGCTCTCGTGAACGAGACACACCGCAACGGGCTTCGCATCATTGCACATGTCTCCATGTCGCGGGATCTGGAGGCCACTACGCATCTGGCTGAACTGGGTGTCGACGAATTCGTTCACCCCCCGCTGAACTACAAAAACATTCCAGATTCGGCGGGCATCTCACAGATTGCCGCCGTGCTGGTTGCCCGGAAGCTCCCCGTGACGACAACGGTGTCCTTCTCGGACGGCTACAAAGACGCCGCTGGCGTCGAGCGGACCACCGAGGGCAGCCCCTACACTCCGGCGATGCGTCAGTGCTTCGAAAGGAATCTCAACGCCGTTGGCGCTCTTGCGGACGCGGGTGTGAAGCTTGTTCTCGGAACTGACTGGTTCAACGGTCCAGTAAGGTTCGACGACCCGCGCTCTTTGCCGGGCGCCCAGACACTGCACGAAATGGAGCTGCTCCATCGCGCTGGATTGTCCACGTCGGCGATTGTGACTGCGGCGACCCGTAATGCGGCAGAAGCTCTTGGGATCGTCGACAGAGTCGGCACAATCGCGGAAGGAAAGCTCGCCGACCTGGCAGTTTTGGATGGTGATCTTCTGCAGGATTTTTCGGCGCTGCAACGGACGGTTGCGGTCTTCAAGAGAGGCGCCGTCGTCTCCGGATCACTGCCGAATCGATGATCGGATTAGTAAACAAAGCCATCGTTGCTGCCGTGGGAGCGGTTACGGATACGAAGTGCAATTTCTCGAGGACGGGATCGATCTGTTCTACGGCGGTGGCGCGTTCGCGACGCGCGCATTGGCGGTGCGTTGGGCGACCGTGGAACGGAAGGCTGGCATTGTCGGTTCGAGTCGCGGCGGCGTGGTCGCGGCCTCATGATATATGGCCGGCGGTTTCCGCTAAAGGCCGGTGCGATCGCCGAAGCGGACGCATTGCGGGTCGATCTGCTGCAAGATGGCTGGATGGTTCCAGTCAGTAGTCGTCTCGCGGAATAGGTACACGCTTCGGTTCGGTGATGCGTCAAACCGGCGTGCCTGCCACTTCTGCCAACAAAATTGCCCCTCCATGCGGTCTTCGCCAAGACGTGCGTTTCGTTCCTACCGGGAGTGAGATGGCAAAGGCTAAGACCCAACTATCAGCCGACGTGCTCGCCTACTTCCGCGCACAGGGCCTCCGCGGGGCGCGAGCGGCGGCCGCACGGCAGCCGCGAACATGACCGCAGCCGAGCGGAGCGAACGTGCGAGAAAGGCTGGCCTGGCCGCAGCGACCAAACGCCGCGAACGTCAGGCGAAGGCGAAACGGCGCTCCGGCTAGGAACCGGCCGCCACCCACCGCTCGAGTGCCGCACTTCGATCGCGCTTTCGGAGGCTAAGCGTCATATAACCGCACGGTTGTATGACAAGTTCTCGTACTTCGCGTGAATCGTTATACGGTACGTAGCGGCTGTCACCAGGCGCCCGACCAAGGGCTGACTCGACGATCGTCCTAGGAAGGCGCTCAGCCACAAAGGAGTACTCCGCGTTTCAGAGGAGGGATCAATGACCGACTGGCTGAAGATCAGCGATCCGACGATCAAAATGGTGAAATTGCCAGTGATTCATTCTGAGGTCCTGGCGGGGCTCACGAGGCCGCTTGGCGTGGTAATGCATACGACGAATCCCGGAACATCATGCGAAAGGCCTGGAAAACTGCTGAGTCTCGAAGAATCACAAAATGATTTCACCGGCTCGAGCGAGCCGCAGCGTTCGGCCCACTTTATGGTCGATCGATCCGGCCGCATCGCCCAATTCCGATCGCTTCAAGACGGAGCTGCGCACATCGGTAAGCCTTGGAACCCCCGGTACGTCGGCATCGAGCACACCGCGCATTGTCGAGAAAAATTGGAAGACGCACAGATGACCGCGTCTGCTGCCCTGCTCACTGTGCTTAAGAGCGAGCTCGGCTTCAGCTACGTGGGCATGGCCCGGGCTGGGACCTCCGGTGTCGGCGTCCACCAGCAGTTCCAACTGAACACGAGCTGCGGCGACGCTCGGTTCTGGGATCACGGCACGTTCGGGCCCGACTTCAACACGATCCTCCAGCGAGCGGCGCAACGAAGCCCAGTCGGCAAATGGAACGTCAAAGTCGGCGAGATCGGCTGGATTTACACGTTCAGGGCCGGAACAGACTTCAGCTCGGGGCCGGCGGAATGGCGGTCCTTCGAGGGCGCGCTCACGGGCATCGGATCGTGGAAGGTCGATGCTAAGCTGCGCGTCGATTGGGCGAACGGCACGATTGAGGAGTGGAACTTTCCGCTCTCCGCGACCGATGAGCGGGGGAACCTGGTCAAGCAAGGCGCCGGTCCGTACGGTTCAAAAACCGACAAGCTCAACATCATTGCGTCGCGGATGGACTGAGTCCCGCTTCAACACGACCTGTGGCTACTGGAAACTCAATCGGGCGCGTTCAGGTCGGCTCGCCTTCAGAATGGCGTTCGTCCGTTGGCTGTATAGCCGCATGGGCGGCGTTGCGCAGCCCATATTCATCGCACGCGTGGAGGGCGGTGGATAGTCGATCGGACGTGCAGCTGCCGTTCGCAATAGCGCGGAATAGGTCGTACTGTCGATGAGCCGCGGCTACGCGGCTCGGCGTTCGTAGTGGTGGTGCAGACCGCCGAGGTGAGGAATCGCGACGATCGCGCCGTCGGTCGGTGTTGTGACGAGTCGAGACACCGGCGCATCCTTCTCTAGCGACAAGTGCGTCCGACATTTTAGGTAATACGCAACCGAGGCATGCAAGGCGCGATGCAATCCGCGTTCATTGGCGACAATGATGTGGTCGAGACACTCGCGACGAATAGACCCGATCAACCGCTCCGCGGACGCGTTCTGCCACGGCGATCGTGGAGCGGTGAGGATTTCTTCGATCCCGAGTGCCGCGGCCGTCGTCGTCCACGCGTAGAACGCCGAGTCCCGATCGTGAACCAGATATTGTGGCGCCTCGTTCCACGGAAAGCTTCGCGCAGTTGCTGCGCGGTCCACGCCGCCGCGGGACAGTCGGTGACGGCGACGTGGACGATCCGGCGGCGTTCGTGCGCGAGGATTACCAGCACGAACAAGAGCCGACAAGTCGCCGTTGGGACGACGAGGAAATCGGCGGCGGCGATTTGCTGGAGGTGGTTTGTCAGGAACGTGCGCCAGGACTGCGAGGGCGGTGTATTCGGACGTGCCATGTACTTCGAGACCGTGGCCTGAGACACGTCGACGCCCAACTTCAAGAGCTCGCCATGAAGCCGTTGCGCTCCCCACAACGGGTTGTCGCGCGACATCGTTCGAATGAGCGTCCAGAGATCGGGCGGGACGGGCGGTCGCCCGCCGCGCCGCCGACTTTTCCAGGTCCATAATAGGCGAAAGCCCTTGCGATGCCAGGCGATGACCGTCCGGCTTCACGATCACGAGGGCTGTACGCCACTCGCTCCATGAACGTGCCAGCCACGCCCAGAGCCACCGGTCCATCGTCGCTAGGCGAAGCCGGCGCGGTCGCGACCGCTGCAACACCTGCAGCTGATGGCGTAGCGCGAGGACCTCGAGATGCAGCGCGGCACGTGACCGTGCCACTCCTCGGAGCATCGAAAGGAAAGAAATCAGCACGGACGTCATTGCGGACTGAGCACTACCGGGCACCGCCGACAAGTTCAACAAGCTCAACACGTTCGATGTTTTCAGCACGCACAATGCTCCAGCCGCCGCCAGGCGTGGAAGCGACTCGGCGACAATCGCGGGAACCGCAGCAGCGTCCGCAATGGCACAACGTCACGGGCCCGATCCACGGCGTGCAGGATCCGGACTTTGTCGCGTCCGACGGGCAGACGCTCGTGCGTCAAGGTGAGTCTCGCGCTTCGAATCAAAGCGACGGTGAGCCGAAGGAGTGCCGTGAGCTTTTTCACGCGTCGCCGGAGCGCCAAGACTTCTCGCTGGAGTTCCGCTGCCGTCCGGTTCGTCGCGTCAACGCTGACGACGACGCTCGGTGCCGTGCGGAGCCAGCCCCGGGGCCGTCGAGCGCGGGACGCCAAGCTTCGCGCGATGGTCACGTCCCCAGTGACATGGACGAGATCCCGAAGGCGGTGATCGTAGCGCTGCTGAAGGCGGCCCGTTGTGGTCATGCGGCTGATCATCGGTCGTCCGCTAATCCCACTCAATCCCCGGGGATCATCGCAGGCGGTTCGACGTGACCAGTGACGACAACTCGCGCGCGAGAGTGCAGAATGTCGGTGTGGACAGCTCGCCGATCTGTGACGGCGACACATAGACAACAACGGCGGGCGGCACCGTTGCGCCTTCGATCGGCTCGCGCTTCGTGTAGCCTCGATCAGTTCGTCGCCGATAGGTCGTGTACGGCACGAGCATACCAACCATCAGCATCGAGCGATGAGAGTCTTCTTGTTTGGGCGAGCAGCTCGGAGACCTGCCTAATCTATGATCCGCTGGCGGCGGGGGGCGAAAGCTACGGCGCAATCGGCTGGCCGATAGCCTCTAGCAACAGCCGCCCTAGGTAAGTGATCTCAAGGCGCTTGTGTTGAGGTTTTACGAAACCCTCCATATCTCGGAGCAGCCCTCGTGCGATCGGTTCGTCTTCGTAGTGATTCCGCAACGCCCACGCACTTTCTTTCGGATCGTCGTCGCCGTAGCTGGGAGGCTCAACCGCGAAAATGCCGGGGTGCTTTTCAAAGAATGTGTCGCGTTCTGGGTTGACCATCGTCTGTCCAAATGAACCGTATCCCATCAAGATGATGATCTGAGCGTCGTTCAGACCATCGAGCAGTCGCAGCAGCGCATGATGCCCGGCGAGATCTGCATCTGAGTGAGAGAGGCCGGTCCGAAGCACCTCGGCGAGTTCAGTACGACGCCGGTCGCTAGGACTTCGAACGGCCGCAAGGCAGGCCTCTTCAAGCGGCGCTGAGTACGCTGGACTCTGCACCAACCGTGCTCTGAACTCATCTTCGAGAGACCCGACGCGTTCGTTTAGCCCTTCGATGAAACCCTGCAGCCGGTCAAGGCGTTGCCGCGGGACGAATTGCGTGACGAACTCGCCGATAATGCCGCCGAACGGGACCCACGCTGACAGCGCGACGCGGACGCCGCTCGCGAACATGTCTGCTTGCGTGAGTCGGCGCAGCGCCTCTTGATCTTTGGGCTCGAACACTGACTGCATCCTACACTGCGATGGGGATTGTCACCATTCTCAGCATCTCGCCTCCCTACTGCCGTGTCGCGGAGAACGAACTGTTGATCGTGAGGGTCCCGACGACCGTGCCGGTCCCGGTAGCTAACACATTGAACCTATCGACTTCGGTGCCAGTAATCGTATTGCCGGTCCCATTGCCAGTAATCGCGCTGTTGCGTGCAAGGCGCTGTTCGCCAGCACGACGGCTGACGTTGGTAAAGAGAGCCAACTGGAGGAGGGACGGTGATACGGGTTTTCAATCGAAGTCTCAATCGGAGCTTCAACCGCAGCGGTCAGGTCCTGACGGCAAGGGCGGTGCAGCGGCGGACAGTCGTCCTGGTGCTGGCGCTCACCGCGCTGGCGTCGGCGAGCGCACGCGCAGCGACGGTCACGGGCACCTTCACCTACGCGAAGGTAGTCAACGGAGTGACCGGCGCTTCCGTCCAGCGCCCGATCGCGTTCGCGTACGTCGAGATCTACACAAAGGGATACGGTTTCTTCGACACCTGGGGGTTCGCGGGCAGCACCGTGACCGACGCGACCGGCGCGATCCGGTTCACGGACCCGCTCTGTCACATCGGCAACTACGACGTGCGGATCTACTCGCAGAACTACGCAGCAGTAGTCATCCCCAAGGATCAGATCATCAGCAACGGCGCGTTCTCCACCGAGCCCGGGCGGCCGAACACGATCATCACGCACGCCGCTTCGTCGTGCTCGGACACGTTCGACTTCTCGTCCGACTTCACCGACGTGTATACGTCGGAGCACTTCAACCTCGCGGAGGCGGTGCGCCGCGCCTTCGACTACGCATCAGCGCGGCGCGATCCGCGCGAGACCGACCCGCTCACGCAGGCCGCCATCCAGCCGAGTTCGGTGTCGGTCAGCAGCTGGTACAACTACACCGTCGATCAGGTCGTGATCAACAACGCGTCGGTCTTCGACGACGCTGGAGTCATTCACGAATACGGGCACTGGCTGGAGAAACACCTCAGCACGTTCGCGCCAATCGCGGCGATTCACGATGGGTGCACCGCGAGGGACGTCGGGAACAGCTACACGCTGAATACCCCGGGACACGCATGGATGGAGGGATTCGCGGACTACTTCGCGCAGGCCGTCGTGACCTCGCTTCCGACCGGGACCCTCATCAGCGCTCCCTTCCCTCAGGCCACGGGCGGCACCACGCCGTTGCCGAGCCTGGAAACGCCTCCACCGTGCAACGTGGTCGGCACCCAGGCCGGAACTCCGGGCAACGGCTGGATCGTCACGGCCTCGGCTGTCGAGGACAACGTCGCCGCGATCCTCTGGGATCTCACCGACAGGGGCAGCAATGAGAGCTTTGACGTGTCGAGCGGTCAGGGCACGGCAATTTTCCAGATCTTCGACCGGGAGCTCACGCAGCTGCCGTGGAATCCGAGGATCGAGGACTTCTACTGCGCCTGGGTCGCGCGGGGCCTGCAGAAGCGGCCCATCGACCTGCTCTTCGCCAACCGCGGCATCCCTCTCCCGTGGTGCTCGAGCTACGCCGAGCGCATGGTGTGGCGGCCCTCGACGGGTGAGTGGCTCGCGACCAGCGACAGTGGCGCACCGATGGTCGATCAGCAGTGGGGCATGGTCGGCGACATTCCGGTCCCTGGCTTCTATGACGGCGACGGGATCGCGGACTTCGCCATCTTCCGGCCCTCGACCGGCGAGTGGTGGATCAAGACCAGCATGGGCGGCGACACGGTGCAGGTGTGGGGCGGGGTCGGCGACGTCCCCGTGCAGGCCGACTACGACAACGACGGCATCACCGACATCGCGTTCTGGCGGCCGTCGACGGGAACTTGGCACATCCTGCAGAGCTCGGCCGGCTATCGGTCGCAGCAGCTCGGCATCGCGGGCGACGTTCCGGTACCCGGTGACTACGACGGCGACGGAAAGATCGACCTTGCCGTGTGGCGCCCCGGCTCGGATCGGCGAACGCCTGCCGGCGCCCCATCGTCGCCGTCCGGGATGTGGTACGTGATCAACAGCAGCACCGGCGCGGTCACCCAACAGCAGTGGGGCACTCCGGGCGACATCCCGGTTCCGGCGGACTATGACGGCGACGGCAAGACCGACTTTGCAGTGTGGCGCCCATCGTCGGGCACGTGGTTCGTCATCAACAGCGGCAACGGCGTCGCCACGTCACAGCAGTGGGGCACTTCGGGCGACGTGCCGGTGCCCGGACAGTGGGACGGCGACGGCAGGGCAGATCTCGCGGTTTGGCGGCCGTCCAGCGGGCAATGGCTCATCAATACCCCCGGCTCCACCGGCGCCCGTGTCCTGCAGTGGGGTCTGTTCGGCGACGTCCCGATCAAGCCCGGGCCGCGCTACACCGTGCGGTGACAGTCGCGGGCGCGCGGGTGCACGTGCGCCGGCGACGTCGTCTGACCTTGCCTGCTGGCGACGCTTTCTCGGCTGCGAGTCCGTCGCTGGTCGGTCTGTTCGCGATTGCTTTGGATCTCGGCGACGGTCTGCCGCGTCTCGAGCGTAGTCAACCAGCAGTTCGGTCGCCTGCCGCGCAGATCACACTCGAAGCCGCTACGTCACGCTATTTGGTCGTCTCAGGACGGGCGTGTTTGAAGGTCCAGCCGAAGCGACACGCAGCCTGTCGCTACTGAAAACTCGATCGGACGGGTTCAGGCGGGTCAGCTTTTCGAATGGACGCTCCACGCGTCGCTGGAGGAGCGGGGAGAGGAGCGGATTGACGCGCCCGGCGCGACTACGTTGAGTGCGTCCGCGGAGAGCGACGGGAAGAGTGACCAACGTGCAGCAGGGCGTTCGCGATGGCGTCGACGCGGTCCACAGTCAATCAGGGTTCACGGGGTTACGCGGCGCGGCGCGGCAGAGCTCAGGTCAGGATGTCTCGTCTGGAGCGATCGGAGGTGTTTTGGCGAACGACATTCGCACGCCTGATCGCCGTCCCGATCTCGAGGTCTATCGATCGCCGATTTTGATCTGAGAGTCCTCCGACACGTGGAGCCGCTCGTGTACATCGTACGGCTTCAACATTGTGATGGGCGCGGGCAGCGATTCGCGATCCGAGTGGCTGTAAGACGAACAGGGGATCGCGTTCCATGCCCCTTGCGGCCATGTTAACAACAGTGGTTGTGCCTCTTATCCGGCAACCTTCGTACTCTGGGTCGACACGCATTGCCACCGGCCGTCGCGGATCACTCACACGTCGGTATAGCGCAGCGTCAACTCCGCCCGTTGTCCCTGGCGGATGCCGACGACGTGAAGCGTGAACCAGACGACGGCCGTATCACGGTAAATCTTTATTGTGAACTCGTCGGGGACCGCCGACTCCACTTGCTGATTGAACCCAACCGCCAGCTCCAGCTCCTTCGCCTTGTTGCCGCGGCTGCCATCCTCGTAGGTTGCGATGAACTCGTCGGCAAGGATGCTTTGGATAAATGGGACATCCTTCCGGTAGAACGCGTCGTTCCACCGCTGTTCCAGCTCGGTGAGCACTTGTTGATCCGATCGGACCGACTGCGCGTGCACGGCAGACAGCGAGGCGATGGACGCGTACGCGAGGAGCCACGACAGGACTCGACGAAGCGGCATGAGGACTCCTTCCGACGCTTGCCCGCTCTTCTGACGGCCGGTCGGACGTTCGTGGGCCCCCTTCGACAACCGCGGCGGTGATCGCTCCCCCCCGCGGGCGACGTTGCCTACTTTGGATCCAGCTCGTTCACCGGCACGCCCCAATGCGCGTCGAGGATCTCGAAGCGTCGCTGCTCTTCCCTCAAGAACTTCGCGCGATCGGGATACAGCCGCTGCTGGATTTCCTCTTCACCGGACGGACCAACCGACGCGCAACATCCTTGAAGACGATTTGGACCGCGAACGTCCAGTCGGCGCGTCCGTCGCCGTTGTAGAACGACACGAACGTCTTCATGTTCACGATCCTGCCCGTCTTCATCGCCAAGCCGTGGACAACCACCATCAGCAACTGCGGCATGGGGAGATCGTGGCCGGCATCGGGCCGCAATTCAACTCCGACGGGTCCTGGCGACGGTCGACAGGATCATCGGCCATTCTCCATACGCCGCTCAAGTCGTTCTTGAGAACGTCTATCCGCCATCCGCCGCGAGGACGGACGATTCGCCAAGGTGACAAGAACTCGCCGTTGAGTGTACAGAATGTTCGAAGACACAGCTTGGGTGTTCCCAATGGAGACGACAACTCGTACAGGAAAGTCCACAATGTCGGTGAACGCAGATCGGTTTTCAGTATGGACAGTTGCGAAAAACGAATTGCACAGCGACTTGACATACGTATGTCATCTCGTGCATGCTGGGATGCATGAGAACGACTGTTCGCTTGGATGAAGGACTTCTGCGCGAAGCGAAAGCCGAGGCTTCACGAAGAGGCGAGACGGTCACGGCACTGATCGAGCGCGGGCTGAGGCTGGTGCTCGCGGGAAGCCGCGCCAGAGGGCGCCGTGCCCGCATCACGCTACCGGTATCACGAGCCACGGGCGGCACGCATCCTGGCGTCGACCTCGACGACTCAAGCGCGGTTATGGACCGGCTCGACGGACGTTTGTGATTCTGCCCGACGTCAACGTCCTCCTGTACGCCTTCCGCCGCGACGCCGAGCGTCACGACGACTATCGCTCGTGGCTCGACACGGTCGTCAACGGCGAAGCCGCGTACGGCATATCGCCGCAGGTCTTGGCATCGGTCATTCGCATCGGCACACACCGCCGCATCTACGTGCATCCGAGTACAACGCCGGAGGTGCTGGCCTTCTGCGACGCAATTCTTCAGCCCGAACACTGCACTGTCGTGCAGCCGGGCCCCCGCCACTGGCGTATCTTCACGGACTTATGTAGGAGGTCCCGTGCGACGGGGAACCTGGTGCAGGATGCGTGGCTGGCCGCGTTGGCGATCGAATCGGGTTGCGAGTGGGTCACTACCGATCGCGACTACGCCCGTTTCCCGGGCCTCCGCTGGCGGGAGCCGTTCTGAGCCCACGGGCCGAGGGCTGGTTCAAAATCGGTGTCTGGGACGTTGCCCTTTTCTTGTCCTTTGGACGCAACATAGACCAGCAAGGAGCGGCTAAGCGTGGCACAAGGCGAAACCGAAAATAACGAGATTTCTCGGGCGTTGACGCACAATGCAGCAGCGCGCCGCAACGTTCAGCGAAGCGCCGCTAACGCCGTTTTTTCCGCCTCTCTCCAGAAACCGTTTCGAACGAGCGAGGTCAAGCCGCATCGGGTTCGACGATTTGCAGCCCGAGCTTGGCTGCTCGTTTCTTGAGCAGTTGGACCTGTTGTTCGCGGTGGCGATTCTCGTAGTACTGC